>JANMHA010000380.1:0-10679 GCA_031374925.1 Pirellula sp. | reverse complement strand
CCCCCCCCCCCCCCCCCCCCCCCCCACGCGCCCGCGCCAACGGCCATGTTCCCACCGGCTTCGCCACAGTGGCTACGGGACTGTCGTTAGTTGATAGTGGCTAGTGGCTAGTGGCTAGGGGCTAGGGGCTAGTGGCTAGGGGCTAGGGGCTAGGGGCTAGTGGCTAGGGGCTAGTGGCTAGTGGCTAGTGGCTAGTGGCTAGTGGCTAGTGGCTAGTGGGTAGTGGCTAGTGGCTAGTGGCTAGGGCTAGGGGATAGGGTGTGGCCCCAATTCTACGTTGAGGGACTAATTCTGGGCGTGGCAAAACGGATTTGGAGACTACAATCTGTGAAAATCAATTTTCATCGTCAACTCCCAACTCCCAACTCCCAACTCCCAACTCTCAACTCTCAACTCTCAACTCTCAACTCTCAACTAGCAACTAGCAACTAGCAACCTATGGCCCAAAACAAACCCACGATGCTTCCGCCGCGCGAACCCACTGCGCACAAGGGCTCGTTTGGCCACGCGCTGTTGATCGGTGGGGCAACCGGAATGACCGGAGCAATCGCGATCGCGGGGATGGCTTGTCTAAGAACCGGTGCCGGTTTGGTGACGCTAGCCGTCCCTCAAAATAGCCAAGCGATCGTCGCTTCTCTGGATCCAAACTACATGACGTTGCCCCTGCCCTGCGATTCCACTGGGCGACTGATATCCGTTGCCAGAAGTAGACTAACAGGCCATCTCGAGCGGGCAACCTGTGTTGCCATTGGTCCTGGATTAGGGAGAAGCGAAGCAAGCGACGGAATCGTCACCGATCTATTTGAGAAATTCGAGGGGCCCTTGATCGTGGACGCAGACGGACTAAACGCTTTGAGCGAATCCAACACGTGGAGGCAATGGGATCGAATAGAAAAGCGTCCTAATGGTACGTTGCGAATCCTCACACCACATCCTGGAGAATGGGAGCGTCTAAGCGGCGTTTCAGCCAAGGACCGAGTTGGGCAAATGGAATCAGCAAAAACGTTCGCAGCTCGAATCAAGTGCATCATACTGCTCAAAGGCAATCAAACGCTCATTACGAATGGACAAGATTCGTTTATCAATTCGACAGGAAATGCAAGTATGGCGGTGGGTGGTAGCGGCGATTGTTTGACTGGAATGATTGCGGCCTTGATTTGTCAAGGAATGGCGTGCCTCGATGCGGCTCGATTGGGCGCCTATCTGCACGGACTGGCTGGCGATCTGGCGCATTCGGAGCTTGGGACGCCAAGCACACTCGCAACCGACTTAATCCGATTTTTGCCAACGGCCTTTCGAAGTTTGGTAAAGGAAAGTTTGGTATGTTAATTCGATCCAAAAATTCTGGCCGTGGCCGTGGCCGACGCTGCTAGCGTCGGCTCCGTTGCTACAAAGGTGCTTGTCTGCTCGGATGCTGGCAGCATCTGCCACGGTGCTACTAGCGACGGCTCGGATGCTGGCAGCATCCGCCACGGTGCCGAATCAACACCCTCGAGCAGTATTGAAAGAAGATTATGTTCCAATCGAACGAGATCCGTGAGCACTTGGATCGACTCGTAAAGCCACAAGGTTCTCTGGGGCAATGGGAGGTGTTGGCGGAGCGCCTATGTTACGTTCAGCATTCATTGAATCCCATGGTGCGTCCGGCAGAACTGGTCGTCTTTGCGGCAGACCACGGTGTTGTCCAAGCCGGAGTGACCATTTGGCCTTCGATGGTTACGACCGTTATGATTGAGCAAATTGCACAAGGCTTTTCGGCCTCGGCTGTGCTCGCCCAACTTTATGAAGTGGATTATCACGTCGTAGACGTTGGGTCGGTGGTGCCACCTCGCATAACGCACCCCAAACTTTCGTTGCGAAGAATTGCCGCTGGAACCAAGAACCTTCTGGAGGAGTCCGCGATGACACTCCATGAATTTCGTCAAGCGTTGTCCATCGGCGTGGATGAAGCTAGGCAGACTTTTCTGCGAGGGGCCAAAGTTGTCATCGCCGGCGATATGGGTATTGGAAACACGACTTCGGCTAGTTGTTTGGCGCGACTTTTGGCGGATGTTTCATTGAACCATGCCGTAGGAAATGGCGCTGGAACCAATGAGCAATCGCTGGCAAAGAAGCGGTCTGCAGTCCAAACTGCAACCGATCGAGTGTTGGAGCGATGCGGACGCACCATTGACGAAGCGGCTTTGGCTGCCGTTAGTGGTTTTGAGATCGCTGCCATGGCTGGTTTCTTTGTTCAATGCGCCAAACAAAAACAAACCATTCTTTTGGACGGCATGATCGCGACCGCAGCGGCGCTAATTGCCCAGCAGTTCTCCCCCGAGGTGGTGGAGCAGATGATCGCCGCGCATGAATCCGATGAACCTGCTCACGCTCAGATGCTTGCGAGGCTCAACCTTGTACCCATGTTGAAATGGAATATGCGTTTGGGAGAGGGGACTGGCGGGTTGGCACTTTATCCCTTGCTTGCCGGGGCCGCAGCCTGGGTAACGCAAATGGCTAAACTCGATTCGCTGAACATGCGTTAAAACAAAAAGGATAAACGCCTCCGGTCCGCTGAGCCGATCGAGCAAATTATCGCCCCCTATTTTTGACTGCCATTTTTCGGCCCAGTTACTCGGCGGAATGGATCTGAATTACAATCAGCGTCTCGGCATTCACTGTACGACACCTCTATTCCGACCGGACTCGGGTAAGTAATGGCTTCCATTCCCATGACAAAATTCTTAATTGCGTTGCTCACCTTGATATCGTGGATGCTCACTTCGGTACCGTTACCTGGGCAAAACTCGGTACCCGACGAACGGGCTGACTTGATTCGAGCAAATTACTCCAAGTCGGAAGTTCGAATTGCCATGCGAGATGGAGTTGAGCTCTTTACGACTATTTATGAACCGAACGATACCGACACGAGTCGCCGGTATCCAATACTGCTCACTCGAACACCATACAGCGTAGGCCCGTATGGATTGTCCCAATACAAGACTCGACTTGGGCCTTGTGCTGATTTCGAAAAAAATCGGTACATTTTTGTTTTTCAAGATGTCCGCGGAAAGTACATGAGCGGCGGTGAGTTTCTCGACATGCGTCCTCACATCGAAAACAAGACCACCAACAAGCAATTTGATGAAAGTAGCGACACCTTCGATACGATTGAATGGTTGGTCAAGAACACTTCACGAAACAACGGTCGCGTAGGTCAGTGGGGGATCTCGTACCCTGGGTTCTACACGTCGGCGGGAGCTATCGATTCGCATCCAGCATTGCAGGCTATTTCGCCTCAAGCCCCAATTGCCGATTGGTTCTTTGATGATTTTCATCGCAATGGAGCGTTTGTTTTACCGATGGGATTCAATTTCTTCTATTCTTTCGGACGTCCTCGTCCAGGGCCAACCACCGAAGGGAATCCTTCGTTTTCATTTCCAACGCGGGATGGTTACCAGTTCTTTTTGGAGTTGGGACCGCTCAGTAATGTCGACAAATATCACTTTCATAACGAGATCGGTTTCTGGAACGATTTGGAAGCGCATCCAAATTACGACGCGTTTTGGCAAGATCGAAATCTCTTGCCACATCTCAAGAATATCAAAGCCGCTGTGCTCACCGTGGGAGGTTGGTATGACACCGAGGATTTGTACGGCCCGCTCAAGACGTACTCAGCCATTGAAAAGCAAAACCCACAAATCAGAAACCACTTGGTCATGGGTCCGTGGTCGCACGGGCAGTGGAGTAGTGACGAGGGTAGGCGACTCGGACAAGCTGACTTCGGTTTTGCAACTTCGACATGGTATCAACAAAACATCTTGCTTCCGTTTTTCGAATCCAACTTGCGAGGAACGGCCGTCTTCGAACCAGCCGAAGCAACGGTCTTTGAAACGGGAGCAAACCGATGGCGCCAGTTCGACCAATGGCCTCCAAAGGAAGTAAAGCAAACGAATTGGTATCTATCGGAAAATGGCCATATTGATCCTGTCGCACCGACCGTTTCGGAGGCATCGGACAGTTTCGTGAGCGACCCGAGCAAGCCTGTTCCATACACTATGGAGATCACGACTGCATGGGCCAGGGACTACGTTACAGAGGATCAACGATTTGCATCGTGGAGGCCGGATGTATTGGTTTACCAAAGCGATGTGCTCAAGGATGAGATCACAGTAGCTGGGCCGATTCAAGCAAGCTTGTGGGTTACCACCACCCAGAGCGATGCGGATTGGGTTGTCAAAGTGATCGATGTCACCCCCAACCCACCGACGGATAACAACCGCAATCGAACCAACACCAAAGAGACTGTTAGTAACGGACGGCATGAATTGGTTCGAGCCGCGGTCATTCGAGGAAGGTTTCGTGAAAGTTTTGCATCCCCCAAACCCTTTGAGCCAAGCAAACCTACACTCGTCGAGCTTGAGTTAAGCGATGTCCTGCATACGTTCCAACCTGGGCATCGCATCATGATTCATGTTCAGAGCAGTTGGTTTCCGTTCATCGATCGCAATCCTCAGCGTTATGTTCCGAATATCTTCGAAGCTAAAGAAGACGACTTTGTCCGGGCAACCCACGGTGTTTTGAGGAGTAAGCAGTACCCAAGCCGGCTTCGATTGCCTACATTGCCTCGATGAAATTTAGTCCCCCTATCGTTGAAATCGTGGTACATTGCTCCATAGCTTTGATCAAATAAGGTTCCAGTGACGATCGTTGAATTGCAATCATGAAGTATCGATATCTCGGTGATTCCGGTCTTTTGGTCTCTCGAATCTGTCTTGGAACGATGACCTTTGGAATGAAGGACTGGGGGTGCGATTTTCCAACGTCCTCTGTGCTGACCAACGCGTTCATTCAATCTGGCGGCAACTTCATCGATACCGCTGATATGTACAGCAACGGCGTCTCGGAGGAGTTTGTTGGCAAAGCGATTGCGGCGCACCGTCGCGACGATTTGGTAATTGCTTCCAAAGGATGGTTTCGAATGGGGAAGGCGCCAAACAACAAAGGACTTTCTCGCAAGCACATTATGGAAGCTGTTCACGCAAGTTTGCAGCGGCTTGGAACGGACTACATCGATCTTTATCAAATGCACGGGCCTGACCCTCATACACCGATTGAGGAAACGATGAGAGCCTTGGATGACGTGGTGCGTTCAGGCAAAGTGCGATACATCGGTTGCAGCAATTTTTATGGTTGGCAAATGGTAAAAGCCAATGCGGTTGCCGATGCACGAGGCTGGACTCGCATGATCAGTGCCCAGCACATGTACAATCTTCTCCGCCGGGACGTAGAACGCGAGATATTGCCAGCTTGCGAAGACCAGGGATTAGGAATGATGTGTTGGAGCCCTTTGGCGAGCGGTCTGTTGACTGGGAAATATGAATTCCAGAATGGACCGGAGGTTGGTTCTCGAGTCGGTTTGAGGGCAGATATCGATTTGCCTCGCTACTGGAATGAAAACAGCTTTCGCGTCATTGACGAAGTTAAAGCGGTTGCCAAGGAATTTAGCAAGACGCCTGCTCAAGTCGCGCTCAGTTGGTTGCTTTTTGATGATCGTGTTGCAAGTGTGATCATCGGTTCCCGAAAAAACAAGCAATTGTCGGAGGGATTGGAGTCGGGCGAATGGGATCTTCCGGCGGAGCAATACACGCGACTTGCGAATGTTGTTCCATTTAGTCTGGGCTATCCCAGAGAATGGATCGAAATCACCAAGAGCAATACCACAGGCCATGAATCGCCCTGCAATTTGGAGTGCGGAAATTCATTTCCGCTTTAAGATAAGTTCGGCAAATATCCAGTCAAATGTTCGAATGGCTCACAATCTTGCAGTCAGACGCAGCAACAAACCTTGATACGTCGATGAATGATTCGCAATTCCGGCAACCTCAAAGCTCCGATGAATCGGAGCACTCCAAATTTTTTGCAATTGCTGAAAAATCCGATGGCGAGCGGTGACTTATCGGTAGCAGTGTCAAATCCAGGTGCTTGAAACGCCAATTTGTAGTCTGAGGGTAAGCAGATCGACGGGCAGCAAATACGACGTGTGTATGAGGAACACGGTGCGGCACTCGTGTTGTACGCTCGCCAGTGGTGCGTCTATCCCGATGACGCATTGCAAGATGCACTCATCGATCTTGCGAAACTAGCGTTGGATCCTTGTGATCCAGTGGCTTGGTTGTTTAAGACGGTTCGGCGTAAAGCCATCAATCAGGTTCGATCCGAAAACCGGCGTTCCAAATACCAGCAACTTGCAGCCGAACAACGAGAACCTTGGTTTATTAGTGCTCCGGCCTCAAGCATGGGACCAAGCGAAATGGAGTCGCTGCTAGCCGGCCTCCCCGCATTGGAACGCGAGATCGTAGTGGCCCGTATTTGGGGCGAACTTTCGTTCGAACAAATCGCGGAACTAGTAGATCGCTCCATGAGTTTTGTGTATCGGCGATACCAACAAGCACTACGCGAGCTTGAAAAGAAAATCGACAGTCAAGCAGGAAAACTGAGTTAGCAAACATGAATGAACCCTACGATCCATTTGACGAATTGTATCTTGATGGCGACCAGAGCAGTAAACGTATTGGTTTTAGTGAAATGGAGCAGCGTTTAAGGCGATTCAAACCGCGACTGCCTCGGATAGATTTGTTGGCGATCGAGCAAGAAGCCAACTGCACGAATACGCCCTTGACTGCTACATCCCCGCTTATTCCGGGCATGGAAAAGCATTTTTCGTCCCGGTTCGCCGGGACGATAGCTTCCTCGTGGATATGCGGCGCCGTCGTCGGCGCAGCCTGCGTCTTCTTCTTTATGTCCAATCAGAAGCAGCGGATGATTGACAGAGATCAACTCGCTGAGATCCCATCGCCAATCCAGAGTGTCGGAGTAATGAATAGTGTCGAAAGTCAGACAGGTACGGCGGCAGGTCAAATGGACTTGCGTTCCGGAACCTATGGCGACGACAGCACGATACGGTGGCGAGGGCGTTATGTGAAGTCGATCGAATTGTTCAGCCCACTAGGATCCATTCGAGATTTGGGGATTAACGAAGCCGTTACTACGGATTCGACGGCCGATACGGGCTCCTTCTCCAATTCGCGCCTCTCGCAGTTCTCACCTCCCCAGCCAGTGACTCAAGCAGAATTGATGCGAGAGTTGCTGAATCCATCTATGGATACTGTTCATTAATCATTCCAGTTCATCTCCGTTATTGACGAGGTCACGATCCGTGAAACGTATAATTCTTTGCTTGTTCAGCTGCAGTGTCGTAGTTGCATCGAGTGTTATTGACTTCCATTTGGTTAAGGCTGACGAGCCCAATCGAGAGGGAGATTGGATCGTCCAACGGGACGAACAACTTGGAATCATGCTATACACGTTGGAGATGGTTATCTCTCCAAAAGCGGAAGCTCGACCAGCTCTTAAGCATAGTCTGATTCCCGACGACTTTAATTTGAGGGATGGAAATGCAGCCATCTTCTACCTCAAGGCAATGGGTTTTTTAGAACAGAATCACGCTCGGGATCTATTGAGCGAAACCTTTAAAAAGATGAGGAAACTGGCGGAGGAAAAAGGGGCCGACTTGAACGACGTGCCACCCTATTCGTGGTTGGAAATGCCGCTCAAGCAGTTGCCGCTCGAGGAGGTAAAGCAATATTTGCAATTGACGAGTTTTCAGCCGAGGGATCTGGCCGAAGCGGCTCGCCGACGATCGTTTTCCTTGGATCGAAATGTACGGCAGGATCCCAATCCCGTCGGCTTCTTGCTCCCGGAGATCCAAACTATGCGGGAATTGGCTAGGACTCAGAGTCTGCGTTGCCGTGTCGCGATCGCCGAGGGGAGGGTTGAAGACGCTTTGGCCATTCTGGGACAACAATATGCAATGGCCAAGCATCTTGGAACCGATGAATTTCTGGTTTCGAATCTTGTTGGTGCTGCCATTGCCGGAATTGCTTATCGAGACGCGTTGCAGCTGTTGCAACTCCCAACGACTCCCAATTTATATTGGGCCTTTGCTTCGCTTCCGAACCCAATCGTCGACTTCCGAAAGTCGTTTGCATACGAGCGACAGTTTCTTTTCGAACAAGTGAAGGTACTGCGAGAAGTCGATGACGCCCCTAGGAATGCGGGTTATTGGCAAGACTTCATCGATCGTATGCTGCCCCAAATCAATGGTCTCGATTTCATGCCTGAAGGTGGACTGCCGAAGGATGCCGAAGCCTCTCGTGCGGTATTGGTCGCGACCATTGCGGCAGGCTACCCTGGAGCAAAGCGGTATCTGATAGAAGAAGTCGGAATGAATCGCGATAAAGTGGAAAGCTACACAACCGCGCAAACATTCTTTCTCGCGGTGAAACGTTTCCACGAACAAACGCGAGATGACCAAGTCAAATGGAATAACGTTCCATTCGCTCAAGCGAGCGCAAACAGTCAGTATAAAAATCTCGACGAAGGAATGCGGGCCGATAGCCAGAGGATCGGATGGTGTAGCGTTCCGACAGTAACTTTTTTAGCTTCTTTTGGTGCAGTACGAACCGCCCAAAACCGTACACAACAAACCATCTCGATGCTTCAGACGGTGGAAGCCATCCGAATCTACGGTGCTCAGAATGGAGGTAAACTACCTGATTCACTCCAGAGTTTATCCCTACCCGTTCCGGCGGACCCGTTTACCGGAAAGCCAATTGCTTACGAATTGAGCGGCGACAAAGCGATTCTCACGGGACATCGCATGCCTGGAATTCAGTACCGAGTTGTCCTTCGTTTCGCTAATTAACCGCACATTGTCGCCTTTCGCTCTGCGAAAGTGCGTCTCGTGAACGCACTTTCGCGGAGCGAAAGGCGACAATGAATATCCTCAAGGAGCACACACGATGAAGTATTCTCATGTTGTTATTGTCATCATGCTTGTCTTCGCGGCTTGCAAATCTTCCGTAATCGCAGATGACGCGGCCATTGCCAAGCAGTTCGTAAATGCGACAACCATTGTCATCGCCAAGATCGATTCCAACCGGATTGGTCTGCCTGATTCGCTGACCAAGAACTTGGCTGACGACAAGAACCAAGCACTCCGGCGCGGTGCCAAGCCGATCATCCTGGCCCAACAGGAATTTATCAAGGCATTGAACGGGGAGAGTGTTTTTATTGCAGTCGATATCCCTTTTTCATCGGCTCAATCACCGGTGCGATTGTTTGTACGCAACAAGACCGAGCTTGATCAAAAGAAACTGTTCGAACAACTCGCTCGCTTCCAATTCACCAAGCCTGTGGTTCAAGGGGACTATTTGTGCTTTTCCATGATTCAATCGACAGAGTCATCTAGCAAGATCGCGATCACGGATAGCATCATGCCATCAGCGCGTCCCGATTTGCAAATTGCCATGCAGTCCGTGGAAGCGTTTCCTGTGCAAGTTTTAGTATTACCGCCAGAGTACCTTTGGAAGACCTTTCGGGACTTGATGCCGACGATCCCAACCAAGTTCGGGGGCGGGCCGAGTACGCTATTGACTGAAGGGGTGCGCTGGACGGCCATTGGAATCGATCCTCCGAACTTGCGGCTCCAAGCGATCAATCAATCCATTTCATCGGAGTCGGCGACGGCGATGGCATCGCACGTCCCCAAGTTGCTAGAATCGCTGGCAGGCCAACTGAAATTGCCATTGGCAAAGCGTGACCTGGAACAACTGATTCTATTGGCAAAGCCAGTGGTTTCGGGAGATCGAATGACAATGTCGATCAACGGGTTGCCGGAACTCGACCAGAGTGTTGCATTGCTTTCAAGTGCCATGGAACAAATACTTGGTCCCTTCACGAGTCAAATCAAGATGGACCGCTTCAAGCAGATAGGATTGGCGTTTCATAACTTCGAAAGTGCCAACAAAGTTCTGCCTCCTTCGAAGGAAGGACGCGATGCCGATGGCAAGAGCATTCTCAGTTGGCGAGTTCATATACTGCCCTACGTAGGAGAACTGGAGTTGTATAAGCAGTTTCGGTTAAAGGAACCCTGGAACAGCGAGCACAATTTGGCAATTCTCGACAAGATGCCGGGTATTTATAAGGGCTCTGCTTCTGGGCTTGAGGCTTACAGTGACCTTAAGCCCGGCTATACGACCTTTCTTTCTCCGGTTGGTGACGATACGATTTTTGGAAGCGCGAAGCCGGTCAAGTTAAGCGACGTGAAGGATGGCCTAAGCAACACCATATGGTTGGTCGAGGTTAAGTCAGAATTCGCTAAACCATGGACATCGCCCGAAGACTATGTCTTTGACGCGGCAAATCCGGTTGCGGGACTAGCTGAAATCGCCGGGGACAAGCCATCGTTCTTAGGTGCGTTGGGGGATGGTTCGGTGACGAAGTTTCCACTGAGTCTTTCTCCAAAAACGCTGCTCCATTTGTTTCAGAAGGCCGACGGAAATGCAGTGACTTGGTAGTTGCCAACGTGATGCTCACGGAAGAAGAACCGGTTGGCGAATGTTCCAGGTGTGAGGCAAGTCGTGTGGCACGTCCCTGAGTTTACGAAGGGCGTGGGAGTCGCTAGTTCCATAATTCAGAAGTTTCACTCGAAGCGAGGGGAGCGTGAAGTGCCATCGGCGGAGCGACGGATCTACGTAGGCCGGTTCGCTCCGCGACCGGCGGTCAGTGTAGTTGAAACCGCACATGCGAGCTTCCTCCAGAAAACGGCGGACAGGCGGGCTACCGCTGGACGATAT
>JANMHA010000376.1:0-35952 GCA_031374925.1 Pirellula sp. | reverse complement strand
GACCACGATTGGTGCCAGGCACCGACTGAATACTCCACCAATTCGCTAGGGTTGAGCGGGAGCTTGCCTCCTCTCAACCTTGTTTTGGCGTCCTACGTAATGCTCGCGAACCGCCGCACTTCGCTTCCGCTTCGACCGCCTTGGGCGGTCGAAGCGGGAGCGAAGTGAAGTAATTTAAGGTCTGAGCCGCACATTTAGTACGCCACAACGTCGTCCGTCGGAGGCAAGCTCCGATCGGACGAAAATGCATCATATGATTCCGATGACGACCAATAATTCCACCAACGTAAACCCGCGAATTCCAACCGAAGTTGGCTTTTTGTTGGACGGTCCGTTTGGCTTTCGTGACTGCATGTGACCTTTTCTTGAACAAAATCACGGTCAAACGAATGTTGTATCGTGGCGAGTCAACGAAGTTGTGTCAACCAGCTACCGATTCAACCAAGAAAATTTTGAGGAAAGCCTTGGAAGTTTAGGGGGGCGGGGTGACAATGCAGAGTTGAAAAAACATCGCTAAAAAGAGTCGCGATAGGCAATTTATGAACTGCTTGAAGTTGAAGAGTTTTCGAAATGGCTGAGTCGGATTCCAAGGAAAAAAATGCTCAGGCCGATGCCGAAGAGTGTGCGAGCTATCTAAAAGCATTGGGCGATGCAAATCGTCTGCAAATCATGAGGGCATTAAGGGCAAGTCCACTGACCGTGACAGACCTTTCGTTGCTCCTTGATTCAGAAATGGCAAACGTTTCTCATCACCTTCGCGTGTTATTCCACGCCGGTTTAGTGACCACTCAACGCGATGGCAAGTTCATTTATTACCAGATCAATCGCGACATTGTCCGCCGGAAAACGGTCACCAACGCGCTCGATCTTGGATGCTGCCGAATTGAAATGCAGACGTAGGATTGAGGGTTGGAAGAAGGGGGCTGAAGCGCACTTCTCAGCCGCCGCTTTGCTTCCTGCCTTGTATCCGGTAGCCCCGGGCGATGAGAAGATTCGCGATGCGTTGCGTGTGATCCCCTTGCAACTCGATGATACCAGAATCGACGCATCCCCCAGCCCCGCATTGGCTTTTCAAAAAACTCATGGTCTCCTGGATTTGCATTTCGGAACAGTGGAATCCGGAAACAACGGTAACGATCTTGCCCCGTTTTCGTTTGTCGAGCCGTATTTTGAGCGACTGTTTTTCGGCAAGGGTGTCCAAGGGTGGACATTTGCATAGACTCATTGCCTGAAGGCATCGATCACATAGAACCGGTCGCTCTAATGCGGTTCCGTCGAACAAACCCATGGATCTTTCCTTCGCGTAGGTCCGCATCTCCGAGGCGGTGATTGTGTTATTGTCGCCTTTCGCTCTGCGAAAGTGTGCCGCCCGCAAAAGAGCGCCGCGTTAACGCACTTTTGCGGAGCAAAAGGCGACTATGCGCAGTAAAATCAATCCTATAGGATCAGCCAAATGTTGGAAGTATGCGTCGATACGATTCAGGCAGCCATGATTGCCGAAAAAGGTGGGGCAAATCGGATCGAACTCTGTTCTGCCCTGGAACTAGGGGGAGTAACTCCGTCAGGGCCACTCATTTCGGCCGTTCGCCGTTGGACCAAACTGCCCTTAATTGTCCTCATTCGCACGCGAGCGGGTGATTTCTTTTACGAGGATCTCGATCGTGACTTGATGGTCGAGGAAGCCAAACAGGCGCTTGAACTGGGTGCAGATGGAATAGCGGTCGGTGGACTTGTTGCGTCCATAGATCTAGATTTGACGTTTCTTCGTTCCATCGTGAATGCGTTGCCGAAATGCCAATTGGTGATGCACCGAGCATTCGACCAAGTTCGTGAACCACTCTTTGCACTAGAGAGTTTGGTCGAACTGGGATTCACTCGCATACTGACCAGCGGCGGCCCGGACATGGCTATCGATGGCGTAGACGCATTGCATCGGCTTTGCGAGTGCGCTCAAGGTCGCATTGAAATACTGCCGGCAGGAGGCATTGGACCTGCTAACGCATTGGAAATTTTGACGAAGAGTGGCGCAGACCAATTGCACGGTTCGTTCCGTGAGGCAAGGGATGAGAAGAGAGTGAGAGGAAAGGCAAGTGAAATGTTGCCAAACCTCGCTTCGGTCCAGCAAACTCAGGAGATACTCACGTCGATGCAGAGTCGTCGCGGCGAGAGTTGTTAGGCGAACGGCAGATTGGAGTATCCCAACCCGACGCGCAAGCGAGGGAAACCTTCGCAGTCCTCACTTACGTATCGGGTTATGATGAGAACCAAAAGCTACGCCGCGGCGCGTTCGATATGGCGGCGTTTCTTTTCGTCCATGCTTTGCAAGTCGATGACGTCCTTAGCAAGTCCGACAGCGCGTAAGAGTCGAATGACCTGGTAGGTCATGTCGAACTCCCACCACTTGTGACCGTGTTGAGCCAAACGTGGGTGTGCATGGTGATTATTGTGCCAGCCTTCTCCGTAAGCGATCACTGCTACCCACCATAAGTTGCGACTGTCGTCACGTGTTTCGTAGTTCTTGTATCCCCATATGTGTGAAGCGGAATTCACAAACCAAGTGGTGTGCATGACGGCGACCATTCGCACACAGATGACCCAAACGAGCCAGGAAACAGCCCAGCTTGGTCCGCCAACGAGATAACCAATACCCGTTACCAAACCGCCGAAGGCAATATGGATCGGTAGGAAGAATTTTTCTAGGAAGACGGTGTACTTGTCTTTGAGCAAATCAGGAACCCACTTGCGGGCGTAGCCCTCTGGATCGCCGTTGTCGGTGGTGAAAGCCAGCCAAAACGCATGCGACCACCATGGTCCGTCGTGTGGCGAGTGCGGATCGCCAGGTTGGTCGCTATAAGCGTGGTGCTTGCGATGGTTGGCCGTCCAACTGATCGGGCCCCCTTCGCCTGCAAGCGTTCCAATCGTGGAAAAGACATTCCTAAGCCAATTCGGAACGACGAGCCCGGTATGCGTTAACAAACGGTGAAAACCTAAACAGATTCCCAAGCTGCCGGTCATCCAATGGAATAGAAAAGCCAACCCCAAGCCGCTCCATGTAAAACACCAGGGTGCGTATAATGCACCGATATGCAATGCGATTAGCCAAGCCGATGCGCCCCATTGAACGTGGTATACCGTGGGAACTGGGGACACTTTGGATGCACCACCCGCAGCCGGTAAGCCGACTGGCACCAGTTCCTCGACCATCGACTGTGGCGGGGCGGATAAGGGACTTGCGTGATGCTGATGGTGTTGCTGATTGGGGGTATCTGCTATTGGATCTTTACCTAACATGCCAATGGTCCTAGCGGTTGGAGTGTTCAAGGTTAAACCTTCTGATGAAAGTCCGCGGTTTGTGGATTTGCTTCTAAGTACATTAACGCCGTTTGGCTAGCGTGTATGTCCAGGATTCGTAGTCGTCGTGTCAAAGATATGTAAAACCTTGTTTTAGGCCTGGTTAGGTCGAGTTAAAGCGGGTTCATAATTCAATGATTCATTGCGATTAAACATGCTCCCTATGCAAGTATTGAACGGTTTAAACCGATGCGATCGTCCGGTTTAGTTTCTCTCCCGCTGGTAGAGCGAGCCCGAGGGAGCAACGCTTTGAAGCATCTTCACCAACAATTCGATTAGGTTGAGCGGGAGCTTGCCTTCGCTTAGGTTGAGCGGGAGCTTGCCTCCCCTCAACCTTGTTTTGGCGTACTACGTAACGGCCCAGTAACCTCCGCACTCCACTGCCGGCTCGACCGCATATGGCGGTCGAGTCGGCAGTGGCGTGCGATCCTTGAAGGTCTGAGCCGCACTCTTAGTTCGCCATAACAGCGTCCGTCGGAGACAAGCTCCGATCGGACAAGGGTGCCGTAGGTCTGCCCTATTGGTCTCGGTAGACTTGCGTGCTTTCTTCCTTGATAACGGCACCTGGACGAAGATTGCTTTTGAGCTGAGCTCGGAGCACGTGCGTGCCTTCACGTGTATGCCGGACGGCAATTCGAATCGTTGTTTGGTCTTTGGATTTCATTTGCGGGATGGGCGCGAACTGGACCGCTTTTTGACTTGTTTGATAGCTTACAGGTGCGTCTACTTGCTCAACGATGGCACCGTCCGGCAAATCGATTTGTAACTGCACATCGTTGTCCACTCGGGTGCCTGTGTTAACGATCTTGATGACGTAGGTTGTTTTGCCATCGGTTTCGATAGGGTCATTGTCGTCCTCGATCGAAAATGCAAGTTCACTTTGTCCTTCGACGCGCACCGGTTTTTCGACGGCTTCTGCACGAATCGAGTGGGCATCAGCTTGTATTCGCAACACGAAGTCCCCTTCCTCGACAGGCATGAGTGTGAACTTCGTAATGACAGTCTTGCCAGCCGCCAATTCGGCAAGTCGCCACATCACTGCATGTTGGTTTGGAATGTACTCTCCCAGGTTTTCGGCAGAGTTGAATTGCAATCCACTTGGCAGATGGCAGGTCAGGTAGATGTCCGTCGCTATTGCCGTGCCCGTATTGGTAATGCTTGCAGCATAAGTGGCTTGCCGCTCAAGGTACCGCATCTTTGGACCTTCGACACCGATTTGGAGCTTCGGCGCTACGACTTCAATTGGAGAAGCAGATTCATTCACGACTGCATTTTCTGCGACGGCTCGAAGGATATTTGAGACTTTACCCGCGGAAATCGCAGTTAGTTCAATGTCGAATTTTTGCGATTCGCCTGGGGCGAGATCACCGACTGAAAGTTCCAATACCTTTGCGCCAGAAGCATGTCGCATGTTTTGAGGCACGTCCTCTTCCAAGCGGACATTGCGTGCAATTCCCGTCCCAGCGTTGGAAACATCGATCATGATCTTGACGCTTTCGCCACCGAGTACGAGTGGCTCCAGCAGTTGTTTTACGACTAGTTTGGGCTGGGTGCTCATGGTGCGTACCGAGGCTTGAGCCGCAAAATTGACACTAGCTACGGAACCGATCTCGCCTTCCAACTCGGGGACCAGTTCGATAGTGATGGTTTGCTCGGCTCCAGCAGCTATTTCCCCGAGATTCCAAGAGAGTCCGTTGGGTCCATTGGGTTGAGCTTGAGGGCTTGTACGTATGAGTTTTGCTCCCTTGGGAACAGAATCAATTAC
Source organism: Pirellula sp. (assembly GCA_031374925.1). GTDB lineage: Bacteria > Planctomycetota > Planctomycetia > Pirellulales > Pirellulaceae > JBKCUI01. The sequence goes on along the minus strand of JANMHA010000376.1, from coordinate 30,836 downwards.
ATGGACATCAAACGCAGTAGCATTGCCGACATTTCGAACCAATAAAGTGAACGTAGATGGAATACCCACCTGGACTTCGTTGGGTGCACGCTTTTGGATTTCCAAACTTGGGTTCTGGGAGCCGTCGAGATGCCTTACACCAGGCGCAGCGCTTGAAAAGCCAGTAGATTTTGTCGACGAAGGGGGATTTGCAACGAAACCGGAGGACGTATCGTTCGTTTGAGCAGCATCTGAAATTGACTTGGGGCTCGGACTGTTTTGCAATGGGCCGGGCAGCTTTGGCGTTCCAAACGTTGCGACAGGAAATGGCTGAGTTGTGGTTGACGGTGGCGGGTAACTCTGCAAGCGTGGCGGCGGCGTGCCATCGATGGTATTCGATACAGGCGGCGGCGGGGTCGCAAAAGCCGGATTCGTCCGTTCGCTGGGCAACGTATTTGGGGAACCAAGTGTGTTGGGGGGACTATAAGGAAATGTTGTCGAATTGCTTGGTGGCAGTTCGCTCAAGTTGGGGGAAGGCTCTTGGGCAATAGATGACGAAATAGGAAGGCTGGAAAGGTTTGTCGGCAAAGTGTTTGGCAGACTCATGGACGGATTGGATGGATCGCTCGAACCGTTTGAACTTGGTGTAAGGAAAGTGTTGAGCGCGCTCAAGGGTGGCGGTTCCGCAAAAGTCCCCGTGGAAGTTGACTTGCGTATGATGGGGGATTCGTCGGTTCGAGTGGGCAGCCCACCTTCGCCCGCGTAGGAAGTCAGAGAAGCATTTGAGGTAGGACGGATTTCGGGGAAATTCGAGGATGGAAAGCCATTGGGAAGGGCCGAATCATTGCCGCGAATGATAGGCGCCGGCGGCCAATCGTTTCCGGAAGAATAGGTCGTCCCAAATCCATCACCGATTGTTCCAGTGATAGGTAGAGCAGGTTGATTTGCGTAGGCAAGCTCGTTTGCATCAGCGGATCCATCGCTCAAACGTGCGTCTCGTTGCGCAACAGCCATTGCTAGCAATACAAGCGCGCCTGTGAGAACTATTGCTGCGGCTGCATAGACGAATCGCTTCATTTACCTGACATCCTTGTCGGGTTGAAACTAAAAATAACAATAAAAACAGTCAACTCGATGTCATATCAAAATTTGTTCTAAGACGGGAAGGCCAATCACTAGCAATTGATGGGATTGGAGAAACGGGCTAGAATTTAGTCCTACAAAACTGGCGTCAGAAGAAATGCCAGCATTTAGAGCTACTTCTACACTATTTTTGCGACGGTTGTTTGCAGCAACTGAAATCTAATGAGCGAATTGTGCGACTTCGGCCTGATCGGCCTAGCTGTAATGGGTGAGAATCTGGCTCTTAACGTTGAGAGTCGAGGTTACCGCGTCGCGGTTTTCAATCGCACGATCGACAAAGTGGACGACCTAATGAATGGTCGCGCCAAGGGTAAGAATTTTGTTGGATGTCACTCCATTGTCGAAATGGTAAAGAATCTAAAGCGACCTCGCTTTGTCATGATGTTGGTCAAAGCCGGGCCGGCTGTGGATGATTTGATTGAACAGGTGCTACCTTATCTTGAGTCGGGTGACATTATCATCGATGGTGGCAACACGCACTTTGCCGACACCGAACGTCGAACCCAATACGTTGAAAGCAAAGGCTTATTGTTTGTTGGAGCAGGCGTATCTGGGGGGGAGGAGGGAGCCCTGAAAGGCCCAAGTTTGATGCCAGGCGGTAGCAAGGCAGCTTGGGAGACCATTAAGCCGATTTTCCAGTCGATTGCTGCTAAGGTCGGACCAAAGAATGATATCCCTTGTTGCGAATGGGTTGGGCCACGCGGTGCAGGGCACTACGTCAAGATGGTTCACAATGGCATTGAGTACGGCGACATGCAGTTGATTTGCGAAGCTTACTTTCTGCTGAAGGAAGCGGCAGGGCTCTCCAACGACGAGCTATACGACGTTTTCTCGGACTGGAATAAAAGTGAACTTCAAAGCTACCTTATCGAAATTTCTCGCGACATTTTCAGTGCCAAGGACGACCAAGGGGGAGACGGATATCTGGTAGATAAAATCGTTGATGTGGCAGGTGCCAAGGGGACGGGAAAATGGATGAGTCAGTTGGCGCTCGACTTGGGCGTCCCATCGACTTTGGTAACAACGGCGGTTTACGCGCGTTCGTTATCTTCGATCAAAGAAGCGCGGATTCGTGCAAGTAAAATCCTGCCGGGGCCGGTGGCGTCTCACAATAGTCACTTCGATGCTGCGGTAAAGAAACTTGTTGGGGACAAGAAGGCATTTATCGAAGCGGTTCGGCATGCGTTGTACGCCTCGAAGATTTGCTCCTATGCTCAGGGCTTTGTTCAATTGCAGGAAGCGAGCAAGGAGCATAACTGGGGATTGAACTATGGCGATTGCGCGTTGCTTTGGCGCGGTGGATGCATTATTCGTGCTCAGTTCCTGGATCGGATCAAGGAAGCGTTTGATGCTCAACCTGACCTGGAGAATTTGCTGCTTTACCCGTATTTCACTCAAGCGATTCAGAACGCTCAAGAGTCATGGCGAGCAGCGGTAATGGCGGCCACGCATTTGGGCTTGCCGGCTCCAGCTTTTACAACGGCTCTGGCGTACTACGACAGCTACCGTCTGCCTCGGTTGCCGGCGAATTTGTTGCAAGCGCAGCGAGATTATTTTGGTGCGCATACTTACCAGCGGACCGACAAGCCTGGGACCTTCCACAGCGAGTGGCTGGATCTACGCAAGAAACCTTCGTAAAAACGAGCGTCGTTTCAATCACGGAGACACGAGGAACACAGCTCGTGCTCGAATAGGAACAATCGATTACGAGCACGAGCACCGTTTCACTGAGCACGAGCACCGTTGTCGGTTTGTGGGTACTGGCGATTGGCGAGGAGTGTCAGAAACAGAACTTTTTCGTTGCCATTACGAGAACCGAGGTCGATGAGATCCGACGCTAGTTCTCAAATGGGGACCAAATTAGACAGACCGCAAATCTGGCCAATCGGCAGTGAATTCTGGCCGCGACGCGGTTTCGGCCATAATTCGTCAGTTCGCTGATTGATTGCGCCTTGGCCATGTCGTACATTCAATGGGAGGAATATACTGTTCGTTTACCAACGATCCGCACGATCGGAATAACCGATTCAAGTGTGACTGGCGTGCGAATGTAACCGTGCCTTAGTGATAGCGAAGTCTCATCGCGGTGTCTCAAAAACCTTCGGAAATTATTGACGCCATTTTGCCGCCACCAACGACTGTTGGCTCGTCGACAGTTCCTGGTCCACCCAGCTTCGCGTCCCCTCCTCCGTTTGTACCGGTATTGCCATCCGTAGTCGCTCCAGTTCACGTTGCTTGGAGGGCGGAATCCAAAGCTGCGGCAGATCCTGTGAAAAGCAATACTCTGAGCAGTTTTGAATCGCTCAACTATTTTAACGCAAATCCAACGGTACTCCCGACCGCTTGCGTGGTCTCACCGGCGGAAACTCGTTTGGACGAAGCCGAAACGGAGGAGCAGGAGTCACCATGGCAACGTTGGTTGCCTTTGACTTTGCGAGAAACACCCTCATGGCTTATCAGCTTAACAGTTCACGTAGCCATCATTCTTTTGCTCGCTCTGATCCCGTTGAGCGATAAGATTCGAACGTCCATATCTCTTTTGGCGGGGATGAGCGAAGCTCAGGACATTGGCGAAGAAATTACCGTTTTTGATACACCATCCGACTCCTCAGAACTGGAGGCGAGTCAAGCGTTAGCAACCACGCCAGATCTAACATTGAATGAGTTGGTCGTCCCAGATTTTACACCTTCCATCACGCGCTCCGATCTTTTGGTTCCAGTTTCGCTGACCAACGGCTTGCGCGGTCGAACAGGACCGATGAAGGATGCCCTTTTGAAAGCTTATGGTGGCACACCTGGTACTGAGGATGCGGTGGAGGCCGGACTTAAATGGCTTGCTCGTAATCAGCGTTCCGACGGTTCGTGGAGCTTGGTCGGTCCTTACAACGACGGCGGCGTTACCGAGAATAAGCCGGCGGCTACGGCCATGGCATTGCTCGCTTTTATGGGGGCAGGAAACACGCACCAATCGGGTGCGTACAAAGAAAATGTGCTCAAGGGTATCGGTGTTGTTAAAAAATTTCAGGACAAGGATGGGTTCTTTGCCGAGCAGTCGGTAGGAAACCAACGGACTTACGGCCAAGCTCAGTGCACCATTGCCATTTGCGAACTCTATGGAATGACCGGCGATGTAGAACTTCGCGAGATCGCTCAAAAAGCCGTGCGTTACGCGGAAAAAGCACAGGGGAAAAATGGTGGATGGCGCTATGCACCGCGAGAAAATGGCGATACCAGCGTCACTGGATGGTATGTCATGGCGCTGATCAGCGCTCGGATGGCCGGGTTGGATGTCGATAGCGAAGTTTTAGAAAAGGTCCAAGCGTTTCTGGATACAGTTCAACGCTATGGTCGCACTACCCCAGTTAACCCAGATGGTGAACGCTATGCTTACCAATCGTACTCAGTTGCAACCCCCTCGATGACGGCCGAAGGGATGTTATGCCGGTTGTACCTTGGCTGGAACACCAAGGACCCTAGGATTGAAAGCGGCTCCGAATTTCTTTGCAGCCAGCCTATTTCAGCGGACAAGGGGCGTATCTCGTATTACTATTGGTACTATGCGACGACTTCGCTGCACCATATCGGTGGTCGATTTTGGAAAGAATGGAATGAAACGATGAAGGAAGTGTTGCCTGCATTGCAAATCAAATCCGGCAAAGAAAAAGGTAGTTGGTCACCCAACGGGGATCCTCATGAGGGTGGTGGAGGGAGACTCTACTCTACTTGCCTTGCCATATATTGCCTTGAATCCTACTATCGCCACCTACCTCTGAGCGAAATGGCTCCAAAGCAATGAGCAAAAGCACCCTTTCGAACCCTGCCGAATGGATAGATTCGAACGATGGGTCCAATCACACGCTTGACGCAATTGGCATATTAGAAACATTGGGCTGGGCAGCCGCAATTGTTGCGTTGGATCAAATGACCAAGGCGGCTCAAGTGGTCGTTCTTCAGGCAGAATGGAATGACATGCTCGGTTCGGTGATCAAGATTGCGGGCTCGACCAGTCAGGTCCAGTCTGCGCTCGAGGCCGGACTTAACGCAGCGAACACCATGCATCCGCCTGTGGATGCCAATTCGGTCTCGAAATCGATGGTTCGATTGATCAATCGGCCAGACGAACAAGCTTTGCGGGCAATTCTAAGCCCTGATGAGTTTAGTGTACTGATAGAGCAATCGGTCGTGAAGCGCCCTCGAACAGCTTCGCATGAAACCACTTCCCCTGATCCTTTTGGAGTTAAGAAAAGTATGGCGTCCAATAGCCAAGCACTCGGATTCATAGAAACCCAGGGCTTTACTGCAGTCTTCGAAGCCATCGATACGGCATGCAAAGCGGCATCGGTTGAAGTCGTCGGAAAAGAAAAGCTAGGAGGCGGATACGTAACCGTGGTCATTCGAGGGGATGTTGCGGCGGTCAGTGCGGCCATTGAAGCGGCTAAACCACGCGTGGAAGGCCTTGGGAAATTGATCGCATGCCATGTAATAGCCAGACCGTCCGAGGCAGCATTGGGATTACTTCCCAAGTAGCACCACCCAGCGCGTCGATACGCGGGAGTTGCAAAGATGTTTACAGGAATGGCCTCGCCCGCCCCCCGTAAAGGATAGCCGCCCATCGGAATAAATCGAACAACGTCACACCGCTCGCCTAGTTAAGCGGCTCGCCGAAGGTCAGTCACGTTCAATGGGCTGTTCATCATGCAAAACTGCGCAACGGAACAAGAGAGCTCAAGCGTACCAAGCGGGCTATAGAATTTGACTTGCCCCTCTTCTTGAAACCAAACCAAACTGAATCCAGCGAGAGAAAAACGGCGGCCACAGTAGGAGCCATTACGAATCAGCGTGGTTTCCAAAATGGATGCGTTAGCATCGACGTTTCCTCGCTTGGAGACAACGGCCTGCATTGAAATGCGAAGTGTTTCTGCAATGTTCGTCGACATAAAATCAAATAGTTCCGTGTTGGTTATCGTCGTATGGACGGACTATCGGCATCGTCGTCGTGTGCCTTGGGGCTAATTCGAATAGACGCTACAGTTTCACGTCGGTCTTTGGTAATGCTATCGTTTAGCTTGAGTTATTAGGCCAGCGGCAGTATTGTTTATACCGTGAGGGAGATGCCTCGGTCTCCCATTGGAACCCTTGGCAGGTAGTTTTCAGTCTGCCGCTCGCCTTACATGGAATTTATTTCCGCGAATCCAACGCACAAAGAAGTTCTGCCGAGTTCTTGAGCAAAACCGATTCATTTCGAACGAATGGTGAAAAATGAATGTCTAATTTTTCGATTGTAACGAGCCGATGACAAGAGGTGCCAAATGATTCGAGCAACCCTTACTCCTCGGGCGAACCGTTCTAGAGAGTGAATTTGCTTCCTCGCGATAGGGAGACTACATCCAGTGCATTCATATTTATCCCAGGTAGAGAGCAAGTCAGGAGTTGTGCATTCGACTAGCAGTCAGCGTTTTTATCATAGCTGGATACCCCGCTCCATTTCACCGTGGGCAGCGTTGACCTTAGTGCATGGTTTTGGCAACCATGGTGGACGGTTTGCCGGAATCGGAACCTCGCTGGCGAGTTTCGGCCTCGCGGTTCAAGCGATCGATTTGATTGGGCATGGGAGGAGTCCTGGTCGGCGAGGTTGCATAGACTCTTACGATCAATTGCTAGACGACGTCTGTGTAAGCTTGCAGCATTCCAAGGAGTGTTTCCCGCGGACGCCGCAGTTTTTGTTTGGTCACAGTATGGGCGGAAATCTTGTGCTGAACCTCGCGTTGAGACGACCGGAAGACGTAATCGGGGCCCACGGATTGATTGTTAGTTCACCAATGCTTAGGGCAGGAGAGATGCCAAAGGAACGCATCATGAATGCAGGTCGTTGGCTTGCTTCGAAGATTCCAAACTGGCGAATCAAAGCACCTGTAGAGGTTGCGAAATTGAGCCAAGACCGAAGGGCGCAGGATGCCTTCCAAAGGGACCGCTTAGTGCATCGCAACTTGTCGTTGCGGTTAGCTGCAAACTTAGTGGACAGTGGTGGATGGGCTCTTGAAAACGCTTCGCTGCTACCAATCAGAACCCTTTTGATGCACGGCTCGGAGGACACTCTGACATGTCCAACAGCGACTCAGGAATTTGCTGAGTCATCGAATGGGATGGCAACATTTAAGGTATGGAATGGTTGTCGACACGATCTACATGATGAGCTGCAGCGCGAGCGAGTCTTCGAATACATGACCCGTTGGATAAAACAGCAGTGCATCACATGCTTCAAGATCAACATGCCGGCTTTGGCAAAGGTCGCATGAATTTGGGCAAGGCTTTGCGCAGCAGGGCCCACTTTCAGAGCAGGCGCTATCGCGTGTGCGGGCTATTGCGGGCTTTGCGTTTTCTAATCCATGAAAGTTGCTGTTTGTACTTTTTCACCGCCGTTGGGGGTCACGAGTGCGTCAAGAATCGATTGAGGAACTGTCGACGGAATCCTAAGAGACTCCTCATCGACGGTCATGGCGGTGAAGCTCCCTTTATGGAGACCGCCGACATCAACCATCGGTTTGTTTCCCACTTTGAAGCTGCGTCCAATGTCTATGTCACCAGGCGCGCACCATACTATGTTGTTGTTCGTTTCGACCAGCAAGATGGTTGGTTTGTCTATGTTTTTTGGAGAGAGTGGACCAGACGAAGGAAAAAGTGTACCCGCACCAGTGATCAATACGTAGTTCGTTTCGTAGTTTGAAATCGCATCCGGAGAATTTTGGCTTCCAAATTCGGACGGCATAGAACGATGCAGGTTGGAATTGGCTACGCTATCCCACGGTTGTTTTAAATCGAAACGCTTGTAGATTTCCTCATAGCCGAGAAAAGGGAGTATGAGGACTCGCCATGAGTACAACGGCTTGTCTTGCAAATCGACCACAACCGGCGGCGGATAGGTTCCGTAACGATCCGCATATGCGTTCAGGGCGACCGCGATTGATTTCATGTTATCCAGATCTCGCCCTTGTGCGGATCGTCGGATGTTTTGTTGCATTTGAGGCCATAGAACAACCAAGGCTGTCACAATCATGAAGAGGCCGAAACCGACAATGGCTACACCAATAATGGCGGGCATCCATCCGCGATTCTTAGCTGAAGCTGCTTGTGGTTTCGATTTCGTGGGTGATTCCACGGAAGCAACGAGCACGCCTTGCGAATTGAAATGCGGCATGGTCACGTTTTTCCCACAACCCACACATGGGCCGGATTGACCAGCAAATCGGTCAAGCACTTTCGTGCGATTATGGCAGTGAGGACAAACGAATTCAAATGGCATAGTAGTCGACCTAGCGCTTAACGCCAATGAACTGATAGTAGGGTGTTTTGAGCAATGGCAAGTACGGGATTTTGGCTCGAAACTCATTGAGCATGGATGTTGCCAGCCTATTTTGCAAGTAAGGAATATGGTCCGCACTTGGAAATACATTATCCGTCGCAAACCAAGTTGGCCAAAAAGAGCGTGTGGACCAACTGTGCCGCTTCAGTCCCTCCGCTGCAAATTTTCGCGAAACATAGAAATCGACAACGCCAAGTTTGCCTCCAGGCTTTAGGATTCGGATTGCATTGTCGATTGCGGCAAACCAATCGGGGATCATGGTTAGTGAGTACGAAAAAGTTACGACGTCGGCGCTCCCCTCCGGGGGTGTCCAAGCGGTTGCGTCCCCAGTGACTGCTTCGACATTTTTCCAACCGTGGCGATCGGCTCGTTTGTTGACGATTCCCAGGAGTGAAGTGGCGAGATCGACAACATAGACCTTTGAAATTTTAGAGATGTTTGGACCGATAAACTCCAGATTCGCGCCTGTCCCGCCTCCAAAGTCGACCCAAACCGTTGGCTCCGTTTTTCCAAGCGTTTCGTAGACATGTTCGCGTCCCTGTAGCAAACGCTTACGAAAGTCGTCATACCCTTCCGCTTGCCCGGAGTAAAAACTCTCCATTCGTTGCGCGTGGTCTTTGCCACGAACCGGGCGAAGAACCAAATGGTAGAGTATTTTCAAATCATTTCGAATCGACATGGGGCAGGTCTTTAGTAGGAGCTAGATCCATCGCGAGAGGACGGGACGCTTTGGCCATAATTATTAGCGTACCCCAGTTTTCCCTTTTAGGTAACCTCGTTCTTTTTCACTGGACGCAACTCCCAACCAAGCCACTGAATTGTGGTTCCGATCAACACATGCGCCACCACAAAGCCAAATACAATCATGCAAAATTCCCAGTTGAGATAGATTAATTTCACTGAGTTTTTCCGTTCTTCAACTTGGCGAATCAGCTCGGTTCCAAGTGTCGCCACCCCGAACGGAATCACGAGGCTAATCCACTTTAGTGGTCGTAAGGTCGCATTGATCAGGGTTAAGTGGAGCAACCAAAAGAACGAAGCTATTAGCCCAAGAAAGGGAGCCCCCTGATTGTAATAGTTGCGAAATGAGCGGTACGAAACGTTGCGTAGCGTTAACGATTGACTGACGGTCAGGGCGATCACCGACGAAAGAACAGTCAATAGTAACAAGAAAAGGAAGCCAAATCGAAAAGGGCTCGACGCACGCTCTTCAGATAAAGCTTGCTCCGGAGTTGGGTTTTGACGAACCAATGCGACCCGCCAAAACTTAAACGAAACCAGATCTAGCACGCCGAAAAAAAGGCTTATTCCAAACAGCAGGGCTAACAATACAATCGCGTCTTCTTTTGACAATTCTGCGCAGAGGGATGAGGCGGCCAACGCCAACAGGATAATAAGGACATTGAGCGTGGACCCCGCCAAGAATCGCCATTGTGCTTCACCAATTCGCAGCGAATAGATGAGGCCAAAAAGCCCCAATTCGCTGATCACGATCCCGCCACAGAACCAAAGTCCCATATCGGAATCGCGAGGCGAATAAAAATAGGATAGGGGTGGCACAACCACATGTCCCACCAGAAGCGTTGTCGCGAACGGTAACACGGACCACACTACGTTTCTGTGCCCCGACAACTTATCCGGCATAGTTCGGTACATTACCTCGAAGTAGTTAGGCACGAGAGCACCTGGCAACGCCACGAAGCACTATCGTCCGCTCCGAGCATATTTCCGATCGACGCTGTTGCGTTCCAAGAAGAAAATAGCCCAGCAGTCCCCCGGGTCCGCGTCACCCCGACCGGCTTCGGCGGTCGAGGTAAAATTGCCCCGTTGTTCATCAATCTTTGTTTCTTTAGATCAAAAAAACAAGGTTGAAAGGTGGCAAGCACCCGTCCAAGCTTGGAAATCGATCTAGCACAGTCACTAGAATCCTTTGAATGGGTGCGCAGCTGTGTCCTTCTTGTCCAACATTTCCTGAACCGATGGGCTTCCCTTCATCGCGTTGGAAATGGCGTCCTTGGTAGCCGCGTAATTGTACTCATAGATCTTTTTGTCATCTGCGGCTGCGGGATGAATGAACACACCACAGACAACCACAAGATTTTCTGCTTGGTCTTTCGGAATCACACCGTTTGCAACGCTGTCTGCAACCGCTTTGGCAACCGCTGCTTGGGCTGGTCCAAACATTTGTACTGCTTGTTTCATTCCTTTGATCGTTACCTTGGTAATCATTACGGTCGAGGGCTTGACCGCGACGTTTGGTGCGAGAACCGCGAGCAGGTTGCTGTGCCCACTGCTTTGGGTTGCAAGGGCGTTAGCGAAAGCTGTACCGACGGGACCATCCTTGCTGCCAATCATCAAGTCGATGTGAGCAATTTCGTTTCCTTCGCCTACCAATGATTCGCCTACAAACATGGACATGGTGGATTCCTAAACGTGAGAGTTGGGGTTGTTTTCGCGCACTACGCGTGATCGAACAGGAAAAGGTAGCAAACTGCTACGTTCTTGCAACGCAATCTAGAGCACTCTTTGCGTTTTCTAAACCGCCACTCAAAAAAACCCGCACTATCCCGGGTGGCTAGGTGGCGACAAAAGCCTGATGAAAATGAACTTTTTTTCAGTTGACGCTATTCGTTCGGGCAAATTTCAAATGGAAACAAGTGTTCGGTACGACGTTTGCGTTTGCTCTTGAATTAAGTCGATCTTTTGGAATCGGGCTCTTATTCCGCATTCATTTGCTCGCTACTCGTTACTTTTATTTTAAGGATTATGACTATGAAACGGAAATTACTTGGCCTGCTGTTCCTTGCGGCTTCAACGTCACTTGTAAATCCGTTGCTGTTCGGAGATGACCGAACAACAGAAAAGCCGGACGGCAAGAATAGTATCAATAATTCCGTCAAGAAAAGTACAAAACCACTGAAGGTTGAGCCAGCATCGGTTGAGATGTTTGAAGCGATGAAGAACGGACTTATCACGGTTGATTACGTTGGGAAGGATGCAACTCAAGCTAATCTGATTTTTAGGAATACTGTTCAGGAACCCCTCGACATTGTGTTGCCCGCCACGTTTGGCGCAGTGCCGGTTCTGGCTCAAGGTCTCGGTGCAGGAAATGGTATCGGGCAAGGTCTCGGTGCCGGGCAAGGTCTCGGTGCGGGGCAAGGTCTCGGTGCCGGGCAAGGTCTCGGTGCCGGGCAAGGCTTTGGGGGGCAAGGTGGCGGTCAAGGAATCGGAGGCGGAATAGGAGGAGGACGAGGAGGAGGCGGTGCCAATGTTGGCGGCCAGGGTTTTGGCCAGGGTATCGGGCAGGGTATCGGGCAGGGTATCGGGCAAGGTATCGGGCAGGGCGGCGGCGGTGGACAAGGTCTTGCTGGCGGCGGTTTCTTTCGATTGGAACCCGACAGGCCACGCAAAATGACTGTTGCAACAGTCTGTCTCAATCATGGCAGGCCCGACCCAAGTCCGAGAATGAAGTACCAAGTCGTAAGGCTAGCTGAGGTCAATGATTCGCCGGTTATCGAAGGACTTTGCCGTGGAATAGCGGATCGGAGAATCAGTCAAAACGTGGCGCAAGCGGCAGTTTGGCATGTTGCCAACGGAATGTCTTGGGAGGAGTTGGTTCAAAAGCCAAAAGTGGTCTCGCAATACACCGGGGTAGAACTTTTCTTTTCCAAGAATGAAATCGAAGCGGCTAAGCGTTTAAAGGAACTGGTAGCAGCTGAGGCAAAGGAGAGGAGTGACTACTCACTTGGCCTTAGCGTCAGGCGTCCCTAGCTTGCAGCCAATTTGGACGAAAAGTTTTTTAGCGTTACCTCGGAAAAGACTGGAAAGGAACCCTCAAGGGAAGTTTCGGCATTCGGAAAAAACGGCCATAGCAAAAGGAATGTCAACGCCAAGATCGCTTGGCTCGCGAAAAAATGACATTTGGCCCATTAAATTGCGTTATGATGATTGGAATTTGTCGATTTGGAGTGTACCGTAAGATAATATTCGGTGGACGAAAAACGTCGTGCAGTTCCATTTGGATCGCAGGCTGTTAGAAAAAACGGCATGCGACCTTAACTTACTAAACTAATTCTGCAACTGAATTTTTGAATTTCATTAGGATTTAAGGGTGTAGACATGAAACGGAAACTGACCGGATTTTTGGCGTTGGCGATTGCTTTATCTAGTGCGACACCGATTCTTCGCGGTGATGACAGCCCTGAGAAAAAGGTTAAGTCGGTTTCATCCGAGACCAAGAAACCAGTTAAGAAGTCCAGCTCCAAGAAGTCAGAGGCCAAGACGGTAGAGATGTTCCAAGCGATGGAACAAGGCCTTCTCACCGTCGATTACATTGGCAAAGACGCCAAAGAAGCCAACTTGATATTCAAGAACAAAGGTAATGATCCAATCAACGTTGTGTTGCCCGCAACCTTTGGCGCGGTGCCAGTACTCGCTCAAGGAATGATGGGCATGGGTGGCATGGGCGGCGGTGGCATGGGCGGCATGGGTGGCATGGGCGGCGGCGGCATGGGCGGCATGGGCGGCGGCGGCATGGGCGGTATGATGGGCGGCGGCCAAGGTATGGGCGGCGGTATGGGTGGTGGCGGTATGGGCGGAATGGGTGGAATGATGGGCGGCGGTGGCATGGGCGGCATGGGCGGCGGCGGCATGGGTGGCATGGGTGGAATGATGCGTGTCGAACCCGACAATCCCCGCAAGATGACAGTCGCTACTCTTTGCCTCAATCACGGAAAAGCCGATCCAAATCCACGAATGAAATACAAGGTTGTGCGTTTAGCGGAAGTTAACGACTCTCCGGTCATTGAAGAGTTCTGCAAAGCCCTGGCATCCGGTAAAGTTAGTCAAAACACAGCCCAAGCGGCTGCGTGGCACGTTGCAAACGGTTTGTCTTGGGAAGAACTGGTTCGCAAACCTCGCGTTGTTTCCGAATACACAGGCGTAGAGATGTACTTCTCAGGATTCGAAGTTCAAGCCGCAATGCGATTGACGTCGCTTGCAACTCAAGAAGCAGAAAAACTGGCTAGCTACAATGCTCAAAATCCAGTAAAAGTGCTAAGCAAAGTCGAAGAAGAGTCCATAGGCGATAAACTCGCAAAGTAATGTGCTCACTTTGAAATGAAACCAAAACAGAGCCTCGGTTTTTCCGAGGCTCTGTTCGTTTTGGATGGCTGGGCTACGCGAAATAGGTGACTAAGGGTAAATTCATACTCCCGGGTAGCGGTGAAAAGGTAATTGATCGCATACCGGACGCAGAAAACCACCATTCCACCACGCCAATCCATTTCCCAAGCATCGCACAATGAAAACGGACGAGCTACGCGAAAAGTATCTGACTTTTTTCCAATCGAAGGGGCATCATCGTCAAGCCAGCGACGTGCTTGTTCCAACCTGGGATCCGTCAGTTCTGTTCACTCCAGCCGGAATGAACCAGTTTAAGGATCATTTTCTAGGCAAAGTCAAATTGGATTTTACCCGCGCGACGACCTGCCAAAAGTGCTTGCGAACCGGCGACATCGACAATGTCGGTCGAACCGCCTACCACCATACTTTCTTTGAGATGCTCGGAAATTTCAGCTTCGGCGACTATTTCAAAGAGGAAGCGATCGCTTGGGCTTGGGAATTCCTTACCGAGAAGAGGTGGTTGGCAATCGATCCCGCTCGATTGACTGTGACCGTCTACAAAGATGATGACGAAGCTTTCAAGATTTGGAACGAGAAGATTGGATTACCAACAAGTCGAATCAGCCGCCTCGAAGAGGATGAGAACTTCTGGCCTGCTTCAGCTCCAAGTCAAGGTCCTGATGGAGTGTGTGGTCCATGTAGCGAAATTTACGTCACGCTGGACTCCGGAAAAACGGTTGAGATCTGGAATCTCGTTTTCACTCAGTTCAATCGAGTCGGAGATCCGCCTGACAACCTGCGACCATTGCCCAGCAAGAACATTGATACCGGCATGGGAATGGAGCGCACGGCCAGTGTTCTACAAAATGTGCCGACCAACTTCCACATTGATATCTTGATGCCGATCGTGCGAGCTGCATCCGAGGTTTGCGGCGTCCCGTATCAATACGAAAGCGATAACGGACGTCGGCTTAGACGAATCACAGACCATGTGCGAGCATGTACGTTTGCCATCCATGAAAACGTTTATCCAGGGCCCAAAAAGGCCCGCTATGTGATCAAGCGTTTGCTGCGCCGAGCTGTTCTCGACGGCCATCAAATGGGCCTACGCGAGCCGTTCCTGCACCAATTGGTTCCGGTGGTGGCCCAAATGATGAAAGCGGTTTATCCAGAGCTTTCTCAAACCACCGACCGAGTCGCCCAAGTCATGCGCCGCGAGGAGTCTGATTTCTTTGCGACTATCGATTCTGGCCTGGAGAGAATCGGACGAGTGTTTAACGACATGCAGTCTTCTGGACGAGTGATGGTCGACGGCCAAGAGGCGGCTAGCCTCTATCAGACCTATGGTGTGCCACCTGAAATGTTTCAGCAAATCGCAGCCGAAAAAAACCTTACTTTCGATTGGGATGGCTATCGCGCCGCCATGGGAAAGCATGGTGAGATCAGCGGGGGCGGGGGCATGGACGAAGTCTTTGAAACGGGACCTATCGAAACCCTCAAAGAAGCCCTTCAACACTGCGAATTCTTGGGATACGAAAAAACACAAGCCGACGCCCTTGTTAAGGGAATCATTGTTGGTAAGCCCAAGGCCGACCGTTTAGTTGGCTCGGTCCGATCTTCTGAAACACCCGAAATCACACGCATCGTTTTGGATCGATCCCCCTTCTACGGTGAAAGTGGTGGTCAGCTCGGAGACTCCGGAAAACTAGTCAGCCCAAAAGGGACTTTCGAGGTCACGGACACACAGCGAAGTGGCGAATTGATTATCCACTACGGTTCCATGAAATCAGGTGAGCTAAAAGAAGGTGAAATGGTAACGGCGCAAGTGAATGACTTGCACCGCGATGCCATTCGTCGTGCCCATTCAGCAACCCATATCCTTCACTATGCGCTCCAAAAAACGGTTGGCGGACACGCTCAACAGCAAGGTAGCAAAGTCGATGCAGATTGGCTGCGATTTGACTTCAGTAATCAGGAGCCGCTAACGGAAGAGCAGCTAAAAACGGTGGAGTCGATCTCCAATGATCGCATCCAAGATGCCGAGCCGATCGATTGGGAATTGGTACCGCTCGCAACGGCGCGCGAGGCAGGGGCGATGATGCTCTTTGGCGAAAAGTATCCAGATCCTGTTCGTATGGTCTGCATTGGAGAGTTTTCCAAGGAGCTTTGCGGCGGCACACACGCAAATAGAACTGACGAAATCGAATTGATCGAAATCATGGCCGAGGAAAGTGTGGCCTCTGGTATTCGGCGAATTACCGCAGTTACAGGCAAACGAGCGGTTGAACAACGCAAAAAAGTGGAGCAGCTCGCATCCCAGTCTGCCTTAATGCTTGGATGCCCGATCGCCAACTTAGGCGAGAAGACCATGGAGTTGGTTATGGCCGTTCGCAAGTTAAAGAAAATGGCGAGCGGTACCGGTAACGAGGCGGTTCCACAGCTCATCCTTCAAGGAAAGGCCAGTTCCTCAATCGAGAAGTACACAGTGACTCGGGCGGCATTCAAACAAGCCGCTCGAGCATTGAACGTGTCTTTCGAAGAAGTTCCGCACCGAATTGAGGCGATGCTCCAAGAGCAGACGCAATTGCACCAACAACTGCAACAAATTTCGTCCCAAGGCGGAATGTCGGTCGATGATCTTATGGGCCTAGCCGAGATGGTATCAGGAACACAGTTGATCGTCGCCGAAACGCCGCATGCCAATCCTGGCATGATGCGACAGTGGATCGATCAATTGCGCAAACGCTCGACCGAACCCATCGCAATTCTTCTGGCTAATTGCATGGATGACAAGGTCACGTTGATTGCCGGAATAAGTCAAACGCTTGTAGAACGTGGATTCAGCGCCGGCAAGTGGATAACACCGGTCGCGGAAACCGTCGGTGGTGGCGGAGGGGGCAAACCTGACTTGGCGCAGGCGGGTGGAAAGCTCCCAGGAAAACTCCCCGAAGCGTTGCAAGTTGCCAAAGATACCTGGCACTCCATGTTGGCATAACCAAACGATTTATCCCCCCACGTCTTCGCTAAGAGCCTCTCCATGTCGAATCCCGCCAACGGTCAAATTGCAAACGTACTCAATGAGACGAGAGTCTTTCCCCCTAGTGAATCCTTCGCAAAGCAAGCCATAGTGGGTTCGTTAGCTGCCTACGAAGAATTGTATAACGAGTCGCTTGGCGACATCGAAACGTTCTGGTCGAAGCAAGCAAAGGAACATCTGCATTGGTTTGAACCGTTCCACACCACGCTGGAATGGCAGAACCCACTAGCGAAGTGGTTTGTCGGCGGCAAAACCAACGTTTCCTATAACTGCCTGGATGCGCACGTTCTTGGGGGGAACGGAGACCGTGTCGCATTTTATTGGGAAGGCGAACCGGGCGACCGTCGCACGATCACGTACGCGGATATGCTGCGAGACGTTTGTCGCTTTGCAAACGGTCTAAAGAAACTCGGTATCGAAAAAGGAGACCGAGTTAGCATCTACATGCCGATGGTTCCTGAACTGGCAGTCGCCATGTTGGCATGCGCTCGAATCGGTGCGATCCATTCGGTCATCTTTGGTGGTTTTAGCGCAGAAGCCATTTCGGACCGCAACAATGACGCTCAAGCCAAACTGCTCATTACTGCTGACGGTGGTTGGCGTCGCGGGAAGGCGCTTTCGCTAAAAGAAACGGCTGACGAAGCGCTCGCCAAGAGTCCCACCATAGAGAAGTGCATCGTGCTCAAACGAGTTGGCTATGCAACCACAATGCAATCTAGCCGCGATGTGTGGTGGCACGATCTGGTGTCGGATGTCTCCGACGATTGCCCCGCCTTGCCGATGGATAGCGAAGACTCATTGTTCATTCTGTACACAAGCGGCTCAACCGGCAAACCAAAAGGGATTCGCCACACGACCGCAGGCTACAATCTTTACGTGAAACGAACGTTTGAATGGGTCTTTGATCACCGCCTCGAAGACATTTTCTGGTGCACCGCCGACTGCGGTTGGATCACCGGTCATAGCTACATCGTATATGGGCCCATGTCGGCTGGTGCAACTCAAGTCATGTATGAGGGGGCTCCGAATTGGCCTCAAGAAGATCGATTTTGGGACATCATCGAACGCTACAAAGTCTCGATCCTCTATACTGCACCGACCGCGATACGAACGTTTATCAAATGGGGCGATCACCATGTCGACAAACACGACCTCAGTTCGTTGCGGCTACTTGGGAGCGTGGGCGAGGGGATCAACCCTGAGGCATGGATGTGGTACTACGAGAAGATCGGTGGTGGAAGATGCCCGATCGTGGATACATGGTGGCAGACCGAGACGGGTGGCATCATGATGTCTCCATTGCCTGGCGCGATCGCCTGTAAGCCTGGTTCGTGCACCCGACCTTTGCCCGGAATTGTCCCGCGTGTTTTAGGCAACTCGTTAGCGGAAGTCGAAGCCAATCATGGTGGCATGCTCTGCATTGAAAAACCCTGGCCAGGTATGCTGCGAGGTATTTGGGGCGACGATGCTCGCTATCAGCAGCAATATTGGTCTCTCGTTCCCGGTATGTATTTAACCGGCGACAATGCTCGCCGCGATGACGACGGTTACTACTGGATCATGGGACGTATCGACGACGTGATTAACGTCTCAGGGCATCGGCTCAGTACCATCGAGGTCGAAAGCGCTCTGGTCAGCCATCCAGCAGTTGCCGAAGCGGCTGCCGTCGGGCGACCAGACGAGATCAAGGGACAAGCGATCACGGTCTTTGTTACGCTCAAGAATCACGAGCCAACCGATGCGATGCGAGAAGCACTCAAGAAACACGTGAGAAAAGAGATCGGCGCGCTCGCGGTTCCGGACGATGTTCGGTTCACTTCGTCGCTGCCGAAAACACGCAGTGGCAAGATCATGCGGCGATTGCTTCGAGATATCGCAGCAGGCAAAGAAGGCACGGGCGACACCTCGACGCTTGAGGACTTTTCAGTCCTTGTTCGCCTTCGCAACGACGATGAGTCGTAAATGTCGTCTTTCGCTCCGCGAAAGTGCGCCTCGTTAACGCACTTTTGCGGAGCAAAAGGCGACAATTGTAGACGAGCGAGGCCCTTCTCTCGTTTTTATGACCTGAGCGAGGGCCTCGCTCAGCGACAACTGACTAGAGTGCTTTTCGAAAGCTCTCGATCTCACCGAATTCCGCTTCGTCCAATCGAAACTCCAATGCCCCTTGAATGCCTGCGACTTGCTCTGGAGTCCGAATACCAACGATAGCAGCGGTGATTGCTGGGTGATGCAGAACCCAAGCCAACGACGCTTCACCTGCTGTTCGGCCATGACGACTAGCGATTTCGCCAAGTTTGTCGGCCAGCTTCAAATTGCGTGAGAGCAGCGGTTCTTGGAAATGGGGGTTACGAACTCTCCAGTCATCCGTCGGCAGCGTTGCAACACGCTCCCTCGTCATGGATCCAGTGAGCAATCCAGAACCCATGGGCGAGTACGCTAGTGAACCGATTTGGTTTTGAGCCACAAAAGGCAGGACCTCTTGCTCAACTTCGGGCCGCACAAGTGAGAAAGGTGGTTGAAGCGAAGTCACCGGTGCGATCGCTTGTACTCGTTTCAATTGCTGAACATTAAAATTGGACACGCCGATCCATCGCACTTTTCCTTCCTTTTGAAGTGCCGCCATTGTAGACCAACCTTCTTCCACGGACTCATCCGGCTCGGGCCAATGGATCTGGTACAAATCGATGGTTTCGACTTGCAATCGCCGCAGACTGTCCTCGCATTCCTGGCGGATGGACGCGGCTCTCAAGTCCTTTTGAATCTGACGTTCTTGGTTCCAATTGCGACCACATTTGGTGAACACAAACGGTCGTCTGCCTGAGTAGTTTTTAAGAGCTTGTGCAACCACTTCCTCGGAATGACCAAGACCATAAACTGCGGCCGTATCGATCCAATTCAGTCCTGCGTCCAAGGCGGCATGAATGGCCTTGACGGACGCGCCATCGTCCTGAGCGCTCCATGAAAAAGCCCATCCGGCTCCTCCAATTGCCCAAGCGCCAATTCCCAACGGGGAAAGAAACATGTCGGAATTGCCAAGTCGTTTGTTTTGCATAGATCGAAAATCGAAAGTCGAAAGGGGAGCGAAGCTTGATGCCAGAAGCTTGGACATGCAAATTTCTAGGACACGTAATTGACACAGCCGACAAAAGTAGCAGGCACGCTCCGTCGTGCCGTCCGCTCGTCAGCCTTTAATGCGATTCTAGGTGGACGGCACATGGAATGTGCCTACTACTTTGACTTTTGTCGACTGTGTCGTAATTTACTATTAAATGCTGGCAATTGCGATTGCCCTTGGTTCGGCAACGCTTAGAGCCATAGAGATTGGAGTTGGAAATGCAGCGGTGATTGCTAGCAAATAATCGCGTCCGCAGTTGCTTTTAGGGGTAAATTCATTACATCCATCACAGCGATACCCTAGGACAGATTGTGATCCGTTAATTGGATATTTCACGACCGCCCAAGCTCGCGGGTCGACGAAACTGATTCGGGTCGACAAGGATGTTGGCATTCTACGCAACACACGGATGAGACACATGAGCGGTACAGTAAAATCGGTCAAACTACGAATTCTTTTGGCAAGTCTCTACTTTGGAACGGCGACTAGCGGATGGCTAGGCGCACAGCAGCCGATCGAAGATTACGCTGAAAGAGAGCAACATGCGTTTCAAGATCGCAGCCTGCCAGTTGCGTATGAATTTAGTCAAGAGGAAAGTGCATCTGCAGATGACGTTGTGAAGGCCAAAGGGCTTACAGAAGCGGATATCAAGAAGATCATCGATAAGCATTTGAAAGAGAAAGAAGCGGAAAAAGAGAGCAAGCTCACGGACAAGGAGAAGAAGGACCGTGATTTTGCCATGACGGCTAAATGGAACGACGGCCTGGAGCTACAATCCAAGAATAAGCATTTTAGAAACCACATCGGCGGGCGCGTCCAATTTGATTCGGCATGGTTTGATGTTCCGCAGAACGTTAATCAAAATATCAACGTTCCGTATGGCGACGGAGCTGACTTTCGTCGAGCGCGTATTCGCTTGGATGGAACCCTCTATGAAGTTCATGAGTACGCGGCAGAGTTTGACTTTGTCAATTCGGCACGCATTCGGAACCAACCCGGTACTACAGGATTCTTCGATGAGACGCTGACCAGCCCGACCGACTTGTGGTGGACAATCAAGGAACTGCCAATCGTTGGAAACCTGCGAATTGGAAATCAAAAAGAGCAGATCGGCTTTGAGCACATTGTGAGCAGTCGACACTTGCCATTCATGGAAAGATCCTTCAATCAGGATGTTTTTTATGGTGGACTGTTTAATGGTTTCCAACAGGGGGCCTCGATTTTCAACACCTATGGCAATGAAAAGGGGGTTTGGAATATCGGCATATATAAGCCGACCAACAATGTTTTCAGCAATTCCACTGGGGACGGCGACTACTCGGTCACCGGTCGAGTGACGCGACTATTGGCCTATGAAAACGATGGAAAGGAGCTATTGCATATAGGCTTGTCTGGGCGTCAAAGCACAGCTGTTTCGCAAACAGGCGTTCCTGGACGCTTTCAAACGTTCCGAGCGCGCGATGCCGTTCGGTCAGGACTCTCGGCTGGTTGGCCGACTCCAGCAGGGATAACCGTCGCCGGTGATGATCAACAGACTGCCAATGGAGAACTGGTGGGGGTATTGGGTTCCCTGACATTTCAGTCTGAGTACCTGATCAATTCCCTGCAAGACGCAAGCGCCACGTTGGGCGGGCCCACAACCAATCTGGTTTACCACGGGGGATACATACAAGTAATGTACTTCCTAACCGGTGAGCACGACCATTACAGTAAGAAAAATGGGGCTTTTGAACGATTGAGACCCCATACGCATTTCTTTAAACCCAATAAATGCGATGGTGGCATTACCGGTATGGGGGCCTGGCAAGTTGGTGTTCGATACAACCATCTGGACTTGAATGATCAAGGGATCAACGGAGGAATACTCGACAACTGGACAGCTGGCGTCAATTGGTTTTGGAATCCCAACATGAAATGGCAATTCAACTACAGCATGACGGATCGCGACGTTACTGCGGTAGCGAATCCGGCTGTCTCGCCAGGAAGCGGTCGCATCCACGGATTTGGAACTCGCTTGGCTTTCGATTTTTAGTCGCCACGGTGAAGCTCCTGCCGATACACCGTAGTCGTGGCGGATGCTGCCAGCATCCGAGCCGACGCTAGTCCGTGGCTCCGCAGGAGCTTCGCCGTCGGTTTTTTAGACCGTGCAAATGTCGTTCGGGGACAATACAATCGATAGAGGTTAAGAAATGTCTAACGTAAGCGACACGTTGGTGTGACAAGGTGAATTGAATGACAACTTGGCCGCAAATGCCAGACTGCGGAGTCTACTTAGTTTGGCCACAGGATGGCCTGGAATGGATACATCCCGACGACGTGGCGTTGGTCGAAGCGTGGATTCCAAGCTCTCGCGTGTTCCGACGCCACAGTTTCGATGGTGAGTACTATCGCTTGCAATATGGTGATCAAACTGTTCGCGCCAAACCCACCATGTGGCGTCGAATCGATGACGAAGGATTCTCGGTAGGTGATCGAGTGGAAATCCTTTCGAACTTTCACGAAAACGAACCCGGATTGGGAATTATCAAGGAGATGCGATTTGAAAAATCAAGCAGTCGAATTCTCTATTCCCTCGAATCGCGAGAGATGCCACTGCCCCGTTGTTTCGTGGCAGCCGATCTAGTTCCGTTGACACGCCGGCCCCAACTGAAAGAGCCCGTCGATTGAGAGAGTTCGTACCATGATCGCGCGCTCGTTTAACACCGAGCCGGAGGCAACGTTCGCGAATCTAGAACAGGATAGCCGTCGCCTTGGGACGCCCTGAGCGATCGACGTGTGGCAAGCCCAAAGCGATCGAGGTGTGGCACGCCGTGAGCGACAGCGGTGGGCGTGGGAAATGAGGCAAATGTTTTTAGCGGCTCCCACGCCCCGCGTAAACTCAGGGACGAGACCCACGTGTGACGTTCGCGGAGCTTGCGCGGTACAGTCGTCGCTAACTGCTCTGGGGCAAACGATGGTTGACGAAAGCAAGCTACAATGTTGATTCTAACTTCTTTCCAACTCCAATCCCGATCTCCAAACCTCCAACCCTTCAGTTGATCCATCCATGCAATACTTAATAATGCCCCTAGGGAGCGCGGGGGACGTTCATCCTTTTGTAGGCTTGGCGTTGGAGTTGAAGCGGCGTGGGAATTCCGTCATTCTCGCCACCAACGGCTATTTCGAGGGTCTTGCGCAGCGGTTTGGTCTTGATTTCATTGAGCTCGGTTCGAAGGATGCTTTCCATTCCGGAATCCAAAGTCCAGATCTTTGGCACCCTTTTCGATCCTTCCCATACCTGTATAAGAATATGATCGAGCCGACGGTGCGGCCACAATTCGAAATCGTACAGCAGGAATCGGCCAAGCAGCCAACGATCGTTTTGTCGAATTGTTTTGGGTTCGGTGCCCTTAACGCTCAGGATAAGTTAGGGGTCACTGTCGTTTCCGTTCACCTTCAGCCAGCCATGTTGTGGAGTCGCATTCGCCCACCCCGAATGCCCGGGCTGTTTGGTCCTAATTGGTTGCAGCAACGCTTTTATCAACTCGCTCAATCCCTAGTGATTGATCCAGTTGTTCTACCTAGTCTCAATTCATATAGAGCGGAGTTAGGCTTGAAACCCGTAATCCACGTCATGCAGTGGTGGCACTCTAAAACGCAATTGCTTTGCCTTTTTCCGGACTGGTTTTGTTCACCTCAAACAGACTGGCCCGGTCCTTGTGCGCAAGTTGATTTTCCGCTTTGGGATGAACGAGAAACCGATCAAAGCACTTTTCACTCAGAATCACAAGAAGTTCTTGAGGCGTTTTTGAGCGACGGTTCCCCCCCAATCGCTTTTACGCCTGGATCGGCCAACCTTTTCGGTAAAGAGTTTTTCGAAACAGCAATTAAGGCCTGCAAACAGATAGGCAGCCGTGCTGTTCTTCTAACCCGATTCCAAGAACAGATTCCGAAATCGCTGCCCAAATCCATTTTGCATGTACCGTTTGCACCTTTGAGTCTACTGCTGCCTTACTGTTCTGCTTTCGTGCACCACGGAGGAATCGGTTCCGCCTCGCAGGCCATGGCCGCAGGTATCCCACAGCTAATTCGCCCACAGGCGCATGATCAATTCGACAACGCAGTGCGAATCGTGGAACAGGGTATCGGAGATAGTCTTAACCCGCGCAAATTCTCGCAATACGCCTTAGCTAGCAAACTAGAAGCGATAGTGGAATCGGAGCCAATGAAAGCTCGATGCCGCCAAGCCGCCTCCAGAATGGAAAAGGCACGTGGGATATCGCAAGCTGTTGACGTACTGGAAAAGCAGGCAACATGAAATTGTGGGTGGCAATCTACTCCGGTCGATATCCCGAAGCGACTCGCTATCCCTTTGTTTTTTAGGCGAACAACGTCGTAAAGATAATGGCGGGTTGAGCGCGATGTTCCCTGTTGCGATTCGTTGCATGCTATGCGGCGCGTTTTTCCTGGATTTCGGCTTCTTCGGCATGCGCTTCCTTGGCTCGTATCTTCTCCCGAAGTTCAAAAATCCTTTGTCGCTTTTGAGCTTCAAGCTGCTGCTTTTTGACGTGCTCTACCAACAGCCCTTGCAAACGGTCTCGCAGTAGGATCGACATTGAAATAAGGCATCGCATCGCAAGAAAAAACACGAGCGCCCAAACAATCCATCGCAAAGGCAGTTCATTCATCATGTGATCAAACTACGCCGCCTTCCTTTTTTGGTCGTTTGCTAGCAAACTCTTGAGTCGATCGAATTCTTCGATGCTGGTAAAGTGAATTGTGATTCGACCGCGACCTCGGCCTGTCTGACTGATGTCGACGCGTGTGCCCAGATGCTTCTTCATATCATTTTCGAGGGCGGTAAGCAATTCGGATTTCGTCGCTTTGCGTCGCGGCAAAGCTCCCAGATAACCTTCTTCCGATGCGGCCGCAACCGCGATAGCTTCGGCGACTCGCGATTCGGTTTCTCGGACACTCCATCCCTCGTCGTGGATCTTTTTCAGGAAGCTTATTTGTTCGCGAATGCTGCCTAAGCTAAGCAAGGCCTTGGCGTGCCCAGCCGAGACTTCGTCCCGCTGGACCGCGTCGGTAATTGTGTCTGGTAGTTCGAGTAGTCGCATCATGTTGGCGATTGTGCTGCGATCGATTTTGAGTCGCTGCGCCAGTTCATCCTGCGTGCATTTGTGCTCGGTGATGTACCGCTTGAATGAAAGGGCTTTTTCAATTGCGTTGAGGTCTTTGCGTTGCAGGTTCTCGATGATAGAAAGCTCCGCTACGAGCCGGTCATCCGCCTCACGAACCTCGGCTCGAATCGTTGGTAGTCCCGCCAAAACAGTGGCTCGCAAGCGGCGTTCCCCGCTGATCAATTGGTATCGTTCTCCTACACGACGGACCAAGATTGGCTGCAGCTGTTTGTGTTCTTTTAGCGACTCGGCAAGGGACTCAATTTCTGAGGGATTGAATTGACGCCGTGGCTGAAATGGATTGGCATCGATCATGCCGATTTGAATATCAAGGGTTTCGGACGACGACGCATTGCCGTGCGTGGGCGAGATCGGAACAGTGACTGGGGAAAGGCCGGATCTCGACGGTGTGATGCGGCTTCTCGATTCGTTAGCCAGCGACCGAATGGTATCACTTCGGTTTATGGCGTTTTCTCGCGAAGCCTGCGCTTCGTGCGAAATGTTAAGGGAACCATCTGGATTTCCCTGCGTAGTTGCGATTTCCGTGGAGCCTTCTTCGATTTGAGTTCCGAGAAGGGCAGCCAAGCCACGTCCGAGTCGTCGATCTTTAGTCACGTTCCAATACCTCCATGCAAAGTTCAATGTATGCCCGTGTCCCGCGCGATCGCGGCGAATAGGCTAAGACACTTTGCCCATGGCTGGGTGCCTCGCTAATCGCAATATCTCTTGGGATTACGGTGTCAAAAACGATATCTCCAAAAAACTCCCTCACTTCGCTATCCACTTCGTGTGTTAGCTCGAATCGAGGGTCGTACATCGTCAACAGGATTCCGCCGAATGTCAGTCGGCCTGGTTGTTTCTCCATCACGTCGCGAATGACGTGAATCATTTGCGTCAAGCCTTCCATGGCGTAATATTCGCACTGGATAGGCATAAGCACTTCGGTGCTAGACGCGAGTGCCGCTTGAGTTAGTTCCCCGAGGGACGGTGGGCAATCGATAAACACAGCATCATATCCGCCCATGCCCGCCTCCAAATGTTGCTTGAGCAACGTTCCTTGGGAAAGTTCGCCTTTCTCTAAGCGATCGACGTCTTGAAAGGAACGGCAACCGGGCATCAAGAAAAGGTTCGGCTGCGTGGTCTGGAGAATACTCTCTCGAATCGGGGAATCGATGAGAAGTGGGTGACGGTCCGAAGGTTGATGGCCGAGTCCACTGGTTGCGTTGCATTGTGGATCCAAGTCCACGACGAGCGTTTTGTTCGAGGATTTTGCCATAGCCCACGCCAAATTAATAGCCGTCGTAGTTTTTCCGACGCCACCTTTTTGGTTTGCTATGCAAAATACACGGGCCATCTTGAAATCAAGCCATCTGCGAAATGTTAATTTAGGGGATTCAAACTCGACAATACGAAAAATATGATTGTTGCGCGAATAGCAGTTCCACGAAACACTAATGATTGCAAAAGAAATTTGGCAATTTTCGCACGTGGCAATTTTCGCACGTGGCGGAGCGAGGCCCTCGCTCCAATTCCTCAAAACCGAACGAGCGAAGAGCCTCTCTCGTCCACATTGACGAAAAAAGAGACCCTTTACTTGCCGCTTACTTGCCGCACGGATCCTACTTGCCAACGTAGCGACATTACGATTGCATCATTTCGAGCGATCGACTTTTTGGTATATTAAAAGTCCTGTCCTAGTTGTGTCCCACCCCTTCCATAAAAAATGCCATCATGATCGTTCCACTTAAAACTGCTCGGCTTGCATGCCGATTTTTGTTTCGCTCCAACTTTATCCTTGCCTCTCTATGCATGGTTGGCGGCGCGGTTGCTGCGGACGATGCCAAAGACGCAAGTTTTACGGGGAACAAGGGAAAGCCTACAGATTGGTACCATTGGCGAGGGCCAATGCAGAACGGACACTCCTTAGAAAAAGGCCTTCCAGATACGTTTAAGGCAGATGGAGAGAATCTCCTTTGGCGGAAAGAGGGGTTCGCAACCCGGGCTACTCCGATCGTGATGAACGGCCGACTCTATACGATTTGTCGGTCCGAACCGGAGACAACCAAGGAAGCAGAAAAAACGGTTTGCGTCGATGCGGAAACGGGTGCGTTGATATGGGAGAGCATCCACAACATCTTTTTGTCCGATGCCCCATCAGAGCGAATTGGATGGGCCAGTTTGGTTGGAGATCCAGAATCTGATCATGTGTTCATGCTTGGGCTGGGTTGCGTTTTGCAGTGCCTAGAAGGGAAAACCGGCAAGATCATTTGGGAAAAGTCTATGCTCGAGGAATACGGCATGCTTTCGACTTACGGCGGTCGAACCAATTTCCCGTCCATCTTCGAAGACACGTTGATTGTTTCAGGAGTAATGACCGGCTGGGATCAAACCGCGGTCCCAGCTCACCGAATCATGGCCATGGACAAAAGGACTGGTGCACCGATCTGGATGATGAGCACTCGAGTGCGGCCGGAAGACACCACCTACAGCACCCCCATTTTCACCGTGCTAAACGGACAAGCGGCTATGGTCCTCGGCGCGGCCGACGGAGCGATCTACGCGTTGCAGCCTCGAACCGGAAAAGTTATTTGGAAGTACCAAGCTTCTCCACGCGGTATTAACGTAACGCCTTTGGTTGAAAACGGTATTGTTTATTCTGGGCACGGGGAACAGAACGAAGCGGATCGTACCATTCTGGGCGCAATCTTCGCTTTCGATGGGAATACAACAGGTGATATTCCTGAAGACAAATTGTTGTGGAAGGTTCCTGCAAAGACTATCTCACGAAGTTCCCCTGTCAAAGTCGGCGACCGCGTTTACTTTGTCGACGACGGCGGAACGATGTTTGGCATCAACGCAAAAACCGGTGCCATTGAAGCTGAGAAAAAACTCGGTCGAATTATGTTCGGCTCGCCAGTTGTCTCGGAAGGAAAGATTTACATCGGCGAGAATACAGGCAAAATATACACGCTGAAACCAACCGAAAGCGGTTTGGATGTTCTTGGTCAAACTCGTCTAAACGACGGAGGTGAAGTTTTCGGGTCGTTTGCAATCGCAAATGGTCGTTTGTACCTGCCTACCAACAAAGCCCTGTTTTGCATTGGAAAGAAAGAGGTCAAAGTCGACGCGGACCCGATGCCCAAGCAACTCTCTGAATCCGCGTTGTCCGACCGGAAAGTCGCCCACATGCAACTCTGCCCAGTCGAAATGTTGCTATCACCCGGACAAAAGGCCAGGCTGCAAGTTCGGGCTTACAACGCCGCCGGTCAGTACTTAACCAATTTGACCGACACGATGATTTCGGTCGAAGGGGGCGGAGCGGTTAGCGACGATATGGTCTATACAGCGCCAACCGAGACCACTGGCACGGGTGTTTTTCTGACTGCGACCTCGGGAGAAATGAAGAGTATTGCTAGAGGTCGGGTCATTGCCCAATTGCCCTGGAAATACGATTTCGAAGACAAGAAAGTCCCGTTGTTTTGGATCGGGGCGGCCTATCGACACCAACCTGCGGAATTACCTACCGGTGGAAACGGGTTGGTAAAGATTAGCACCATTCCAAAAGGTACTCGTAGCCAAGCATTCATGGGTAAGCCAGGATTGCACGACTACACTGTACAAGCGGAAGTCTATGGCACGGATATGAAGAACAAGGTGCCAACGACCAAACTTCCTGACATGGGGGTGGTCAACCAGCGCTACACCCTCTCTCTCGAAGGGGCCCAAAAACTGCAAATTCGCTCCTGGGTTTCACTTCAAGAACAACGCTTTGCAAAGACCATTCCATTTGAATGGCAAGCAAACACTTGGTACACCATGAAACTAAAAAGTGAAAACAAGGATGGCAAGGCAATACTGCGTGGAAAGGTCTGGAAAACAGCCGAAGCGGAACCCGAAGCCTGGACCATCGAAGGTGAAGACTTGTTGCCTAACACAATTGGGAGCCCCGGTCTTTTCGGCAATTCAACCGATGCGGAATTCTATATTGACAATGTTATGGTAACCGCCAACGAAAAGTAGAAACCGACTGGTAATTAGGCGAGTGGCGATGTGAAAGCTCACAATCATAACCCGATACGTAAGTGAGGGACCTGCGAAATTGTACCTCGCTTACGCTTCGGGTTGGGATACTGCAATCTGCAGCCCCTTTAAGTGCACTAAATCCGGTACGATTTCTTTGGTCTCAACCGTACCGAACAAGGTGAATGCAAAGACGTCGTCGATATGTACCGGCAGGATTTGACCTGACTGCCGAATATTCCCTTCCCATACGACAATCCGATCGCAATGCGTTCGTCCTGTCATCTGACGTAAGTCTCCCGTTTGACCTTTACGGACCGACCATTTGCTCGGCCCCTCAACCAGGATTGGAACGCTTTGGCCCAGGAACTTCATGTTCTCCTCAAGGCAGATCTGGTTTTGGACTTCCAGCAATTCCTGGTTCCGTCGATTCTTTACTTCGTCGGGAATATCATCCTCGTAGATCTCAGCCCCTTTCGTACCCGGTCGGACACTGTACTGAAAGATAAAACTGTTCTTGAATCGGCAACGCTTGACCAAGTCGATCGTCATTTGAAACTCCGCTTCCGTTTCACCGCAAAAGCCGACGATGAAGTCGCTTGAAACGGCCGCGTTGGGAATGATCTCGTTGATGCGATCCATCATCGCGTAATAGTCTGCCGTGGTATAACCTCGCTTCATTCTTTTGAGAATGTTGTCGCTGCCACTTTGCGCAGGCACATGCAAGTAAGGCGAACATTTTGGCAAGTCACGGACGGTTTCCAAAAGCTCACGCGTCATGTCTTTGGGATAATTGGTAACAAACTTGATACGCTCGATTCCATCGATTGCATGGAGTGAATGCAAAAGGTCGGCGAGCCGTATTGTCTTGTCACCTTGTATATGCTTATAGGAATTGACGGTTTGCCCTAGCAATACGATCTCTTTGCAACCTTGATCAGCAAGCACTTGGGCTTCGGCTAGGATTTGGGCCGGCGCCCTGCCCTGTTCTGGTCCGCGGGTCATGGGCACGATGCAATACGTACAAAACTTATCACAACCGATTTGGATACGAAGATACGCTTGAAATGGGGTCGGCCGCATTTCGGGGTCACGCAACGGATCAAAGGTCTCATGCGATCGCTTGATGTCGTCCACGTTGCCGTCGCGTCGCGAAAGGCTGACCGCCAGCTGTTGTTTTTCCCCCGCCTGAGCATTGGCAATCATCTCAGGTATCCGATGCAGTTGGCCTGGGCCAACGACCAGATCCACAAATGGCACGCGATCGAAGATCGCTTTTTGGTCCTTTTGGGCCATGCAGCCCATGACGCCTATGATCTTCTCTGGGTTTGCTAGCTTTAGTTGTTTGAGGTGAAAAAGATTGTTGTAGGCCTTTTCCTCGGCATGTTCGCGAACCGAGCAAGTGTTGAAAAGGATGGCATCGGCGTCAGCCGCATTCTTCGTAATTCCGTAGCCCGACTTGCGCAGGGCGGCCACAACCATTTCGCTGTCAAGAACGTTCATTTGGCATCCCACAGTTTCGATATAGAGATGTTTTGTAACGGCAGGCAGCGGGTTGGCAACAATGGTTTCCGACATCAAAAACACTCGATAGTAGCAGTAGTTAAGCACAATGGGCGACCCAGTGATCTGGCGCCGCCGCTCAAATATAACCTATTGTGGCATGTTGGTCTTCGCCTTGAAGCATCAGGGATTTTCAACAAAAGTCACCCTCCCTCGGGAGATCGTCCGGTTTGCATCGCAGTGTTTTCCAACTAAAGTTATCGCCCTCGGCAACGCTGTGAAGCATTTCCGTTCGATCGGAGCTTGACTCCGATGGACGCCGTTTTGGCGTACTAAAAGTGCAGCTCAGACCTTGAAGTACGTCACTCCGCGGGCTGTTACGTAGTACGCCAA
>JANMHA010000328.1:0-4127 GCA_031374925.1 Pirellula sp. | reverse complement strand
CCAAGTACACCGACAGCCTTCGGGTTGATCCCCCATTCTTTGGCATTCTGACGTAGCAGTCTTAGACCACGTTGGGCATCCTGCAACGGCGCCGGATGTGGCGTGTCCTTGTCGCGACGTGGTACTCGGTACTTAAGCACTGCAGCGTTGACTCCGAGTGAGTTGAGCCACTGTGCGACCTCAGTTCCTTCCTTGTCGAACGCTAGGATATTGTAGCCGCCACCAGGGCACACCAGCACGGTCGTACCGTTCACCTTGTCGCCCGTTGCTCGGAACAGCGTTAGCGTTGGATCCGTTACAATCGCAATGCGGAGCGTGCCGTCGTCCTTGGGTGCATTTGGGTTTGGCGGAGGCGCTTTGAAATTGGTTTCGCCCGGGACTTCACCCGGCCAAAGTTTGATTTCCAAGGGTTCCGTCGCGAACAGGAGCGGCGAGGAGATAGCGGCGAGAACGAAGATGGCGAGAACGGCAGCGAGGGTTGGTTTCATATCGAATCCTTTTGGAGTGGTGGAGTGGTGGAGTGAGGGAGTGAGGGAGCGAGGGAGTGAGGGAGTGGGCAAAGCAGCGAAGCATTTCCACCAACAATTCACCCAGGTTGAGCGGGAGCTTGCCTCCCCTCAACCTTGTTTTGGCGTCCTACCTAACCAACCGCCGCACTTCGCTCCCGCCTCGACCGCCTTAGGCGGTCAAGGCGGGAGCGAAGTGTGGTACTTTAAGGTTGGAACAGCACTTTTAGAACGCCAAAACGGCGTCCGTCGGAGGCAAGCTCCGATCGGACGAAAAGCTTCACAGCATTGGGGAGTTGTGGAGTGGTCAGTGGCGAGTGATCGGTAGCTCCATTGGCTAAGTGAGCAAGGTCAGTGGATTGACTCGTGTCGCTAATGGCAGTTCGACAGCTCTGCCGACGCGGTGGGATTCAAAAACGGCGGCGATCATCTCGACAATGGACCTGCAATCTCGAGCTGAACATTTGGTGGGCCGATCGCGTTGAATGCTATCCAGCAGATCGTTAATGGCCGCGATGTGTCCCCCTTCGTAACTGCCGTCGGTGCGAGTCTCGGGTTTGCCAATCCCAGCGGACGTAATCGGTTCCCAAGACTTCCCCGTTCGTCCCGGTGACCAACTGCTGTCTCGAAGAATGTATCCCTTTATCAGATAACCGCTTTCCAACTCAATGATACCTTTCGAACCAAAGACTTGGATGGCGAAGCGGGTTGGGTTGCCCGCGACGCCGCTTCGCGAAGCGAAATGCCCAGTTGCTCCATTGGGGAACGCATAGCTTGCTTGAACGTGATCGCCCGCCAGCGGGCCAATTCCCTCGGCGCCTGGCACGACATCCGCTTGGGTGACTCTGTGACCCTTGTTCAAAACGGTAGCGGAACAACTCGACGCATCACCACCAGCCAAAGTTCGCATCAAGCCGAAAATGTGTGAACCGAGAACCCACAGGTCCTCACCACCTCCGCGACGATCTTCTTTGCCTCGTCCACGTAATTCCAATACGTCTCCAATTTCACCATTTTCGATCAGTGCGCGAATTACGTCCAGCACCGGTGAGTATTGGCTGATATGCGCGATACCCAATTTAAGTCCGCGTTGATCTAGTTCCTTAATTGCGTTGTCGCATTCCAATAGGGTTGGGCAAAACGGCTTCTCCATGTAGACGTGGCAACCGGCCTGCGCGGCTGCGACGATCATGTCGTGATGTTGGTCGACCCAACGTGGACAGATCGCCACTACATCTAATTTTTCTTGCGACAACATTTCACGGTAGTCGGCATACGTCTTCTTTGGATTGGTACGCTTGCTAGCTGCGGCCCTGCCATTGGGGTTATCGTCCGCCAAAGCAACGATCTCCACATTAGGCAATTTAGTAAAAGCGACGTCAACGCCGTGACCATAGTCTCCCTTGCCCGTGCTGCCGACGATCCCTACTCGAACTTTTCCCAAGGTTTCCGCGCGTGTTCTTGAAACAAACGAGGTAGCCAAGACGCCCGCGGCAACGGTCGAGGAGCTTCCTTTCAAAAACTTGCGTCGGGTTGAACTTGGCATGAAAGCAGTCCTGGCTTAATTGGAATCTAGTTTATGGAGAGGCTGTACACTATCAAGATTCGGTACATTATAGACAAATTGCCGATCCTCGGCAGCAGCCTTGGGGCATTGGACTTATCTTGCAGTTTTTGGTGGTTCAATCTGTGATTGATACTTGAAGTGGGACTTCCACTCGTCCGCAGACCGGAAATCGAGTGTTGGAAAGCAAGCAACTATTTTCGCGATTGAATCATCGTCAGAACCATCAATGTGAATATCGGACTCGTGACAAAGTAGAATCTCAACCCTCGAATCGGGAGACGTAATCAGTAGATTAGAGCCACAAATCTCGTAGATACCTTGGCCAATAGAATCTTCAGTAGCGAAGCAAATCGGAGGATCAATACTCCAAGCCAATACGCTTCCCCGCCTAGTATGTAATAGTCTAGCCGATACCATAGGATTGCTGATCGAGCTTTCGACTGATTTCTTGAACTAGGTCGTTATCGAGCAACACGTGCTTGCCGCGGCGAGCGCCTTGAATTGAGAAGATGAATTGCATAATCGATACTTGAAAAAGTTGGCAACGCTCGAAAGTGAAATCGAAAGTAGTGCGGAGCGGATCATATAGCTCCCTTCAAAAGGTTGCCTTCTTCACTGCGCAGCCTCTACCAGACTGTTAGGTCGATTGTACAACCTCCATCATGCGGATACGATTGTGCAACTGTTGCCCTGGCAACAATCATCACGGAGAACGAAAGTATTCTATTGTTTTTGGGTGCCGGTTTTTTGGTGTGGGCCATTCGAACTCCACCCTTTCGAAGCTCAAGTTCAACAACGTTCGGGTTCTTATTTCCACCG
This sequence comes from Pirellula sp., assembly GCA_031374925.1. Taxonomy (GTDB): domain Bacteria; phylum Planctomycetota; class Planctomycetia; order Pirellulales; family Pirellulaceae; genus JBKCUI01. The sequence goes on along the minus strand of JANMHA010000328.1, from coordinate 1,235 downwards.
ATGGCGTTGGTTGCATCCTCGAAAGCAACTCTTGGCGAACTTCTATCGCAGATTGCATTCTTTTTTACCAAAGCTGGGGCCTTCGTTTTCGGCAGTGGATTAGCAATCGTTCCCTTTCAGTATGGCGGTGTCGTCAAAGAATACGGCTGGTTAAATGATCACGAGTTTCTCGATGCGATCGCAGTTGCAATGATCACGCCTGGCCCCGTGGTCATCACCGTCGGCTTCATTGGGTACATTGTCACCGGACGTGAAGGCGGGTTTGGACCGGGTGTGCTTGGCGCCTCCGTGGCCGCTCTGGCTATTTTTATCCCCTGCTACTTATTCACGATTATTCCTGCGCCTTACTTCAAAAAGCACGGTAAGCGACCCGGTATTGTTGCGTTCGTCGATGGTGTGACTGCAGCAGCCGTTGGTGCTATTGCCGGTGCATGCGTAGTGCTAGGTAGGCGGACAATCTTTGATGGTAACTGGATGCCGGAAATTCCTAAACTGATTTTATTGGTCCTAACCGTAGTTCTTTTGCTCCGCTTTAAGAAATTGCCGGAACCGTTCATTGTGCTTGGCGCTGCGATCATTGGTCTAATTCTTTATCCATTCGTCCACTAATTGGGAGTCGCCGTGGTGAAAAAAGGGTTGCTTCTGGTCTACACGATTCCACGTGAATCGACGGCTTAGTCAAGTGTTTCGACAAGCTTACTGGCAAATTGCATTGGCAACACGATACCCAATCAACCGTGATTGGAACGCCGTTGGTAGTCGGAGATTCCCTCTACAACCAGCTTGCGGAACAGCCGTGTCAGTCGGAGGGAATTCCTGTATCACTTGGCTCCGAATCTGCTCGTCAGCCACTATTTCCCCTTCGGTCAAATGTCGATCGCGAATGATACGTCGAAAAGCTTTGCGTTCCATAAAAATCACCTTCGTTGTTCCGGAACTTCGTACGCTGTCACCACGCGAATTGTATCCACGTCGATTTCTTGGTAGACAACGATGATGTAAATTCCCTCTGGCGTATATCCCCAAACGGCTGGCAAACCCGATGACCTGCTCTTCCCTTCTGTATCCGGAGCACCCAACACCCATTCAACATCTTCAATGTCCAAATCATGCTCAGCGATGTGCTGAACGTTTCCATCCGGGTCGTCTTCGGAATCCCAGAGAATTGAGGTGTAGTACATAGGGTGTTTTAGGAGCAATCGCGGTTCCGTTGCGCGTTCCAAAGCAAGTGTACA
>JANMHA010000316.1:0-2552 GCA_031374925.1 Pirellula sp. | reverse complement strand
ATCGCGCCGTCGTCGAGGAAATCCTCATCCGCGGCGTGGTGATGCGATTGGTGTGGCGAGCCTTCGGGCCAGGCGCCGCCATTCTCGCATCAGCCCTGCTCTTTGGGGTCGGGCACATTGGAAATCCCAACGCTACGGTGTTCACAACCGCATGTGTGGCGATTGAAGCCGGGATCATGCTCGGCTCCTTCTACGCGCTGACCGGCCGGCTCTGGGTATCTATCGGTGTCCACGCCGGCTGGAACTTTGCGCAGGGATATCTCTTCGGCGCGAATGTCTCGGGTGGAGACTTCGGTGCCGCTGTATCCTCGAGCATGCCCGTCGCTGGCTTCCCCGACTGGCTCAGCGGCGGGGGCTTCGGACCCGAGGCGTCGCTGCCTTCGCTCGCCGTCTGCACAATCGTTGGCGCCGTCGTGCTGTGGTTGGCCTCGCGACGGGCGAACGTCGCGATGGGCCAGCCAGATACGCGGCCACCCACAGAATCCTCGATCGCAACTGCCCCTCATTCATCTAGGCGGAACCAATCATGAACTTCGCGGCGCTATTCCTTTCCTTCCTGTTACTCGGGCTCGGCCTGTTCCAACTGCTCTTGGCGACTGGTGCGCCACTCGGGCATTTTGCCTGGGGCGGACAGCATCGAATTCTGCTAGCGCGGCTGCGAACGGGTAGCGCGATCTCGGCCGCTCTTTATGCCGCCTTCGTTGTGCTGGTCCTTGACCGTGCCGGCGTCCTTCCGGTGCTCCCAGGCCAAGTCGGCGGGATAGCGATGTGGGTGCTTGCCGGGCTCCTTGCCTTGGGCGCTCTCCCCAATCTGATGTCGCGCAACAAGCCCGAGCGCTATCTGATGGCCCCGCTCGCGCTGGTCATGTCACTGCTCAGCGTGATCGTAGCAATCAAGCCCGACCTCCTCAGGACCATTGTTATGGTCGCCGCCCACACTCCGATTTGGGTCTGGCCGCTCTATGGCCTGCTGCTGTTCCTCGGCCTGCAGCGCACCCGCGACAGCAGCGTCTCCTTCATCCGCGTGCTGATCCTTCCGGTCGTGGTGGCAAGACTCGCGATCTTGAGCTTCATCGGCGCCGGGCTGAACGGGCTGCCCATCGCGCTCATCGGCCTCGTCGCGGGGGGTGCGGCCGGCTGGCAGCTCGAGGGCAGGGGTGCCACGCGACGCCTGGCGGACGGAAGGATCTGGTTGCGCGGCGAGTGGTTGACGATCGCCCAGATCGTGGCGGTGCTGGTCTTCCGCTACGCCACCAACGTCGTCTCGGCCATGAACCCTATGCTCAACGCCAACCCGACCTGGCACTTCAGCACCCTCCTCATCTCGGCAGGCCTTTCGGGATTGTTCCTTGGCCGCACCGCCGCAAGGCTGCGGGTGTATTTTACGGCCGCGCCCACGAAGGCCAGCTAATCTCTGACGGTTGCATTCTGAGTGTCGGCTTCGGGCTTCCAGCGGCCCCTCGCCGCAACAGAACAGGACTGATCGGCCGCTTCCGTGGGCACCCCGCTACCTGCCCTCCGACAGCTTTGGGCCGATTGTGTGGGTGGCTAATGGACGAGCACGGGACGCAGGAGGTTGTCGGTATCCAGCCTCATTGCACTGCGCCACAGCGGCGTTTTGAAGACGTGGTGCAAATGCTTTCCATCGCGCGCTTCACGGGTCTGCAAAAGCAGTCCGGCCCATTCCAGAGGACGTAGGACGCAGGAGGAGAACGCGGCCATTTCACGCCATCCGGCATTATCCCAATCATGCTCCTCGCCATAGAACGCCGCGAACAGTGCCCGCTCGGTGGTGCCGTGGTCGACCTCTGCGTTGATAACATTCATCCAGACATCCCACTTGCCGAAGGGTCGCTCATCAAAGCGGGCGTAGGATGCATGGTCGATCTTGAGAACGAAGAAGGGAATGAGTTCGGCAAACAGTCTCCCCGGCGCCTTCCCAAGTTCCGCGCCACGCTTGGTCGGCCGGAATTCGCCCTTGAAGTGGCGCCCCAGGCGCAGGGCGATCAGAAGCTGGTGCAACACCTCGAGCGGCGGGAATTCGAATTCATTGATGACCTTGTTGTAGCGAAACATCTCTTCCGCTCCTGAGCCAGGCCAATCAAAATGCTCGACCGCCCAATGAACGAAGACGCGCTTGAACGCTTTGGTTTTGGTCAACCCGATTGCCCCATGGTCCTGCGCGTGCTGCAGTGTCAGCAAAGCCGCTCGCAAAAGCGGCGAGTGCGCAAGGTCGGGATGGTTATCGGGAAGCGTGCGGAACTCGATCATGGCGCGATGCTGCCACAGGGCTTTCCACTAGGCCAGAATCAAAGAGTCCCCGCTTTTCAGGGGGGACTCGCGAAACGTTGACCAGGTGTAGACAAGGATTTCAAATGGCAAAACTCGACTAATTAGGTCGTGTTCTATATATTTGATATATTTGTTATATTTCTTGCGGGGCAGGATTTGAACCTGCGGATGTTGGTCATGGTCTTGCGTTCCTTGTTGGCTTTGGGTACCGGAAATCCCGGCTTGTATTGCGGTTTCGTTCGGATGGCTGCGGTCGTCGA
>JANMHA010000314.1:0-34635 GCA_031374925.1 Pirellula sp. | reverse complement strand
CCCCCCCCCCCCCCCCCCCCCCCCCGCCGGCCCCCCCCCCGGGAGAGGGGGTATGCGAATTTGCGGCCTTTACGGCACTCGTAGGACGCCAAAACATGGTTGAGGGGAGACAAGCTCCCGCTCAACCACAGAAATCGCTCAACCACAGAAATCACTCAACCACAGAAATCACTCAACCATAGAAATCGCTCAACGACCGAAATCACGCAACCAGAGAAATCCTTTTGAAAATCCTTCACAGCTTTGAGACTAGCTCCGCTCCATCCCAAATAAGAACTACCGTAATCTGAATTCTAACCTTCGCAGAAACGAGTTTGAAAATGAAAGTGCTTCTCACCACGGATGGCTCTGAATCCGCAGAACAATCCATCCGTTGGTTCTCCCGTTTGCCGATCGCACACAGTCGATCGTACGAGATCATCACCGTCGGAAGTTTTCAAGTCTACGGTATGGTGCCCGTCGAGGTCCACCATGAGTTCGTCCGACTGGAATCAGTTCGCGCTCTCGACTCATTTCAGCGTGCAGCGGCCATCCTGCAGGAAGTCTCGCTCGAGGCGGTCCAAGTGCCCTGCTTAGGGCAACCCGCTGACGAGATCACTAAGGTTGCGAAAGAATCCAAAGCGGATCTCATCGTTGTCGGAGCCCATGGCAAAAGTCAATTGACTCGCATGCTTCTTGGAAGCACTAGCGAAACCGTAGCGCGTCATGCGCCCTGTTCTGTTCTCATCGTGCGCAGCAATCCTGTTTCGCATTCCAAAGAAGGGCAGCCGCCGCATCTTACCATTGCATCGGACTGTTCCGATTTGGATGCCCAGATTGCGGCTCAAGTCAGCGGGCTGGGCCTTCCGAAAGAAGCAAAGCTCGATTTGGTCTCGGTAATCGAACATCCCTACTTGCTGGAACCTGCCTTTGAGTACGATGCCCAAATCACTCAGGAGACGAAACTGGCTATGGATCGTTTGGCGAAACAACTGGAAGCAACGTCTGCCAATATTGATAAACATGTGTTTGAAAAAGTGCATGTGGGAAGTTGCATTCTTGATTTCATCGAGAAACACCCAACGGATATCGTCGTACTAGGGGACAAGGGGCGATCCGCCATCGGTCGCTTCTTTTTGGGGAGTGTTTCACGTTTTATCCTGCATCATGCTCCATGTTCCGTTTTGTTAATACGAAAAAGGATAGAATAAGGGATCGTCATTCGAATCTCACGGCAGCCGAATTCGTGGACTTAGGCGAGCGGCGATGTAAAAACTACCCATCAGAACCCGAAACGTAAGTGAGGGACCCGCGAAGTTGTCCCTCGCATACACTTCTGGTTGGGATACTCCAATCTGCCGCTTGCCTTACAGAAAGCACTGGATTCTCACGAGTTCAGCTACCGCATTGAAGCATAGAGCCAGTCATGTACGATCAACCTTTGGCCTCCCTCGTCGCTTCTCTCGGTAGCGATATCCGAAATGGATTGTCTCAACAGGCCGCAGCAGAGCGACTCGCCCGCGATGGAAGAAACGTCTTGCAAATGGCTAAGACGATCCCTTGGTGGAAGCGATTGGCTTCGCAGTTTTATAATCTGATGATCGCATTGTTGATTGCCGCGGCGGTCATTGCTGGATTTCTTGGAGATTGGATCGATACCGCTGCGATCCTGGCCATTGTTGTGCTAAACGCCCTGCTCGGTTTTGTCCAAGAGCAGCGCGCGGAACAGGCCATGGGAGCTTTGAATCGATTGTCCGCGCCTCAGGCCAAAACGAAACGAGACGGAATCACCAGGTTGATCCCAGCAGAACAACTCGTTCTGGGAGACATTGTCTCATTAGAAGCAGGAGATCGAATGCCTGCGGACGCTAGGTTAATCGAAGAATTCGGATTGCAGACACTGGAGTCCTCGCTCACCGGTGAATCGACCCCGGTCTTCAAGCGAGCCAATACCGAACTCCCACCGGGCACACCGTTGGCAGATCGCGTAAACAGCGTGTTCGCCGGGACAACAGTCACGGCCGGAAAAGCGACTGCGATCGTAACTTCGACGGGAATGAACACCGAAATCGGTGGCATTGCCAGGCTTCTACAGCAAACGGAGGCCGAGCAGACGCCGCTTCAGCGTAGGCTTGCCGAACTTGGACAAGTTCTCGTCAAGGTTTGTTTGTCGCTGGTGGCCGTGATCTTTGTGCTGCAATGGTTGCGAGGAGGGAATCTCGTTGACGTCTTATTAACCAGTGTTAGTTTGGCAGTGGCAGCCATTCCGGAAGGATTGCCAGCCGTGGTCACCGTCACGCTCGCAATTGGTATGCAGCGAATGGCCAAACGCAACGCCTTGATTCGAAAGCTGCCCAGCGTTGAAACACTCGGATGTGTTACGGTCATCTGTACGGACAAAACAGGAACCCTGACACAAAATGAAATGACGGTTCGCAAGTTATGGGTCTTCGATCGCACTTGGCGGGTCGACGGACAGGGGTATTCTTCCAAAGGCGATATCCATCTTTTGAAAGCATCGACGGATTCACCTGATGCAGCAGGCCATCCGGAAACACTCGTGCGTCTATTGCAATTTGCCGACAGTTGCAACAACGCGATTTGGTCTCGCGAAACAGTTTCAAAACCAGCGACTTCGCTTGGTGACCCCACCGAGATCGCCTTAAAAGTCGTCGCAGCCAAGGCAGGGGTGGTCTCTGGTTGGACGCTCGATGATTTGGTCCATGAAAATCCATTTGAATCGGACCGCAAACGGATGTCGCAGGTCTACCGAGATGAGTCGGGTGGGCTGTTGATGATTGTAAAGGGAGCACCGGAAGAGGTGCTCGCAGTCTCGTCGCATTACCTTCAGGAAAGCGATTCGGTTGCAATGCTCGACGAACACCGCCAGCGCGTATTGAAACGCAACTCAGAAATGGCTTCCGAGGCACTCCGAGTCTTGGCCGTTGGATATCGGAAGGTGTCGGAGAACCCCGATGACTTGCAATCCGAATCGGATTTAACATTCATCGGACTGATCGGCATGCTCGATCCACCTCGCCGCGAAGCCAAAGAAGCGGTTCAGCGTTGCCGAAATGCTGGTATCCGACCCATCATGATCACCGGCGATCACCCGGAAACAGCCATCGCCATTGCAAAAGAGGTTGGCATCGCAGAGTCCGATATCCGGGTAATGATAGGTTCTGCCATCGACAGCAAGTCGGAGAACGATCTTGCCTCGCAAATCATGAACTATTCTGTTGTCGCTCGTGTCACTGCAGAACACAAATTGCGCGTCGTCAACGCATGGAAAAGCCATGGTCATGTGGTAGCCATGACTGGCGACGGGGTGAACGATGCCCCAGCAGTCAAGGCGGCAGACATCGGTGTCGTGATGGGAATCACCGGTACGGATGTCGCCAAAGAAGCTGCTGACATGGTTTTGACCGACGATAACTTCGTGTCGATCGTGAACGCAGTGGAAGAGGGACGCGGGATTTACGAGAATATCCGTAAGTTCCTTCAATTCTTGCTCGCATGCAACTCAAGCGAAGTGATGTTCATGTTTGCCGCCTCACTGATCGGATGGCCGTCACCCCTCTTGGCCATTCAGATTCTTTGGATCAATCTGATCACCGACGGCGTTCCGGCACTGGCCTTAGCGAGCGAACCGCTAGGTAAGGATTTAATGACGCGTCCTCCCCGGCCCATTAACGAACCGATTCTCAATTGGGAGAGAGGGCGAGCGATTCTGCTGCACGGACTGCTCATGGCCATCGTTACGTTGACAGGCTTTGCGTGGAGTTATCAAGGTACCCCCGCACGACTGGAGGAAGCTCGAGCGGTCGCCTTCTGCATACTGACGTTGACCCAGATATTCTATTCGATGGCATGTCGTGATCTTGACCGAATCATGCCGGTTGTTGGGCTATTTTCAAATCCCTTTCTTGTTTTCGCGGTGGTGGGATCAGTGGCGATTCAACTCGCGGCGATTGCAGTTCCATGGTCGGCGGAAATATTGGGATTGCAAGCCATGCCCTGGTCCGATGTACCAATGATCCTACTATTGAGCTTGATCCCAGTTACGCTGGTGGAACTCAAGAAAATGCTATTTCCAAAATGACCACCGCGATGCATTTTGACAAATGGATCGAAGGACTCACATCGGAAAGTGCCGTCGCCGATGCAATCCGAAGTTCATTGCGACATCGAGTGCAGGCTGTTTTGGAATTCTTGCCGTTAGCTGCAGAACATTCTGACGAGAACGTGGAATTTGTTCACCTTCTTCGAGTTTGGACGCGGAGATCGATGGCGGCAATCACCCTTTACAAGAAATTCTTACCCAAAAAACAATTGCGAAGCCTTCGAAAAAAGCTTGAGAGAATACGCCATGTGGCTGGCGAAGCTCGCGATCTTGACGTTCTTACCGGACAGATCATGCCGCCAGAATCCGAAGAATCAAAGGCTCTCGCCGACAGAATACGGCGGCAGCGAGAGAAAGCCCAGCGACCGATCCATCGATGCTTTCGCCGCATGCACAAACGTAAACGATTGGAGAAACTGCTCAAAAATTTGCTTCACAGTCTTTCAGATAATGGTGAGTCGGATCAATCGTTTGGAAACTGGGCACAAGCAGCTATGAGATGCGTTGCCGACCGTTTCAACCGCGCCTTTCCAAGCGACGAAAAGGACCTTCGAGCCATGCATCACTTCCGAATCAGGGTCAAGAACCTTCGGTACGCCATGGAGTTACTTGCACCAGCCCTACCTGCCGAATTAAAGGATTCCGTTTATCCAAGGGTCGAAGAGTTGCAAGAACTTCTTGGGAAAATAAATGATCGCGCCGCAGCGATGACTAGGCTCAGTAAATGGCTCGCAACTTGCCCCAGAAGAGTCGATCGATACGAACTTAGGAAAAGACTGTCGCAAGAAAATGAGCAACTAATTCAAGCCCAAACATGCTTTTACGGTTGGTGGACACTAGACGTTCAGTCTCAAATACGGGACTCTTTGATTCGACTAACAAAAACGAATCCATCCTCAGATCTGGAATTGCAAACCTAGTGAGTCCACTGAAAAAAAGTCCGCTGCCACGCTCCGTTTGGATCTTGAGCTTTGTCTCCTTCCTGGCTGACATTTCTGGCGAAATGATGTACCCACTTTTGCCTCTCTTCCTGATCGGCGTGCTTGGATCGTCCAAGACTCAATTGGGTGCGATGGAAGGCGTCGCCATCCTCATTGTGTCATTGATGTCGGCGTACGCTGGCATTCGAAGCGATCGCAAGGGCAAAGGAGGAGGTCGAGTGCGATGGATTCGGATTGGTTACGGCCTGCCTGTTCTTGGAAAAGCGATTGTGGCATTAGCAACCGTCTGGCCCATGGTTGTCTTCGGAAGGATTTTAGATCGATTTGGAAAAGGATTGCGCGGCGCACCACGCGATGCGCTAATTGCAGACGCTGTTTCTGAGGAACAACGCGGACGAGCATTCGGTCTCCATCGCTCCCTTGATACTGCCGGCGCATTGGCAGGTGTCTTGCTTGCCGCTTTTCTCTTGTGGTGGTTGACCGACTCTCCGAGGTTCGATTCAAGCGGCGGAGTGTCCACCAAAATTGTCGAGACACCCGCCTGGGTCTATCGAGCGATATTCGGATTCAGCTCGGTGCTAGGCCTCGCCTCGCTGGCGCTCACCTTCTTTGTGCACGATGCTCCTACCGTACCTAGGGAGACTCAGGGCGATTCGTCGGTCAGGCGCGGCGGAGAGGAATCACCAACGCCAACCAGCACGACTAGTAAAAGTTCAGGCTGGTTCCATCTACCTCGTTCGTATTGGGCGGTGCTGGGGGTGCTGATTTTGTTTTCGTTAGCGAACAGCAGTGACACGTTCATCCTTTTGAGGGCACGCGACCTTGGGTACTCGTCGTGGTCGATCGTCTTGGTATATGCCTTGTTTAACGTTACGTATTCCGCGTTGTCCTACCCGCTGGGTGTCTTAAGCGATCGCATCGGCAGGTGGCGGATCATTGCAACAGGCTGGTCCATCTATGCTGCTTCCTATGTTGGCTTCGCATTTCTCCCTAATTCGTACGCCTGGGGTATGTGGCCACTGATGGCATTTTATGGTGTCTACATGGCATTGACCGACGGCATCAACAAAGCGTTGATAGCCGACCATGCCCCTAAAGAGCATCGCGGTGCGGCGATGGGTCTATTCTATGCGTTGACCGGAGTGACCACCTTGATTGCAAGTCTCCTTACAGGAGTCGTGTGGGACCTCATCGGGCCGGCGCCGGCCATGTTGCTTGGCGCAGGTTTCGCGATGTTAGCGCTATTGGCGCTGGTAATCCTCGGCCGATTTGTCGAACTGGAAAAGGGGGCCAAGTAAAACGCTATGTCTTAGAACGCTCGATCGATTTGGAGTGCTGGGATTCATCCCAGCTTTAAGATGTGGCAGCGTGGACATCGCACATGTGAGTTCATTAAAATCTGGTATTCCATTCCTGCGTGATGTTTCGACTTGGCTTGCCAATCGAAAGACTCACTTCGCAGTACCAAGAACGCGGAAAACCACCCGATGCAACGGAGCCGCGATGGTCATGCCTGGCCTGACCACGCCCACGCTTCGCTTTGGGCGTGCCACACGTAGCTAGCCACACGAAACTGGCCACACGAAACTGGCCAAAGTCAGGTCGACGAACATGGATTCGTCGATTCCCTTCAATGCGAATTGCCGATTCCGACCTCTTGAGTCTTATCAAATAATTTGTGGATGTGGTGCTCCTCGCCATATCCCAACTCAACCCCGTCATCATCAAAGCCGTCGACCCGGCTCGTACCGCCAAAAGAGAAACCATGGCAATCACCAGCAGAGAAACAATTGCTACCATCTTACGCCCCTCTTTTGCGTTGATTGTTCCGTCACGTGCTTATCCTGGCGACAACGCATTCGTCAACAGCGGTTTCATCGTAGAAGCTTGCTTGAAGTTCGAAACGCGTATGGAATAGAATTCAACCTTTGGATTCTCTCGCACCAGCACCTTGTCATCCCATTCCGATAGCAACAGAATGGCATCATTTCCGTAGTGGTCGCAGACCAGTTTTGCCGCATACGACAACTTCAGATTTGCCTTTTCTTCAGCAGTCGCGTTGAACCACTTAGCCAATTTATACTGGCGCCAACTCAGGGATGTTGGAGCATTGTATTCAGACTCAAGTCGGAATCGCACGACATCGAACTGCAATTCACCCACTGCCGCCAAAATCATTTCACGGCGCGAAGACTTTGTTTCATAGAAGACTTGAATAGCCCCCTCCTCTACCAATTGCTTTAGACCTCGATCGAATTGCTTGCGGCGCGAAGTGTCGGGGCAATCCAGGACAGCGAAGAACTCCGGCGAAAACTGTGGCAGCGGTTCGTACTGGATGGTTTCTCCTTGGCAAAGGGTGTCCCCTAGTTGGAACTCGCCTGGACAAACAACGCCGATGATATCTCCTGGAAACGCTTCATCCATCGTCTGACGATCTTGACCGAAAATTCGCAGCGCTCGAGGGATTCGCAGTTTTTTACCCGTTCGCGCAACAACCACTTCCATGTCTCGTTGAAACTTGCCTGTGCAGATTCTTAAGAAGGCGACGCGGTCTCGATGCCTCGGATCAAGATTCGCTTGGATCTTGAAAATAAAGCCTGAAAAATCGGGTTGGCTCGCTCGAACGACCCCTATATTGCTGAGTCGGTCCCCCGGCGGCGGGCATAACTCGAGGAATCCCCTCAAAAAATGTTCGACGCCAAAGTTGGTCAATGCGCTGCCGAAAAACACAGGCGTTTGTTCACCACGCAGGAATCTCTCTCGGTCAAGTCTGGCACCAGCCATTTGAACCAGATCGACTTCTTCGCGCGTCGACTCCAACAAGGTTCGAGGAAGCGATTGCATTGGCTCGCTCGTCTTAGCTAAGTTGGTCGAATTAACATCTTCATCGATTGCGACTAAGTCGGACCACTGTTGTATCTCGGCAGTAATCCTGCGATCACTATCGCGCTGGTTAAAAAGATGGACGGTATCTTGATTCAAATCGACGAACCCGCGGAACTCCTTGCCACTCCCCAACGGCCAATTCTGAGGGACTGGCTCAATTGAGAACTTATGCTCAATCTCGGCGATGATTTCCAGCGGCGAGCGGCCTGGTCTGTCGACCTTATTCACAAAGGTGATAACAGGTATCTTTCGCAATGCGCAGACGCGGAACAGTTTTTCGGTTTGCGTTTCGATGCCTTTGGCCAAATCGATAACCATCACGGCCGCATCCGCAGCCATCAGGGTGCGGTAAGTATCTTCACTAAAATCATGGTGCCCTGGGGTGTCCAGCAAATTGATCTGGCAACCTTGGTATTCGAAAGTCAGAACGGTCGAGCTGACGGAGATTCCGCGTTGCTTTTCCATTTCCATCCAATCCGAAGTTGCCGCTCGCTGCGATTTACGCCCGCGAACTGCCCCCGCCACTTCGATCGATCCTCCGTACAGCAACAGCTTCTCGGTCAGTGTCGTTTTACCAGCATCTGGGTGAGAAATAATGGCGAACGTCCGACGTCGCTTGCGTTGGACGTCAATAGATAGATCGATACCCAAGGAGGTTGGGCTGATTTCTGTGGGGTGCTGGCTTGCAAGGGATGAATTCATGGTGTCGAAACCATAGCTTAGTTGCTGGCAAGAAACAAGCCAAAACTCGTCCAAACGCCACCGCGAAAAAGCGTTTATTCCCGTGTTTTCACTACTTCTGGGCTTAGTGTAATGCCCCCGAGTTCCACTCGAGTTCCACTCGGGGGATACTTACCATTGCTCTAGATATTAGATAAGAATGAGTTGCATAGGCTCTCCGTCGGTTTTTAACCGGCGGAAGCAACGTCTCGCCCGACAAACGTTGCTTCCCCCAAGTGGAACTCGAGTTGAACTCGGCGGAGTGCAAACAGTCTAATTCAAGCTTCGGAACAATCGGTGGGCGGAAACCGTTCGCAGTTTCTCAATTCACGGCGTTCAACAAGGCGTTGATCGGAATTGAGCAGTAGAAAGTTGACAGTAGTTCTATGACTCGTCGTCGCATTTCGGCAGACGGTCTGGAACTCATGTCTTCTTTCGACGTAGGCGAGCCTTTAGCATACGTCCAAAGTGTTCAAGACGTTCAAACTCGTCGAGTTCCGCCCGATCGGTTGATGACAATTTCCCATCGCGATTTTTTTCCAAAAGCAAGTCAAGCCGGGATTAATTGTCTGCAGAGAGTCTAAAATTCTGAAGTCGGTCAGCATTAGCCGCTCCTGCGAAGAGATCGAGAAGCTCATCATAAATTGTTGGTTGATCCGTTATGGCCATATCGCTTCATTCCTTCACCGTGTTTTATGAACCGTCGCCAATCTCGTCTGCACGTCCGCACTCACCCTAATCCTGTAGCATACACCCTATACAAGGGAAATCGACACTTCTCGGCGAACACCACGTTTCGCTTTCAATCGCGCTCGTGCCCAATGAAATGGTTCTCGTACTCGGAGGTCCTCGACACGCCGAGCACGAGTATTGTCCTTCTGACTGAGCAAGAGCACGAAAACAAAGGAGTTTGCATCAATGTTTTTCAGAATATAGGTAAAGATGAGGCACTAAGCCGATGGCATCATAAGGGCCCTACCATGCCAGTGCGTCGTTAACTTGTCCCAATAGCACACTGTCATCTAACGGGCTGGAATTGACGTAATCGTGCCATTCCTCCCAGCAACGCTTCGCATTAACTTTAAATACTTGGTCGAGATAGTGATCCACTGAATCCGATGCGGACTCTAACAGCCTGAAGGAAGCACAAGCATCGACCTGAATCGATTTGCGTCCGCATTCTACAGGGGAAAGAGATGTTTGACTCAGACGCTCACTTAACGAAGGATGTGACGCGGATTCGAATTCTGGTGGCAAGTATTCGTTTCGATCCAATCTACGTCGTACCAACTCGTCGACTTTATGTATGTAGTCACCCCAAACCAAACGCGATTCACGGACGGACTGCAGAAGAAGAGATGGTAGATACGAACTAACAGCATGCTTCACGCGATAGCTGGAAACTAAGGCCATAGCGAATCCAACTTCTCCGACAATGCGAATCGACACACAGTCACACATTAGTTCTTCGGACCGCCGTTTTTCTGAATCGATGGCAAACTCCCTCAAGTACTTTTGGCGAAGCACGCGACGCACTGGAAAAATAATCCAACCGATTTTATTCAATAGACGTATGCGAGATCGGTCAAAGAGCCACGAATAGATACGAAACTCCTTGTTAAGAAGCTTGTGAGCAAGTTCGTGCACCAGGACTGCTTCAAACTCAACGAGAGAGAGGGAGTCCATTAAGGGCTTTCCAATGTTGAGTACCACTATTCCTTTGCGAAGAGGCCCATTTGGAAAACGAAGGCCAACAGAGATATTTGTTTCACCAGTGAAAACGACCAATTGCGGCGAAATCAAAACACTAGAAGCCGAGGAGACCCTTTCAATGAAGTGACTTAAACGCTGAAAGTCTTCGTTACGAATATCGACACAAAAACTTGCGCCAGGGGAAAGATCGCGAGGTTTTTTTGAATATAGATCAATCATCGCAATCGTTAAAAGAAGTACTCCAAGCAAAACGAGTGGCAAGGAATGTGAAAAAAATGCAACGTCATGCTTTGAGAGTTGATGAAAAGCGTAACCAATAACTATCAGAGTGAACGGAACAACGAACTCGACACAAACCAGGAACCAGAGCCCGTATTCGAAGATTCGAACTCGCATTATGAAACATCTATCGGAAAGGATGGCGGAATTGGATCGTTCCAAATAGGAATCTTTACGAACGGAAGGCTTTGTTCATTCATTTGAGTTGTTCCGCAGTCAACTTTCCGCTTCCTTCGTACAGCAACCAATACGTAACAGGAATCACAAACAGCGTAAATAACGTTGACGCAATCAGTCCGAATATAAGCGACCAACCCAGTCCCGAAAAAATCGGGTCCAGGGTGATCGGAATAGCCGATAACAAAGCTGCACCTGCGGTCAATAGGATCGGCCGCAGCCGAACTACGCGGCTTTCAAGAATAGCATCGAACAACGGCCGTCCTCGGGCCACGGACTGCTGCATAAAATCCACCAGGATGATGGAATCTCGCGTAACAATCCCCGACAAAGCAATCATGCCGATCATGGCCGTCGCCGTGAAGTACACAGGGTCGGGATAACCACCCACCGATTGACTCAGCATGGCATTGAGCAGATAGAAACCCGGCATCACCCCAAGAGCCGTCAATGGGATTGCAAGCATCACCACGATAGGAACCAGAAACGACCCCATTTGGGCAACCAAGATGATGTAGATCATCAACATGGCCGCACCGAAGGCAAGTCCAAGATCGCGAAACACATCCAGAGTGATCTTCCACTCTCCTTCCCCAGCAAAGGTAATGCTGGTGCCTTCGGGGACTCGCCAATCGATTCCACTTCCATTGGTTAGAAAGGTTCGTGTACCGAGGGAACGCGGTTTTGCATCCTCCACGAAATCGGGCCCGTTCGCCATTTGGTCGCTCAGGATATCGATGACACAATCGGCAGGTGGCCGTCCAACGCACTCAGCAAAGACATAGGCGACTCGTCTCAAGTTCTTGTGGTAGATCGTTTGGCTTACTTGTTCGGTTCGCCAATCGCCGATTTCGCGCAATGGGACAAGTTGCCCACGCGAGTTCTTCAGACTCAATTGCGAAAGATCTTCTTGACTGGATCGCAGTGCCCTTGGCACTCGGAAAGTCAACTTGAGTGGATTGCGTTCCCCCTCGACTCGAAGCATGTTTTGCTGGTCCCCTTGGAGTGCAATTTGGATAGTGCTGGCGATATCCGCGACCGAGACACCTGACAAAGCAGCTTTCTCTTGGTCCGGCTCGAAAACCAATCGAGGCACAATCGCTTCGCGCACGTCATCCACTTCGGCCACCCCAGGTTCGCGCCGCAACCGTTCCGCTACAGTCGAAGCGGACAGGAGCACATCGCCATAGTCGCTGCTGTCGCGCCCGTAAACTTCGGCAACGAGCGAAGCCAAAACGGGTGGCCCGGGTGGCAATTCGACGATCTGGATCTTTGCATTCGCGGATCGAGCCAAGTTTTCCAGTTCATCTCGCAAACGCAACCCGATCGCATGGCTTTGTTGCTTTCGGTTTTTCTTCCCAACAAAATTGGCTCGCACCTCCGCTTGGAACGCCCCGCTTCGCAAATAGTAATGCCTGACCATGCCATTGAAGTCGATCGGGCCAGAGGTTCCCACCGTGCTAACGAAGTTGATGACCTCGGGCTGGCCGGCCAACACGGACTCGATGCTTCGAACCACTGCGTCGGTGCGCTCAAGGGTCGTTCCCTCCTCCATGTCCAACAGGAACAAGATCTCGTTCTTGTTGTCAAACGGCAACATCTTAAGCGGAACCATGCGGAATACGCCCAAGCTCATGGCCGCCGCGGTTAAACAACCCATGAAAACCAAAAAAAGTACGGCTCGAAAACGGGTCTTGAGCAGTGGCAACATCAAGGGGCGAAAGAAGCGATAGAGAAGCGTTTTTTGAACAACGTCGGGATCGTACGCTTCTTCCTGAATTTCTTCGGTATCACTCGAATCACTCGAAGCATCGGCATAACCCTGCATTCCCTCCGACTCTGGAATCAGTTTCGTTCCCCAAGTGAGAATGTGATACGACAACCAAGGGGTGATGGTGAAAGCAACGAACATCGACATGAGCATGGCCACGGGGACGTTCAAGGCCATCGGCGACATGTACGGGCCCATCATGCCAGTGATGAAGAACATAGGCAAGAAGCTAACGATGACAGCCAGCGTCGCGCTAATCAGCGGAGGACGAATCTCGGAGACGGCATCTAATACGATTTTGCGAGTCGCCCGTTTTCGATGCTCAAAGTGCCTCGCAATGTTCTCCACATCCACAATCGGATCATCGACCAAGAGCCCCAATGCCAGGATGAGCGCGAAGAGCGTCACGCGATTGATGGTATAACCAAACAACAAATTGACGGCCAAGGTCAACCCAAACACCACCGGCACCGCGATGGAGACAATCAACGCCTCGCGCCATCCTAAGCCAAAAGTCAGTAGCAGGACCACGATCACGATGGCCACACCAAGGGCTTCGATGAGTTCATTCACTTTTTCGTTCGCGACAATTCCGTTGTTGCGAGTAACGATCAATTGGACATCGTCGGGCAAAATCTCGGAGCGCAGCCGATTGGCTTCGCGAATGACAGCCTCCGCCACTTGGACTGCGTTGGCTCCTTTTTGTTTGGAAACGGCGATCGCTACCGCGGGTTTTGATTCGTTGATGGCTTCGTCGCTTGATCCGTGAGTATCATGGTGCTCAGTTCGGCTTGAACCGATCAACCAGCCAGGGGTCGATTCGTGCTTCTCAAACGAACTGGCTGCTCCCCAGCCATGGCGAACATAGTTGGTGACTTCGTCGGGACCATCCGAAACATTGGCGATGTCTTTCAGGAAAACTGGGCGATCATCAAAGACACCAACCACTAAATCGCTGACATTCGCAGCCGAATGTAGGTGTGGCTGCACAGCGACTTGAAATTCGCGATCCATGCGTGAAAACGAGGTGGCCGGACTGGCGGCATTGGACATCGATACCGCGTTGCGAACTTCGCTGATTCCCATCTTGTACGCCAGCAACCGATCGGGATCCAATTCGATCGTAATCGTTCGGGCTTGGCCACCAACTAGGAATGCTCGGCTGACTTTTGGTACTACCGCCAGTCGCTCCACCAACTCCTCACCGATGCGACGCAATGCATAACTGTTATCATCGGCCCCCGTGACAGCCAAAGTGACGACCGGGACGTCATCGATCTCAACGGGCTTCATCACCCATCCCGAAACGCCCGCAGGAATCGATTGGGCATTCTCATTCAGCTTCTTGAAAAGTTTAACCAGACTTCGTTCTCGATCTTGCCCGACATAAAAACGGACCGTGATAATGGCATTGTCGTCTCGCGACATGCTGTAAACATACTCCACGCCGTCGATCTGATAGAGCATTCGTTCGAGTGGTGAAGCTACGAGTTGCTCGACCTCAGCGGCCGTGTGGCCTGGAAAGCTGACATAGACGTCCGCCAGAGGTACCACGATTTGCGGGTCTTCTTCGCGCGGCGTGATCCATAGTACCGCGAACCCAACGATCAGTGATAGAATAATCAAGATGATCGAAAGATTCGATTCCAGAAAGATTCGCACCAAGGAAGTCAACGGATCACTAGGCTCGTGCGCGGTGTGCGTTGCTCGCTTGTTCACCGTGAAACTCCAGTGACAGCGGTTGCGGGAATAAGCACTTGCTCACCCGCTTTTAGCCCCGATAGAATTTCAATTTGGTCTTGAAAGCTCCTTCCAAGCTGCAAAGACCTCCGTGCGAGAAGTCCCTCCGATAGGACTTGCACGAACGTGAGTTGTCCAACGCGTTGGATCGTGTTGGCAGGGATCAACAACAGTTGTTCGTCTTCTAGCGGCAGCATCAATCGACCGAACATGCCACTGTAGACCCCAGCTGGACACGGGCCGGTGACTTTCACCTCAAACGAACGACTCGTCGCATCGGCTTTGGGAACAACTTCACTCACAGTCGCAAGGCATTCGATGCCGAGCGACTCCATGCTCGCCGGAAGCTGCTGCCCGACTTGCAGTTTCATGGCAAGTGACTCGCGAACGTTGGCGACCAGTTGCATTTGAGTCGGATCGTAAAGCGTCAGCAGCGTTTGGCCAGGACTGACAGTGTCTCCCGGTTGCACTGCTTTATCGACGATCACACCGGTAAATGGGGCAACGACCGTGGCGAAGTCGAGATAGACCTTGGCTTCTTCGACGGCACGAGTGGCTCGATCCAAATTGGCTTGAGTGGTTTGCACGCGTGTGACCGCTGTATCGTATTCGGACTGGGAAATGGAATTGCTTGCGATCAATTGTGCCGCACGTGCCACCTCACTTTTCGCCAATTGCAATTGAGCATCCATGGAGTCGCGATCGGCTTCTGCTTGTCGGACTCGCGACAATTGCTCGTCATTGCTCAGTCTCACGACCACTTCACCGGCGGTGACCTTTTTGCCGGCAGTTACGTTCACTTCCAGGACTCGGGCAAGAATCTTAGATGCAACGTTGGCTTCGTGGACCGGCTTGACCGCTCCGGTGGCTGATTCGTATCGCGGTTGCGTGACTTCGGTTGCCACTGCAAACGAGGCACCCGTCGGAATGGGCCTAAGCTGAGTCAACGCCTTGCTTGGGACCTTGGTATGAAAAACACCAGCGAAGATCATCAAGAGAAGAGTTACGGCCGCAATGCCAAAGAGCATCAACAACCACATGCCCATGCTGCTGATGCGAGATTTCCAAAGTTGCAAGATGTTCCGCTTAGCCGTTTTGTCGACGCTCATCGTCCCCTCTTGTTCAGTTTATTCGTCGTAAGTTGGGTTAAAGCGGAGTGAGGTCGTGACAATGTCGCCTTTTGCTCCGCAAAAGTGAGTCTACGGCTCGCACTTTCGCAGAGCGAAAGGCGACAATCATAGACTCACAGTTTCGGATTGAGACTATTAAACAACAAGTCTTTATTTCTGTATTTCAGGCTCGACTTCAGTTGGTTTGCCGTTCTCGGTCGAAATGGCCGATGATGTCACAGCAGGAGTCGAATGAACTGACTGTCGGGAAAACCAGCTTTGACCGATCATCACCAAAAACAGAACACCTGCAATCCACATTCCCGGACAGACTTTGCAACAGGAACCGGATAAGTTACACGCCATGATTCTAATCTCCTTTTGAAAACCCAATGAAACGGTTCACAAGGCTAGACCCGCATGCAAAGCGTGTACCAATCGGCAGGCCTGTGCGGTTTGACCATGTTTTTGAGCGAGAGTGACGCGATGCACACTACAACTGTGCCGAAAACGCTCTAAGGCGGGCGGCAGAGTGGAGCATCCCAACCCGAAGCGTAAGCGAGGGACAATTTCGCAGGCCCCTCACTTACGTTTCGGGTTGTGATTGGTGGTTTTCAGCGCAGGCACTCCGCTTTGCTTTGGGTATACTTAGGGTTTAGCCCTGCCTAAAATATAAGTGCTTTCGGTTTATTCCACCCTTCACTTCCCACCTGGATTGAGTCCGCTATGGCACAGAGATTCGCCCTCTGCCTACTTCTCTTGGCCTTCTTCGGTCCGTCGATTGACAATCCCATCGCAGCCCAAGAAATGCGTGGCAGCTATTCGGAAATAGTGTTGCGGGATCAACCGGTCGCCTACTGGGATCTTTCCGAGCCCAAGTCCGTCAAGTCGGTTCTTTCCAAAGCGGGCGAGGACCTACCGGCCAAACTGTTTGGCAAAGTCGTCCTTTCGCAACGGGGGCCACGCCCAAAAGCCTTTCCGCTCTTCGCTCCGGATAACCTTGCTGCTGATTTTCCAGGTGGCAAAGACTGCCTCCAAGTTGACGACCCAGGCGAAAAAAGCCGTCTCGATTTTGATTCCGGCGATTCGATGACCCTGGAAGCCTGGGTCTTTCCTCGCGCCATCGGCAAGGACCAGTACATGTCGGTCATCAGCAAAGGCCGGACTGGCAACGCAGGTTTCGAGAAAGAGAATTTGAATTACGCACTCCGGCTCAAAGGCCATGACAACGTCGCCTTAGTCAACTTTTTATTCCGTAGTCGCGATACGGTGGATGAATCCACTGGTAAAGGTAAACCCAGCGTTGCACCTAAATTCCATCGATGGACGAGCAGCATAGGCTTCCCCGTAGAAAGCGGCTGGCACCATATTGCAGTCACCTATTCCTTTGGAACGACCGGAAGCTTGAGAGCCTATCTCGATGGCCAAGCCATTGATGGCTCCTGGGACATGGAGGGGGATACATCCGCGGCTCCGTTTGTGGACAACGACCAACTCTGGATTGGATCCGGGCAACCAAACCATACCGCCGCCTTCCAAGGCTGGCTCGATGAAATTGCCATCTTTCGCAAAGCCTTAACCGCAGAGCAAATCGCAAGTCGCTATCGTTGCGATGCTACCCCAACCAACACTTGGATAGCTGCCAAAGATTTACCTGAGGATCGCGTCGTCGTTCAACTCTTCGACGGCTTGATGGACCGAACATGGGGTTTTGCGCTCGACAAGCCTTCGATGGAATTCGATATCCCTGCGATGACGATAAGTCAAATCCCAAAGCAGTACAATCAACGGGGCGTCATCGAGGACCGCCAATTGCCGATCTTAACGCTGTATTATTTGAAGCGATTGCTACCAGCCGGCAAGTACTCAATCCTGTTGCGGTCCAAGAATGCAACGCGACTTTGGATCGATGAAAAGGAAATCGCATCGCAACCGTTCTTAACCACCAACGGCGATGGCCATGAAGCGGTACCCACCTTACCGGAACCGCCCAAGGCCAATTTAACACCCATTTCACAAGGCCACCGTGAAGATGTGATTGAGGTCGAACTTAGCGACGGGCTACACGTATTTCGCTTGGACGCGATCGTGGGTGGTCGAACCGTTCGTCCCGAGATCGGTGATTTGTGCGTGGCGATCGCGTCCGAAGATGGCGATTTCATGGTGCTGACGCCGGACGCCATCGAACCATGGATTCCAACGGTCAAGCGTTGGAAGGAGTTCCTTGCAGAAGAGTCAAGCCGCATGCAAAAATTGAATCAACATCTGCGCCTCGAGGCTAGCAAGCAAGAACGACAGTATTGGGACGACCGGCATGCAATGGCAAGGGAGAAGGTTGTCGACCGCGATTCTAACTCGACAATCGATCAAATCTGCGTCGAGTCGTCCGGTCGCGATATCAATTCCATCACGGACATTGACGACTATGCATTCTTGCGCAGAATAACCCTCGATGCGATCGGCATCGTCCCAACTCGCGACGAAGTCGCGGCTTTCGTTGCCGACACATCGCCCGACAAGCGATCCAAGGCGATTGATCGGCTCTTAGCAGACGATCGGTGGGCTGATCATTGGGTCGGTTATTGGCAAGATGTGCTTGCCGAGAATCCTGGGATCGTCAAACCCGAACAGAATAATACCGGGCCATTTCGATGGTGGATTCATGAGTCTTTCTTGGACAACAAGCCGATGGATCGGTTTGCGACCGAACTCGTGCTGATGGAGGGAAGCAAGTTCTTTGGAGGACCCAATGGATTTGCCATGGCATCGCAAAACGATTCGCCCATGGCAGCCAAGGCACAGATCTTGACCAAGGCATTCCTCGGCTTGGAAATGTCCTGTGCGCGTTGCCACGATTCGCCCAACAGCCCGTTCAAGCAAGAAGAATTGTTTTCGTTGGCAGCCATGCTACAACGCGAGACGCTCGCTCTTCCTAAGTCAAGCACGGTCCCATTGAATCCAGATGGACGCAAGCCGCTCATCACCATCTCGCTCAAGGCAGGCGATAAACTTGGACCGGATTGGCATCTCGCATCCTTTCCTAAAATCGATTTGGCTGCAGGTGAGCTTCGCAATGATCAGGATTCGCGAGAACGGTTTGCGGCGATCATTACCTCACCGTCGAACAACCGCTTTCCTCGGGTGATCATGAATCGCTTATGGCACCGCTACACAGGATGGGCGATGGTCGACCCCGTCGACAATTGGGACGCGGCTGAGACGCTCGATTCGAAACTCCTGGATCTGCTCGAACGGGAATTTGTGCTTAGTGGATACGATTTGAAGCATGCGGCAAGACTCATCTTCAATTCGCAAATTTATCAGGCTAGCCCGCTGACTCAGAAAGAATTGGATGCTTGCAAGAAAGCCAAGCAGTTAGCCTACGGGCCAGCCAGACGAAGACTGACAGCGGAGCAAATGATTGACTCGTTGTTCACCGTTGCGGGCAAACCGATGGATGTCGAACCGATGTCGCTCGACCCAGAGAGTCGACGACCACCAGAACAGTTTCTGCATTTAGGATTTCCGACACGGGCGTGGCAATTGGCTTCGACCTCGACTGATCGGGATCGTCCTGCGTTGATGTTGCCAGCCCTGCAACAAGTCTGTGACTTGATGATGTCGCTTGGTTGGCGAGACTCGAGACCAACTCCCCTCACGGTCCGCGATGAGTCCGCAAGTCCACTGCAATCTTTGATCCTCGGAAACGGATTATCAGCCACCAAACTGGCACGTCTGTCGGACGACAGCCAGTTCACGGAATTAGCCTGGAGTGCACCGTCCGTAGAGGTTTTGGTGGATCGTATGTTTCAAACCATCCTTAGCCGCTTGCCGAGTCTTGCTGAACGAGCCGATTTCGCTGCGCTGTTGACGCCCGGCTTTGAGTCCCGAAAACTAGATCGTTTGGTGCGTTCCACGACTTTAGAATCTTACAAGCGTAATGCAGTCTCTTGGGCAAACCATTTGGTCCCGGAAGCAACTCGAATCAAGCTCTTGCTAGAACAGGAGATTCTTCGAGGTGATATTCCCACACAATGGCTGGAGTCGGATTGGCGCGAGCGAATGGAAGATTCTTCGTGGGCCTTGATCAATAGTCCTGAATTCATGTTTGTACCATAGTCGCCTTTCGCTCCGCGAAAGTAGCGTCCGTCATCGCTACTTTTGCGGAGCAAAAGGCGACTATAGGCAGCTAGCCTGTCCTTGCCGACACCCTTAAACCCTTACACCGATACACTCCCTCAAACTCTCTAAGAACAAAAATGAAACGACGAGAATACCTGAAGTGGATGGGGAGCGCGGCGGCTATCAGTTGCGTTGAAACCACTGCGAAAACTTCGCATTTGCACGCAAGCTCATCGCCATTTGAATCACGGGCCGCTTCCGCGGATAGTTGCATTTTCTTATGGCTTGGTGGTGGTGCTTGCCACGTTGACACGTTTGATCCGAAGCGACTTAGCAAAGGTCCCAAGGACCCAGGCTCCTATTACGCGGCTGTGGATACGGCTATTCCTGGAGTGCAACTTTGCGAACACCTTTCGCGAACGGCCAAAATGCTGGATCGATGTGCGTTGGTGCGAACCTTGAATCATAATGTTGTTGACGAGCACGCTGCGGCCACCAATCGAGTCCATACTGGGCGACCGCCTGCCGACTCGACTGTGTATCCATCGATTGGTTCCATCATTTCGCATGAGCTTGGAGCCGTCGGGGACGGAGTGCCCGCCTACGTGGTGGCTGGCTATCCGAGCGCGTCGCGCGGGCCTGGGTTTTTGGGAGCCAAGCATAGCTACGTCTACTTGACCGATACCGAACTCGGCCCGGCTGGCCTTCGTCGTCCAACTGGGCTTTCCAACGATCGCTTCGACCGACGCAATGCATTGGTCGGAAAATTGCGCAAGGAGTATGGCGAACAGCATGTCGGCGACGAACGCATCCAAGACTACATCGCCGCGTCCGAAGCGGGGTCTAAGTTAACCGGTCCGAAATTCATGAGCGTGTTCAATCTCAAGTCGGAGCCCGATGCGTTGCGACAGGAATACGGCAGCGAGTTTGGGCAACGCTGCTTGTTGGCAAGGCGGCTGGTGGAATCGGGGGTTCGATTTGTAGAGGTCTCGTTTAATTTGAACTTCATCAACGGAACAGGTTGGGACACCCACAACGAGGGCCAGCTTCAGCAGCATGTTCTCATTGATCAACTGGATCAAGCCATTGCAGCTTTATTGCGAGATCTCGAGTCACGAAAACGACTGGATCGAACCTTGGTGGTGGTTGCCACGGAATTCGGTCGGCCCCCCGAGTTTGATGGCGGCGGAGGCCGTGGCCATCAAGGGACGGCATTCAGCGGACTGTTGGCCGGTGGCGGTTTGAAGCTTGGGCAGGCGATAGGTACAACGGATGAACTAGGCAGGAAGATCGAATCGCGTCCGGTATCGATTCCCGATTTTCACGCCACGATCCATCATGCGTTAGGGATTAATCCAAGCGAAGAGCTCTACGATGGTGATCGGCCGGTACCGATAACGGATCGCGGCCAACCGATCGCTGAGTTGTTCTCGTAGCCTTGCATTCTCGACCCAAGGGCAACGTTATCGTTTGTACCTTGGAGTCTTGACTTGACCGCCAAAATCCGAACCATTCCTTGTCGCGAGGATCGATTATGACCGTACTAAACTCTGCGTTTCGGCATATCTATCTTTTTGTTTTCTTATTAGGTGTCATCGGTACTGACAGCGTGGCTGAAGAGTATACCAGTGTTGTCGTCAATACAAGGAACCAGCCAAATGCTTTCTACCACTACTACATAGTTTCGACAGAGGCAGTAAGGCAACACCTCGCTCGGAACGGTGTACCTGGCGGCGGCTTCGCTCCAAGCATTTCATCTCGAAACTTACAGAAGGACTCAACGAACGAACGCCGTTGCCAATTGGAATTTGCACTTGCCTCAACAAGAATGACAATTGAACTGGGTGAACAGACTGTAAGGAATTGGTATTATAGGTCAGGAAACGAACTGGCTGATTTGAATGGTGACGGATTTTTCGATAGTCGCAGACTAAACGGATGGCACTCCCAAATTCGTTTGAGAGAAAAACTTTTGGACGTCGGAAACAAACGCGGAATTTCAGAGATTCGCGTTTTGCGTAATGAAAAAATCGCTCGAGACTTCTCGCTGCCATTGCCAGACGCCCCGAGGGACAAGTTGGATAAAGTCTACGTCTTTAGGAACGAACAGTGGACCGATCAATGGCAAGAGAGGGTGGCGAACGACATTGAATCCAACGCATGGGTTTTTCCAAAAATACAAACCACTCCGCTCCCGGAAACGTCTGAAATCCAACGTCTCGCAGCATTGCACGAATGGAATCCTACGTACGCGGGCGGTCCTAGCGTTGCGTTGTTTCCATTGGACAAAAATGACAAACAGGGCGATATGCAAAATCTAAAACTTACGACAGACTTCGGACATGAAATCGAATTGCAAATGAACCGTCAAGGGCAAGTGATTCACTTGCAATTCAAAAATATATATGAAGAGCGAGTGTCCTACGACGATCGCGGTCACCTACTTGCGAGTGAATTTCGGATTGGAGATTTTCGCTATGTTGATTCGGATGGAGATCGTGTTTTTGAATCATTTCATGATCAAAAACGAAAAAACTGGTTCTTGTTGCGCGCTGATGACTTGTTAGCTGTTGGACCGCCAAGTAACAGTCAATTGCCAACCGAGTTTCCTGACAAGTCGGACAAAACATTGTGCCATCGGTTGGAAAATCACGTCTGGATCGATGCCCAAATCAAGAGTCCATAATGATCAACTGAAACGCAAAGTTTACGATTTCTAGTTACCCGTACAACTACCTCATCGTTGAGGATCTATTCGATGAGGGAACTGCTTTTGGCTTAAACCTTTACTTTTCTCCTTTGTTTTGCACTTGCCGATTCTGAGGGGATGGAAAAGGGACGGGGCAACCATACCGTAGATCGTACTTTGCAAAATTTTGCTCTGCAGTGGAGCGCAACAAGCGAAATGCGGGTACGTTGGGGTCATGCGGGTACGTTGGGGTCAGACCCTGTTTACGGTTTTCGCTGCACTTGACTTGCTTCGCGCTGGACCCTCGGTAGGTGGGACTCTTCGGTAGGTGCCAGGCACGAATGGTGCAATTGGAAGATTGACAGAACGATGGGGGCAGAATGATAAATACTGTTTGTTCTTTTGATCATTCTGCCCCGATCATCCTGCCGTTCTTCCGATTGATAGCAGAGTCCGGGACTGTTCGGCAACACGCACGGAAAACTAGTTGTCGCTCTACAGGAGTCTAGACCGATTCAAAGAAAGTGCGTCCACGCCACAGCCAATAGGTCAACATGGGATCCGCTTGGTTCTTGGTGGTAAAGGGTTCGCACGTCACCCGGTCATCCTCAGACACCAATGCGATTCGGAGTTCGTCGTTGATCAGCACTCTGGCTAGTATTCCAAAGTGTTCGAAGAAGCTTACACAGAGCAAGGTTTCAACCAGTTCGATTTGATCCGGCAAGGTCTCCGTTAGACGATTCATTCGTTCTTGAATGCGTGCGTCCAACGCGTTCGGGGCTACTTCAAATGCGTCGGGATGATCGATGTCCCAGCCAACGAAAATCGCATACGTATCGTCCAGTGAAATGTCAGCCAAGTCTTGCGAGAAGGAATGGCACATCGGACCAGAGAACCCAACGTTGCTGTAAATGGAGTCTTGGAGATCGTATTCAAAGCGAAATAGGAAACACTCTTGAGGTTGCTCGAATCCGGGCCAGTCCAACGTCCGCTGGTCTAACAGTTCCATCCGACTTGGTGAAATCCCCATTTGCTCGTTCTGGGCAAGCCAGTTCGCCAGTCTGGACTCTGCCAACGCAGCAGCGGTGGTCCAGCGTTCATCAATTCGCTCCTCGATTCCCAACTCCTCTGCGTACGCCAGGGCGCGTTGCCGGCTCGAAAAATCAGCGGCCAACTCGATGAGTAATTCTTCCCCCTTTTTGTCCCCTAACTTAGCCAGCGCAAATGCTGCCTCGGTCCGGATGCGACGATGGCTTAGGCGGGTGGCTTGCGTCAGTTTTCCGATTGCGTCTTGGCTGCCAGCCAGGCCGAACGTGTCGCACAACGAAACACACAATGAGACCGAGTCGAAGAGTATTTTTTGGATGGCGCTGACCGATGTTCCGAACTGTGCAGGGTTTTCTTCGAGCATTCCCAGCTGGTTGACCAAGCCTCCCATCAGTCTTAACAAGGTAGGCAATTCTCCTTGGGCCGGGTGTTCTGGCAGGGATCGACTTCGAACCGCGTAATTCGCCACGTCCAGGGCAGATGCGAGGACAGCTGGGGAGGTACTTTCGAGCAGTTTAGGGAATACGTCTTCGACTCGCCAGGTCTTTGATTGCATCAAAGGTGCCAGCGAAAGCGATACATCGGCCCAGTCGACTGGCGGCTTCGCCAGCAGCAATTCGACCCCGAGGTGGATGGCAGTCGAATGACCGCTTGCGAAAAGAACTTGCAATAGACTTCCTTCGCAGCGTTGAAGCCCCCAACCATGGACCTTGGTGTACAGCTCCGCCACGTGCTGAACAAGAACCAGTCGTTGAAGCTGATCCATGTCGGAATACGAGTTCTTAATCGCAATTGCTTGTCGGAAATTTCGAACCAGGCAGGTCAAGAACTGCTCAAGCCTGACTCGATTCCGGGCGATGCCATCGATCTGTTTTTTGATGGATTCCGCATTTTCGCACATCCAATTGGCACTCAGGATGGACCAGATAGGGTCCTCGGGCTCTTCCCACTGATCAATCAAATTGCGGTTGGGTGCGGCGGATTCGTCAAAACCGGCTTCCAGAATGGCTTCTGAGAGGTCAGCCCAGGCGTAGGCGGCGTTTGGGAGTTCGAACGGAATGGTGTCCATGAAACAATTAAGTGCGTAAGGGTGTTTTGAACTAATCAGGCAGCAAACTGTACCGTAGAATGCCGGTTTGATCGAGAACGAAAGAGATAGCCACGGCTTGCACTTGGCCTGAACACCATCCATCGACCGGACCATGGAAACGAAAACGCCAGAAACATTCGACGACCTGCATCTCTCTGCGATTACTCAGCGGGCCATTAAGCGACTCGGTTACGAAAAGCCCAGCCCTATTCAGGCTAGCGTCATTCCGTGGGCTTTGGAAGGCTACGATGTGATCGGCCAAGCTAGAACGGGCACCGGGAAAACCGCTTCATTCGCCATTCCAATTCTGGAGCAACTGGATCCACTCCGAACGTCCCGTTACCCCCAGGCCCTGGTTTTGGTGCCGACCCGCGAGCTCGCCGCCCAAGTGCATGGTGAATTCGTCAAGCTGGCTTACGGCTGCCCGACCGAAATCCTCGAAGTTGCGGGTGGCAAGCACATGACCAAGCAACTCAAGGCATTCGAGGGTGCAGTTCAAGTGGTCGTCGGAACCCCTGGTCGTGTGATCGACCACATCAATCGTGGCACGCTGAAACTGAACAACATTTGGTGCGTCGTTCTCGACGAAGCGGACCGGATGCTCGACATAGGCTTCCGCCCCGATATCGAACGCATTTTGCGGCGTTGCCCTGAAAACCGCCAGACCCTCCTTTTGAGCGCCACGCTGGACGAAGAGGTGAAGCGACTCGCCCAGAAATACCTCTTCGAACCCGTGCATGTCGACTGTTCTAAAAAGGACGTTTCCGTCGACACCATCGAACAACGTTACCTGACGGTCTCACCTGATCGCAAATTCGACGTGCTGGTCCAGTTGTTGACTCGCGAAAAGCCACCACAAACGATCATTTTCTGTCGCACCAAACTGGGGACGGCAAAGCTTCATAACCAACTTGAAAAAGTGCTGCATCGGATCCCTGAACTCTCGGACATGAGGCTCAGTACGATTCACGGTAACATGAACCAGACGCAACGCGATTCGGTTTTCAAGTCGTTGCGAAGTGGTGCTATTCATATACTCGTCGCGACTGATGTCGTTGGTCGGGGTATCGATGTGACGACGATTTCTCATATCATCAACTATGATCTACCTGACGATGTGGATGACTACGTTCACCGCGTAGGACGGACTGGACGCATGGGGCGGGACGGAATCGCCTTCACCTTCATTTTCAAAGGCCAAGGGGAATTGCTCACCGAAATCGAACAGCGAATCAATCGTCAGCTGGTTGCAGATCCGCTCGCACAAGATTTTGGCATTATTAAAAAGGTCACCCCATCTTTGGCGGAGCGAGATGCAGCCGATTCTTCGACTTCAGAGACTGCTCCGGAGGTCGAGGCAAAGAAGCGAAGTCTGAACCCAATGCGACGCAAAATCAGCGCTCGATCAAAGCGCCGCAGATAATCGTTTAACCCTGTGAGGGGGATCGTCCGTTTTAGTCACCCTCCCGCCGCAACGCTGTGAAGCATTTTCGTCCGATCGGAGCTTGTCTCCGACGGACGCCGTTTTGGCGTCCTATAATGTGCGGCTCAGACCTTAAATTACGTCACTTCGCTCCCGCCTCGACCGCCTTAGGCGGACGAGGCGGGAGCGAAGTGCGGCGGTTAACGGGCAGTTAAGTAGGACGCCAAAACAAGGTTGAAAGGAGGCAAGCTCCCGCTCAACCTTAGCGAATTGTTGGTGAATATACTTCACAGCGTTGCTCCCACTGGGAGGGTCGAGCGAAGCGAAGGTGAAGTGCGAGAGACAATTGTGCAATTCAGTTCACCCTCCCCGGCCTCTGGCCGAGCCTCCCCGGCGGTGGGTAACTTTAGTTGGAAATCCCTGCAAAACAAACAGGACGATCTCCGAATGGAGGATAACTTTCGGACTGTCTCGGAGACGAGGTTCAACGACGACTGTTCTACAAGGGCCGAAACGATTGAACCGTTCCAGCTAGAACTTCCACGACTTCCAGTTGTTCGTTTTGAATGATAATTGCACCCGACTCGTTTATCCCTAGGCATCGACCTCGCGCTACACCCGACGGGTGCTGGACCTCAATCCATTGCCCGTCCAACAAGCTTCTGGCAGGCCAATGTTCCAATAGCCATTTTGGGTTTTCGTGCTGTCGTTCATTCATTGCGAGCCATTGATGAACAAATTGCACCAAAACATTCTCGGTACTCGCGCTTTCGGAGCCCCCTTTTTTGGACCACTCATGCAAACTGGTAGCGTTGGCTTGAACAGAGGCTGGCGCGTCTCGAAAATCAACTTGGCAATTGATCCCAATTCCGATCACCGCCACCGGCGGGGCCGGCGCTGGTTTTGGAATCACCTCAATCAAGACACCGCAAATTTTACGTCCCGATAAATACACATCGTTTGGCCACTTGACCATGGGTTTCCGCGACGCGAACAACTCCAAGCATTCTGCTATGGCACAACCGACGCGCAGCGGCAATAGAGCCGAACTGACAACCGAATCGATCAAACCATCAGACTCGTGCCGTTCCGGCTGACCAATGGGTATAGCCATCGAAAACATCAAACAACCGGTCGGAGACCACCAATCATTGTTCCCCCGCCCAACGCCCGCACTCTGATGATCGGCCGCCAAGAGCGCCGGCAACGAAATAGCCTCCCCTCGAACCGAACGAATAAGTTGTTTGTTGGTCGAGTCGACGGAATCGGCCCATTCGATCGACCTGAAGTAGCCTAGTCCCTCGATCTCATCCAATGCAAACCGGCGCTTTAAGTCGGAGATGGAATTCAAGTTCATGCGGGAGCTAGGGGGTAGGTTAGGCAAAGTTGTTAGGGGCAATAATCGATTGGCTTAGATGGGGTTATTTCCCAACGCTATGAAGCATTTTCGTCCGATCGGAGCTTGCCTCCGACGGACTCCGTTTTGGCGTACTAAAAGTGCGACGGTTAGCGTGCAGTAATATAGGACGCCAAAACAAGGTTGAGCGGAGACAAGCTCCCTCTCAACCTAAATTAGTACGCAGGGTGCGCTTCGCGACCCAGGGGATTTGCGGTTTTGCCACTTCGTGTTAACGGGAGGTTGCAACCCTGTTTACAACGAATGATAGCGTTCCGTCAAAATCCCAAGAAGCCCCTTGGG
This sequence comes from Pirellula sp., assembly GCA_031374925.1. Taxonomy (GTDB): domain Bacteria; phylum Planctomycetota; class Planctomycetia; order Pirellulales; family Pirellulaceae; genus JBKCUI01. Next base: position 7,127 of record JANMHA010000314.1, on the reverse strand, counting down.
ATAGAAACAGCCCGTGAATGGATGCAAAGATTCCCTGTTGTGGCCTTGTCAAACGGTGGGCAATGGGAAAGATGTACAGATCGAAGTAACGAACTCGAAGTAAGGGAAGGCAACAATTGAATCACTTTTCGAAAATGCCGCCAGTCTATGACTCGCAAGCGTATCAAAGCTATCAACGCCAAAGGCAGATGACCCTTGGCGATCTGTTGCTGGAAAACCGAATCGTTTTCCTGCAAGGCGAGATTTATGCAGGCAATGCCAACGACGTCATCATGAAACTGCTCTATCTGCAAAGTGAACAACGTCGCAAAGATATTCACTTTTACATCAATTCTCCAGGCGGCGAAGTCGTTTCGACGCTGGCAATTTACGACACGATGCAGATGCTATCGTGCCCAGTTGCTACCTATTGCGTGGGGCAAGCGGCGAGTGGAGCCGCAGTCTTATTGGCAGGTGGTACGACAGGAAAACGCTACTGTTTGCCGAACAGTTCGGTTATGGTCCATCAGCCGCACGGCGGCGTACGAGGCCAGATTTCCGATATTGAAATCCAAGCCAGGGAAATCCTAAGGATGCGATCGCAACTTAACGATATTCTTGCAAAACATACGGGCAAGACCGCGGATCAAATCGCCTTGGACACAGATCGAGATTTTTTCCTAACGGCAAATCAGGCCATGGAATACGGGTTGGTCGACAAGATTTTGACCAAGACGCCGTCTGGCGACGAAGAGAATTCCTAACGCACACCAACACTGGAGCCTACGATTAAATGCCAATGATTCCATACGTCATCGAAAAAAGCGGTCGAGAAGAACGCGTTTACGACATCTACAGTCGCTTGCTCAAGGATCGAATCATATTCTTGGGTTCTCAAGTGGATGATGAGATTGCAAACGCTCTGGTCGCTCAGATGCTGTTCCTGCAATCGGATGATCCGAAAGCGGACATCCACATGTATATCAATAGCCCAGGCGGCAGCGTCAGCGCCGGAATGGCGATCTACGACACGATGCAGTTTGTTTCCTGCGATGTGGCTACCTATTGCATAGGTCAGGCCGCCTCCATGGGTGCCGTCTTGCTGACAGCAGGGGCTAAAAACAAGCGCTATTCGTTGCCAAATTCTCGAATCATGATTCACCAACCACTTGCAGGTATGCAAGGAACGGCGGAGGAAATCTCAATTCACTTGAAGGAGTTTCAGCGAACTAAGCGTCGACTGAATGAGATTCTCATTCGCCATTGCGGACAGGGGCTTGAGCAGATTGAAAAGGACACCGACCGCGACCGATTTATGGATCCGGAAGAGGCTTGTGCGTACGGCTTGATCGACAAGGTAGTCGAATCGATGCCTCGCATTGAGCCAACCCCAGGCGCGAATCTGTAACTTAGTCAGTCTCTCTGCCGAATTGAGTCCTCGCCAAAAGAACCAACCCGCTGATTTGATGGAGAAAAATCGGTGGGCTAAGATGATCGTGGCGGATGCTGCCAGCATCCGTTCCGACGCTGGAAGCATACGAAACGACGCATCTAACCACGACACATCTAACATTAAAAAGAACCGTTATAAGATTGAACCTGTTACTTCTTTTTAACACCAGGAAGTCCTAAATAGCGTTGGTCGATAACGACGAATTCGAAGCCGCCTCCCTTTTTCTTTTGGCGACACTCGAAAACGGTTTTGGCAATATCGGGTAATCGAAATTCTTTGCTTCGTTTTTCCGTATAGTATGCCACTTCTGCCTGAAAGAGAGCTTCCTCGGTCTGTTTTGGAACAAATTTGAGGATCTGCCTTCCGGCGACTGGAACTCCAGCGTTTTGCAGCATTTGTTTCTCGTATTGTTCCAAAACATTTAACGTTATGCTCATGAAATAGAGTTTGCCATTGAACTCTTTGGAAGTGGCCGACTTTTTGGTTGGGGCGCTGGCTACATTCGTAACGTAATCAACGGTAGCAATACCCCCGCCGATAGCACCGACGTCCATTTTGAAGAACTCCAGTTGAAGAGCATAGTTGCGACGATCTCGAGCCGTGAATTTGAGCTCCCAGCGTTCGCTGTTTGGAACAAATCGTTCACCTTCGCCTTCAGCTCCGGCTTGTCGACTATCCCCTTTGCCTGAGCCTACATTGTTCGCGGCCATACTGGATTCGATACTTTCCAGCGAGGCGGAAATGGAACTGATGGCTTCGGTAACCATTTGCAAGGTCTGCTCCATCGCGGGTTCATTGAGCTGTTCGACTTCGTCTGCTGCAGGCGGATCGAAGTCACGTTCTAAGCCTTCGGCATTCAATCCGCGTCCTGCGGGTTCCTGCTGTAGCTTAATTATCTTGGCAGTACTCGACATCGAACGCATGAAAAACAACAGGGCAAGCAAGAAAACAGCCAAACCAATTAAAAGAACCAAACTCAGCAGAAAACTGGAAGTTTGGTCCACTTTGTTCGTGCGCATCGAGGTCTCGTCGACCGCAAGGAGCCCTTGAATGGGTTTTGAAGTGGATGTAGCTGAGGACATAATTGGGCTGGTTCAGAGAGTCTTAAGTATGTTTCGTGTAGGTGCGGTGCTTAATCGACAAACACATAGTCCGGGCGGAGGCCGGAAAACCATTTTTTCCATTCCGCACCTGCCTTGGATTTGGTTTGGTCGGAGAGTTTAACCGATTTATCCTTTGGCAGATGGTGCGTGTCCAGTTGCCTCGAGATGAGTCGTAACGATTGTTCCGCAATGCGAGGAACTTCGGGGTCCGGATCCGTTGAGACCGTGTAGATCAAAGCCGGAACAACATCCAAATCATCTCCTCGCCCCAGCAGTTTCGCAGCGATTTTTCTGGTTTTTGGATCTTTAGCGCTCAGAAGCCTGGCGAATCGATTGAGCTGTTCTTTCCTTTGGGTGGGATCGGTCGCCAGTCGCATCTTGTCGGCAACCAACTCTTCGGTGTCGGTTTTTCCATCTTGCTCGAGCATTTTGAGAGCATCGTCGATGCTGGTTGTCGAGGTTTTTGAAACGATCTTGCCATCCAGGGCGCGCACAGAGGTCAAGTCATCTGGTAAAACTACTCCGCCCTTAACATAGGCTTCGTTGAGTGCCCCAATAGCCTTTTGCGTACTCCGAATGAGAAACAAGATTGCAAAGCAAGTGCAGGCTTCCGGGGCCAACGGGGTATCACCGTCGGATTCAGCGCCCCAGGAACCTTTTGCCCCCTGAGCGGCTTGCAATGTTTCGACTGCTTGATTGTACCATTCAGGACTTTTTTGTGGTTTCCCCTTGGTGATTTCCAAGAAGGACTCATAGCGTTCGCGGCTATAAACATAGTAGTAATGCCACTGGGATCGCCTGTATGGGTTGGCGATATGCCATGCTTCGCCTCGTTTAGTTGCGTTATCCAAACGATTTCGATCGATGTTTACTTTGCTTCGTTGGGTTTCGGGCAGGATGCGTTTGAATACGGTTGGAATAATGCCTTCTTCCTCTTGATTTTCGGCGACCTTGCTACGGTACATACCGAGGGAGTCACCGGCGATAAGCAGGGCGGAAAAGCCAGCGGCCGCGAGAGAGTTGGTCGTGCCGCCTGCTTCCGTGTTAGGCCCTCCGAACTGATAGGGCCAGCCCCCATCATTGGTTTGAGCCGCTTCCAAAAAAGTGATCGTACGCGCCATCACATCGTCTGGAACTTCGATTCCAAGTTGGCCCATCGTCCACAAACACAACATGACATATTGTGTTTGAGAAATGTCGCCGGAATTGATGTAAGGCCCAGGCACTGTATATCCAAAACCCCCATGCGGTTTTTGGGACCGGAGTAAAAAATCTCGAATTTGTTTAATTTGAACTCCATGGGCTTCCACATCTACAGATGCCAATAGCATTCCCGCCAGGGAAGGAATGTACATCGATCTAGCCTCTGTGGCATTTCCACCAGCAGCAAAAGTCGCGGCAAGGTGTCGAGCTTCAGCGACAGCGGAAGCGACGATCGGATGGTCCGGATTTCCTTCTACTTTATAGATGGTATATCCAGTGAGCAAATTGATCCCTTCACCGGACAAAAAGGCTCCGGAGGACAAGAAAGCGACCCCTCTTCGAACCATTTCCTGCACCACTGGGTGTTCCGGAGTGTACTTCTCTGCCAACGCAAACTGGGGCAAGCTAATGTTGCATACCAGCGTGCAGGCCAACAAAAGAGAATTCCAAAAGACTGATTTTGTACTTTTTGACAACCAAGCCATAGCCGCGTATTCCCGAGGATTGGAATTGAAAAGACGAACAGACGAGTGGAAGAGGGATGAATAGGTGTTTCCGGCCCCAACCGTAGCATACTCATAAGATTAGCCGCTGGAGAAGTAGGTGACAAATGCATTGACCTCGAATTGACAAAAAGTAGGCGTGGAAATACATTGCACTGAGCGAACAATTGGTTAGGTAGCTCAGTTGGTAGAGCAACGGACTGAAAATCCGTGTGTCGGCGGTTCAAGCCCGCCCCTGACCACTTTAGTTTTTATTAGCGATTTGCTTGGTTTTTTGCATAACCTGACCACGTTGGCCAGAGCGCTGTTTTCGGTCGTAAATCCGGTAGTCTACCGGATTCGAAAGGAAATGGGCTTTTTTCATGCGTGTCCCTTCGTATCGCAAGCATGCCCCCTCAGACCAAGCAGTGGTCACGATCGCGGGTAAAGACCACTATCTTGGCAAGTGGAACTCGGCTCAGTCTCGAAAGGAGTATGGGCGTCTAATCGCGGAGTTTCTCTCCAGTCCTGAAAAATTCAAAGCTAACCCCAATGACCGGACAGTCGCAGAGCTAATTCTTGCGTATCTCACACATTGCAAAACGTATTACGGCGTGGGTGAAACGACCGAAACTCATCGTATCAAAGTACCACTTCGGGCGGTTCGCAAGCTGTACGGCGACACACTAGCCATCGATTTTTGACCCATCCAGTTCAAGGCAGTGCGAGATTTCATTTTGGAGGGCAAGAACCACACCACGGGATTCAAGCCTTCTAGGACCTACGTCAATTCGATCATGCGACGAATCCGGAAAATGTTTCGTTGGGCATCGGGTGAAGGGCTCCTACCTGCAGCCGTCCACCATTCGCTGGCAGACGTGCAACCGCTTCGAGCTGGTCGAACTACCGCACGAGAGACCGAACCGGTTAGACCGGTTTCAGACGAGTTGGTGGAAGCAACATTGCCACACCTGCCGCCAGTTATTGCGGACATGGCACGACTTCAAATGCTCATCGGTTGCCGGCCTGGTGAACTTTGCGCTATCAAGCCATGCATGGTGGAACGCACTGAATCTGTTTGGGAAATCCAATTGGACGGCCACAAGACTGCATACCGCGGCAAGCAAAGGGCGATTTATGTGGGGCCAAAAGGCCAAGCGATACTTCTGCCGTACCTAGATCGCGACCCAGATACATTCTGCTTTCGTCCAAGAGATTCAGAGAAGAGACGACGAACCGAACAGAGAAAAACCCCTGCAACCTACGGCAACGCCGTCGGACGTAGTAACACGCCACGCAAAACAAGTCGGACGATCGGCGAGTCCTACACCACACGGTCGTACGGCCATGCTGTTATGCGTGCTTGCAAGAAAGGTGGTTTGGACCATTGGCACCCAAACCAGATTCGGCACTCGGTTGCAACCAAGGTTCGGAAAGCATATGGGATTGAAACGGCAAGCGTCATATTGGGTCACAGCAAAGTCGGAGTAACGCAAATCTACGCCGAGTCCGATCGTGCACGAGCCGTCGCCGCTACCAAGGAAATGCTCTAAGCAAACGCCCAATGCTTCCAGTCTCAGTTGCCTGTTCCAGCAAGTCGGGCAACTGAGCGAGACGCAAGCCTAAGTCGAGGAGCCTCCTTGCCCGCGATTTCGATTGAATCGTCAATTTGCGAGCTGAAGAATTTCGAGAACAACCGCATTCACTTCATTGACGATCTGGCGAAGATCATTTTCGCGACTCGCGAGTTGCTCTTTAAGGCTCTCGAGCAATGATCTGAGGTCGTCGGACATAACCTCGCGGGATTTGGATTCTAATCTTTCAATTTCGGTTCGAGTTCGGTTTCGGCACTCCTCAATAGCAGTTGCCCCTCTAAGCGATCTGAAGATACGGCCTCCGCACCTTCGGAGCCTTGCATCGCCAGTGTCTAGAAGCTTATCGATCGCTTGGTCAGCTAATCGCCTATCGATCATAAGTAGCTCCGTAGTTAGTGGTCCATAAATTGAATTCAGCCGGTACCGCACGCATCGCCGATTCGGCTGATCAGTACAACGACCGCATCGTGAGAATTACCGCACAGCCTTTGTCACAGACATGCAAATTCCATTTTAACCGATCTATCGGACGCTCTAAGTTATCTGTCGTCTAAACAACTCGATGCACCGCTGTCAATCGGACATCTAGCAATTGCTCGATGTGTTTTATTCGTACGCAGTGCTCGAGTACTGCGCCATGGTACAATGGAGTCAAACTCTTATTCCACTGGAGGCAGATCTGATGTACTTACTCGCAAACGAGACTTTTCAAACGAAGACCGAAATAGAACGCCGCTGTCGGCATATCCTTTACAACACGCAAGACTCTAAGCCCGTGTTTGATCGGTTTGTACCTCTCCTTGCAGACCTCTTCGCGTACCTCGACGATTGGCCGGCAAGATTAGCTACGATGAAGCACATCGTTGTGCATAGGCCCCATCAAGGAGTGAGATGTTTCGCAACCCTGAATCAAATGGGCTGTTCGACCAGCATCAGCTTTAAGAAGGCGATCAACCTAATGTTTCCCGATCAAGAAAAACCGTTAATCGCATCGCTTCCAATGGACTACAAATTGGCGGCCAAAGCATCCATTGAATCTGACCTCAGTGAGTACCAGTTAAAGCAATTTCTTAAAGATACCCGATGTCCTGTAAGCGGAGCGTTCCTGACTTACGAGAACTCAATAGTCGAGTATTGGTCACCCTGGACATTTGACCATTTGCTTTATCGCTTTACCAAGCAAAACGAAATCGATCCTTGCCTGGCGGTCGAAAGATTCAGGTTCGACAGTTCGCAAATGCAGTTGGCCGAATGCGTTGCCAAACCATGGCGAGAGTTTCATCGCAAGCATGCACGGCTCACACTTGTCTCG
>JANMHA010000290.1:0-7013 GCA_031374925.1 Pirellula sp. | reverse complement strand
ACGAAGAATAAAGACCCGACAAAGGATCCCAAGAGCAAGAATAGACGCAAATAATCAAGAAACATCGCCGTTCCGGTTGCAAGCTTCTTGCAATCCTTGAGTGCCATAGGTTCCCACGCTTTTACCTCGCGTACTTCCGATACGAAATCATTTCTCATTGGTTTTCCCCATGGATCACTTCGACGATGTTTATGTTTAAGCGTTGCACCGAGTTAGTATAATCGCGGTTCTTGGTAGGACTACCGATAGACATAACGTTTAAGTTCAGCGGTCTTGCGTAAGTTGCAAAAGCCACCCGTAAGCTTTGAATTCTAATCGAAGCGATCGTGCGTTGGCAATATCGAGACCCTGTCGCCGACTTATCCACAGTTGAGCCTTTTCATCCTGCCGAATTCGGGAATCTTGCTAACCGTACAACTTTGTGGAAATCGCAGAAGCTTGTTGGAGGGAAGCGAAGTATTCAAATTGGATGGCCAGGATCCAGCCTCAGTCCAACCTGTGGGAAGAGTCGATGCTAGGTTGCTGCTAGTCCGATCCCGCAGGAGTACGACGCTTTCACAGTTGATGAGCCTAGCGATGAATCCTGCCAACCAATTCGAGAATCTTACTGCCAGATGAATTGGGAATTGGCTGGTGGGACATCCGTGTGGAAACGGCCTCTTTCCAAGTCCCGAAAGTCTATGGGCGTTGTCGGAGGGCTCTACTTTGTACGGTATACATGAGATCATTGATCGTTTGAAACGCAGTCTTGATAGATGCAGTATCCGATTTGCTTTTAATCTTCTCCAAGTAGAAATCCGCACCTTCGCCTACCATTCCAACGTTGGCTTCTTTCAAGCTCGAGTGGGCAATCAGAACGGGACGAACAGGCTTGTTTTCAAACCATTTTATTACTTCGATTCCAAGAAATTCTCCAATGAAAAAATCTATGAACAATATATCGGGTGCGTTACCGTTCTCGAGTTCGCCGATTAGTTCCGGGACGGAGAAAAATGATCGCAATTCACAGTGCGCTAGGAGTGGTTCAGCGAAGCTATTTGTCCAAGTGTTGTGATTGTCAGGTTTGTCATCGACGAACCAAAGTTTCATGCCAAGGAGTCCGCAAAAAGTCTATTTAGGGCTGGGTTCGGGACGGGAACCTTCCGAAAAAATCTGGCGACTCTGACCCGTGAATCTTACCCCGCGGTTGAACTTCCCTGCCGCCAACCGCTCCAGTCTATCCTATGTAGCAGTCCTACCGCAAGCAACCGGCGCCAATGTCCACAATGGGGATGGTCCAACCTGTGGCTACCGTAGCCGCTAGGTTGCTGGCTAGGCCGATCCTGCAGGAGTAAGACGCTTTCACAGTTGATGAGGCAGCCAATAATCCCGCCTCAGTCCAACCTGTGGAAGTGGTAACTGCTAGGGTTGCTGGCTAGGCCTACTCCTGCAGGAGTAGGCCAATTACTATTGGGAGGCGTCCGGCGAAAACCGGCATCCATCCCGATTGGTTTGTTATCTGCTGCTTTTGCGAACGTTGATTTTCCACGAAACACCGAGGCTATCAACCACAATGCCGTACCAACCCGTGAATGACGATTCCGCAAATGGGATGATGACTCGCCCTCCGTCACTGAGTGCGGCAAATATTGCCATCGCTCTTTCGATCGATTCAGGATGTAGTGCTAAAGAGAAGCCCGCAAAAAATGGCTTGGCTGTGTCTTCCGAATACCCCACATCGCTCGCCATGAACTCTGTGCCGTCGATCCGAAATGTTGCATGAAAAATCATTTGCTCCATTCCTGGTTGCATAAATGATTTGTCTGGGCAGTCACGGAATCGCATGAGGAAGAGAGTTTCGGCGCCGAGCGCCTCATGATAGAGAGTGAGTGCCTCTTCTGTGCGACCAAAAAAATTGAGCGTGGTTACAACTGGCATGAGTTGGATCAGGTATATGTTATCTGTGCGTAGATCCGTCTCAGAGCTGATAACGAATAGCAATCTATGTCAACTGCAGCGAAGCGGAACGGAGGCATAGATTGTGCGTTGTACTGAGCCGCTTCGCCTCCGCCACTGTCTATATTACTGCGAACACCGGTCGGCTCGCTACTGGGGTCAGGAGGGAATCGGACGTATTCAAAATTGATATCCCAACCTATTTCGCCTGCAGCCGACGACATTTCCACAGTTGTTGAGGTAGCCGTTGCATCCAGCCGAATTCGGAAAGCTAGCAGCTAGGCACATCCTTGTGTAAATCGCAGAAGCGTGTTGGAGGGGAGCGGACGCTGGCACAAGGAGTTGGGATTCGCATTTGCTACGGTACCGGGAGCTGAATGTCATGCTCCTATTCGCAGATTGTTGTTGCGACGAGGTTAACTTGCCCATTTTATGCAAAGTAGTATTTTCAGGTTTGACTAAAGAAGCCAACGAAAGGCCTAACGAAAAGTAACTGAGAATTCCGACTGAATAGGTCGTAATACTATGAAAGAGTAGTTAATCAAAATCGCTTCGTATGAGCCTGCAATGCCCCACTCGCAAACTTCGCTTCTCACGCGGAATGAAAACCAAGACCTATACGAGCAGATTTACCAGCAGCACGATGATCCGTGGGATTATTACTCCGCGGCTGAGCAGGCGAAATACGCCAAAATGGCGGATACAGCCAAGCGATTCCATCCATCGCCAAAACGAGTGCTCGATGCGGCTTGTAGCTTGGGTTATTTAACCGAATTGATGGCCGACTACGCGCCGGAAGTTTTCGCGTTTGATATCGCAATATCGGCAGTCCAGCGAACCAACGAACGTTGCGCGCTTCTGAACACCAAGACCAGATTTCAAATCGAACTCGGCGATGCCATACACCCAAAATATGCCCTAGCTTCCTTTGATGTGGTCTTCCTCGGAGACGTAGTCCGAAATCTGCCGAACGACGAAGACCAACATTCTACAATCCGTAATGCTCTTTCACTCCTTACCCACAACGGAGTTCTCATTCTAACTGACTGCATGAAATGCAACCGTCAGGAAGCCTACATATCACTCGTTGAAAGCGAGGGCGGATGCGTTCAAGAGAAAATCTATTACAACGATCGCTACTGGATCAAATTTCGCAGTCTAATTAAGCAATTGGCTAGTGCCAATCAAATTCGAATGCTACTACGAAACACGACAGTGCATCGATGGCTAAGCAAACTAGCCAGCCTGCGGGGACCGGCCGGATCAAAACACTTCGGACTGGTTGTGAAAAACCACAACCTGAAAGTTGCGACGGTCTCTACTTTGTGATTCAGTAGGCAGAATTCAATCCTTTGCCGCTTCTCGTCCACACCGTGTGGATGGTACCATCGGTCCATGCCCACTGGCCCTTGCGAAATGGCGATTCGTGATTCGTAGCAAGCAACCGAACCGGAATCCTGCCGAATCTGGGAAGCTAGCAGCTAGGCACAATCTTGTGGAAATCGCAGAAGCCTGTCGGAAGGAATCGAAATAATCAAATTGGAGGGCTTGAATCCAGCCTCAGTCCAACCTGTGGAAGTGGCGTCTTGGAAGGAATCGGACGTTGGCACAATGGATGGGATTCGCAATTGCTACGGTAGCTGCTAGGTTGCTGGCTAGGCAGATCCGGCAGGAGTACGGCATGTGCTGACCAACTTCTGTTACGGGTTTTATCGGTTTGGTTTTCAAGAACTGTTCCGATAAAACTTCACTGAAGGTCGCCTTGTGTGGAAGCGGCAGACGCTAAGTCCAACCTGTGGAAGTGGTAGCTGCTGGTTGCTGGCTAGTCCGATCCTGCAGGAGTACGACGCTTTCCACAGTTGATGAGCTGGTCATGAATCATGCCGAATTCGGTAATCTCGCTAACCGTACAACCCTGTGAAAACCGCAGAAGCGCGTCGGAGGGAAGCGGACGCTTGGCACAATGAAAGACCTCCTACTTCCTACTTCCGAAACGAACTTACCAGTTTCGAGGCGTCCCCATTTTTCCCCACCCTACACAGATGAACTATAGCCAACTAGCCGCGAATCCTACGGCTGAACAATCCACAACCGGTCCCAATGGATGCAACGACCAAGGTGAAAATAGCAAGCATCAGAATAGATTGAATCGTGTTCGGATGAAGCGTATCAGGTAGGCCAAGAATGTGTTTTACCAAATGAATCAAAGGTACACATACCCAAGTGATTCCTGCTGCCAGCGTTCCCATTCGCCCCCACATGAAACCGAAAGTAGTCGTCGACACGAATAGTAATGCAACAATCACGATCGGGCTCACTTCGCCTCCAAAAGCTAAGTTGTCAACCGCTGCAATCGCAATACCAGCAACGAGACCGCAAAATAGAACCGCTTGCCAGGATGACAAGAATTTTGGCGATGGCACGCAACCCTCCTATCCGCTTATTAAAAACGAGCCGTCTGAAAGGAAGCTTCGTCCGCCCCAACTCGCTTCACCGCCGCTCAGCCGCTCCAGTCTAGCCGATCCCGCAGTCGTAGTCTAATCGGTTAGAGGCAATGTCCACATTGGGGAATGGTCCAACTTGTGGAAGGCAGCTTGTCGCTAAATCGATTGTGTCCACATGTAGTTGAGAAGATTGCGGCTAGGGAAGAGGCTAGGTTGCTGGCTAGACCGATCCTGCAGGAGTACGACGCTTACAAAGTGGATGAGGCTAGGAGTGAATCCAGCTAACCAATTTGGGATTCTCACTTGCAGCGGATTTGGGAATATGCAAGCGGCACAACCTTGTGGAAATCGCAGAAGCCTGTCGGAAGGAAGCGGACGCTTGCACAATGGATGGGATTCGCAATTGCTATGGTAGCTGCTAGGTTGCTGCTAGGCCGATCCTGCAGGAGTACGACGCTTTCACAGGTAAGGAGCTAGATGTGAATCCAGCTAACCAATTTGGTAATCTCGCTCATAGCGGATTTGGGAATATGCAAGCGGCACAAACTTGTGGAAATCGCAGAAGCGTGTCGAAGGGAAGCGGACGCTTGCACAATGGCGTGGATACGTCATGTTACGACGAGTCGCTACGCTCGTCAATTCAGCATCAAAGCTTCACAGACGGACTCATGGCGACGCGGAAGCCGCGGCTGTAGATGCGAAGCGACGGATCGTTCCCATGCCGAACCGCCGACCGGCATTGGCCTGCAATGTCGAACCAGCCGCCGCCTCGGAATACCCGGTACGAGCCCAGAATAGGCCCCTGAGGGTCGGTTGCCGCACCAGAAGGGTAGAGTCCATACACGTCCTGACTCCACTCAACGACATTCCCGTGCATGTCATACAAGCCCCATCGGTTTGGCTTTTTCAATCCCACTGGATGGGACTTTTTTCCAGAATTTTCTTTAAACCAGGCATACTCAGTTAGCGAATCCGCAGTCTTGCTACCTGCTCGGCAAGCGTACTCCCATTCCGCTTCTGTCGGTAATCGATACTCCCGTCCAGCCACTTTCTCTTCAGTCAATTCCGATAGCTTCCTGCAAAAATAAACCGCGTCGTCCCAACTCGCGATTTCTAAAGGGTTTGTCGAGCCGGTGCTGCCTGACAGATATGTTCCCATCACTTTATCAAACTCGCTCTGGGTTACTTCGTATGCACCAAGATAATAGGGTTTGCTAATCGTTACATCGTGTTGCGTCTCGTCGGGCCCCCTTCCGACCTCTTCCATAGGCGAGCCCATAGTAAATGTACCCGCCGGAATCAGAACCAATTTCATTCCGATGCTGTTGGTAATCGACTCCAGAACTATTTCCGAATCGGTGCTGTTGGCGATCTCATTCGGTTTCTGACATCCAACCAAAAGAACGATACTCAAAACTAACGCTCGCATCTTATTTTCTCCCGACGAACTTAAATCGAACTTAGGAAGTGTATCAGATTAAACCGGTGCCGCTCGGAGCCTTTACAATGCGAGGTGCAGCTAGGCACAACCTTTGTGGAAATCGCAGAAGCGTGTTGGAAGGAAGCGGACGCCTCATTGCGTTAATTGGGATTTTGCCAGCAACTTCTTGTTCTGGTAGACTTAAACACATGAACGACAATGGCTACAGCGAATCTTCGACTCGACTAACTTGGGTTATCAATCAGGGCGGCAAGCCATGCGTTCGGTGGGGACTAGTCGCTGGATATCTCGGGATAGTCGTTGGTGTCAATGCTCTTGCCATGCTTTTGATCTCATGGTTTATTGGTACCCGCTTCAATTTGCCTCTGGTATTTGCAATTTCATGTGGCGCGATTGCCTGTTCCACCATTGTTGTGGAATTGCAGCGTCAAAGAGTCCTTACGGGAGAATGGCGCTTTCGTCTTAGCATTCTCTCTTGCTTGATTTTGATGCTCATTGCAGCCTGCTTCTTCGCGATTATCGGAAACGATATTCGTGCTAACCAACTGGGGCATGCATTGAATCTAGCCTTAAAAACTAAGCTAGAGGAACTAATCGATGGTGGGAACGTTTACATCAGCACCATTGAGGGTACTGGCATGTCGTGTGATGTATCGCGTGCAAGTTTTTCAGATGTTGACTTGCAAAAATTGATTCAATTAGCTTCCGAGCGGACACCCGGCATTTCACAAATCACGCTACTGAATCTTGAGAAGACGAGCGTCACTGATGTTGGGTTACAAACGCTCCATCGCTGTCCTCACCTGACTCACTTGTTCCTTCCAGCCTTTCAACTCAGCAACGAATCAATCGTTAGTTTGGTAGCATGCCGGAAACTCAAGTACTTATCTCTCGACGAACGCAAACTTACATCCGAGCAATTGACCGACTTAAGAAAAATTTTACCCAAACTCATGCTGAACGGTAAACGGTGGAAAGATCGTCGAATGTAGCCACGGAAAACCTGCTGGTGGACCATCCGGTGGAAATGTCAACAGCTTTTCGGAAGGAATTTCTAATCGAGCAGGTTCGATCTGGATTGAGAAAAACTCGAAGTAGAACTAGCCATCGAACTTTGCTTGAATCGTTGGAGCCACGCCACCTTATGGCTGCGGTACCAATTGCAAACAACGACAAAGCCTTTTACACAAACG
>JANMHA010000272.1:0-15831 GCA_031374925.1 Pirellula sp. | reverse complement strand
TATTGACCTGCATTATTTTGTTTGTTGTCGTTAGCGGTTTGCTTGCCGTTCGGTTCGGCGATCGGTATTGGGACGCGATCGGCAATTGGCTTAGGTAACGGATGCACTGTCGACGTAGCGTCCCTTTCCACAGGTTGGTGCGTAGTACCGATTTCCAAACTAGCCCACCCACTGTGGACATTGGAACTGGCTCGATTGCACGGCGCCTGCTAGATAGGATAGACTAGAGCTGTTAGCTGCGTGGAAGTGGGTTGGATTGGAGTAATAATTCTTTTTGATCCGATTCGGATGGATTGCGGTTCGTTCGATCACGGAGGAAGTACTCGAGATGCCTAAGTTTTCTAGAGCTTTAACACTTTCGCGTTACATTATCGCCGTCTTCATTGCGATTATGCTTTTGTACCTTGCGAGTTCTGGGCCTGTGCTCGCGATACATTCTCATGATTCGAGCTCAGGGAAATCTCTGCAACTGGAAGTGATCTGCAACTGCTACCGCCCACTTTTTCGAATCGCACCAACTGCAATGTGCAGGTATGCAAATCTGTGGGGCCTTTCCGACCTAGAGCTCTTCTTTTGGCTCGAACCGCGACAACTCAACCGAACTACATGAATATCCACACGAATTGGCTACGAGCTAGCTTCTCAGATTCGCTGTCAGCTAGATTCCCAAATTCGGCAGGATTCCGGTTCGCTCATCAACTGTGGAAAGCGTCGTACTCCTGCAGTATCTGCCTAGCCAGCAACCTAGCAGCTACGATTTCCACAGGTTGGACTTAGGCTGGATTCGGAACTAGCTCATCTACTGTGCAAGTGGCGTGCGACTGTTGGATCGATTAGACTGAAGCAGGCTAGCTGAGGGAGAAGCGTGCAACAGCAGAGCAAGATCACGGGTCTAAGTCACCAGATTTTACTCGAATGGCTCCCAATCCAAACCCACGACTTACATAGATACTATCGTCGATAGAAACATGCTGTTAATCCTACTTGGTGACCCGGAAGCCACCACAAGACGACTTCCGATTCTCATGCTACCCGCAGTCATCGCGTGCGTGATCACTGCGCAGTTCGGTGGTTTCGGGATTCTGACTTTTGTTCACCTATTTGGATTTTCCGTTCTCGCGGCCGCAATGGGAGAATACAAAACTGACAACGCTTCTCCCGCCTTTAAGTCCCCCGGAATCGATCGTCCAATAGCTAAAAAAGACTACTCAGTGGCTTACGCCACTAGCAGTCTTTACGGGCAGACCTCAACGAGGCACCATTGCAACGGGCTCGATTAGGCAGCTATTTACACGGCGGTCGGTCGCCCTTTCTTCCCCGTCGGTTTCCGTCTCCGTACTTCGCAGCATCAGTACCATCCGCTCGTCAACGGTGTGCCAAGCTAAATCCGGGAGCAAGTGATACTTTGGCGGATCCTGAGATGCGTACGTCCGCTCGCACCGGACAAGCCCATCGCTCCATTCGGCCGTGATTAAAAGTGCTCCGTTTTCGAGGAACTCGTGCAACTCAACCGTGCCAGTGCCCTTTGATCAATCCTGCAAAAGTCCAAACGGTGCCGCGATAACTTGCTCGTCGGTTTCGGCGTCGACACGATTGCAAAGATAGGTCAGCAGCAACCCGTCCCTTGCCATTGCGATCGAACTGCTTCTTTCGGTAACGGTGAAGACAACTATTTGTGAATCGCCTTCGTGGTTCGATCTCCACATCTTGCGAGCAAACTGGAGAAATCGACCAATCACTGATCGTTGGATTTTCATGGTTCGTCAGCTTGCCCTGCGACTTTTGGAGGACGGGGCGACCGTGCTGGTGCGGACGCATTGCGTCTGGGTTAGATCGACCGTTAAATCCTGATTGTGAAGCGGCATCCAGACATATTGCGTATTGGGGCCGCAGGCTAGGATCGGCTTATCCTTGCCGTATAGAAATAAACTGTCTGCACCGATCTTCGCCGCATACGCAAGGTTATGTCGCGGTGTGCCGGTACGCAGGTCGGGGCCGAGGTGCAACGAGCGATCCAGCTCCAGGCAAACGGTGCATGATGTACCCTGCCTAGATTTACCGGCCACCGCAACGTGACCGTTTAGGTCCAAAATCACAGGCTTCAAATCGTCCGCGTCGCCAGGTAACTGCGACAAGCAGCTATCTAAGGCGTCACGATCGCCCGAATCAAGGTGAACCCGGTTTGTTGATCTTTGCCTGTCCGGAATCACTTGGCCAACATTCGGAAACCGAGCATCAGTCTCAACCGGCAGCGTGAATCGCCAAGGGCCTGAAGCAATAACAAGCGTATTATCTTGGATTCCGACCGATACGGCCTTGAGCTTCAGGAAATCCTTAAGTGCAAACAGCCGACTTTTTCGGACAAGAATCGCCTCCGACTTCCAAGGAAAGTCAAAACCGTCGAAGAGCACCAAGTGACTACCATCCGTGGCTGCCATTGTCCCATCGCGGCCGTCTAGCTGGACGCATCCTAGCGCATAGCGAATAGAAACCTCATCGGTTACCTCAATGGCGTTGGCCAAACAAGGTAAGAAGCGCTCATCGATCTTGGTCAAAGGAATGCTGTCGCCCACGAGTGCTGGGGGCTCTCGTGAGTCGAGTTCAGCACGCCGAATAGCCAAGCCAGTTTGCCAGCGAACGATGAAGCGGCTGCCATTCTCGGTCGATTCAACCGGACCGAATTCGATGTCGCCAGTAGACTGGGCTAGCTCCTCAAACAAATCGGATGAGATGCTCACCGACTCGACCAACGGCTCATCGCCATCTTTACAAGCAACCGTGCAGCTTACGGACTTCCCCGCGTCGAAAACTTGAATGGTACAGCCGTTTGCGGTGGCGTGAAGCCCGATGTCAGAAGCGAGCTTCCGAATCGGTCTGTCAAGAAAGGCGTTCGCAAACTTGCGAAAAGCCTGGAGTACTGTTTTGGGGATAAACATAGATATTAGCTTTCGATAGTTGGAAGATTTTGGAATGGAAGTGCGGACGGTTCGCCGCGCTAGGTAATTCGTTGAGCCCAAAGCTGGGCTCCGCAGTACCCTGACCCGACTAAGAAGCTCGTAGATCTTCAGGCAGTGACTCGGCAAAACTGAATCGCTTGCCGTTCCTCCCAATAATGAGATGGTCATGTAGCGGAACTCCCAGTACCTTGCCAGCGTTGGCAAGAGACCGGGTAACGGCCCTGTCCTGAAGGCTCGGCTGTATGTCACCCGATGGGTGGTTATGGCTGATAATGAGGGATGCAACCCCTTGCATGATCGCGAAGCGAAAGACTTCACGAGGATGCACGAGGCTTGCATCGAGGGTGCCAATAGTGACCACTTCGACATATTTCACTACCATCTTGGTATCCAAACCGATGGACCAAAAGTGCTCTTTGTCTCGGTCGGTCTTGCATCGTTGACGGAGCCAGATTTGTAATGCACTGGCTACCTTTTCGACCCCGTTGAGCGGTCCTTCTATTTTTGAACGAACAAGCATTTGTCAATCAATCTTTGGTTTGAGACTTGGAAATAGGAACACGTCAATACGAACAAGCAAGCGGGCGGCAACAACATGCAACCGCCCGCAAATTCGCAGTAAATCCGGCATTGCCGGTTAGTCTGTCAGTTCGTCAATAAAACGAGCCCGGAGATAGGGGTCGACACTGTCCCAATCGATAACCTGAGGTGGACGGGACATCATCAGGTTCTAACTCGACTGGCTCCTGCGTTAACATCGAAAAGCCGCAACGACGGATCGTGCCGACCGTGTCACCTGTGGCAGCTGCAACCTCTGCGTCAAATTCAGCAATAGACATGGAATACCTCTAACTTGGATTTCGAGTTAAAAACCTGTAATGCCAGTCTTCGCATGGCATAAAACCGATGCGAAAACGAAAAATGCCCAGGTAAATACCTAGGCATAGTTAATGGAAAAGTGAAATCTGGAGCGACTTACTTAAACAACCGCTGGCTCAAGCCAGTATTGTTTAAGCCATGCAATCTCAGCCTCAATGGCCCGCGAACGAATCGTGTACGGGCCAAGCCTGGGGCCATTTCTTGGCGACAAGTCAGCCCACCAGAATCCGTTCTGGTCAGGCTCGACATGAGAACCACGCTCTATCGTTGGGTCCCCTAGCGCATGCGGCTCGATGAGCTACGAGTAGATCATGCGCACCTTGCCGCCAAGTCCGATGATGAGCTCAGCTGTATCGCCCAAGCGGCTCAAGATACCGGCCTCCGGATAATGTTCCGTCGTGGTCGGTTGGTCATGTAGCCATCCAGACTTGCCTCGATCCGTGTCAACCCGTTGAAAATCCTTTGCCGAAGCGATTCTCGCTGACGCAAGTCCTCTGGAACGACACCAGTAACTAGGCTTCGTGCCTGATCAACCAGTTGTTCCAACGACTCATCCGTGCCGATACTGAGCCTTCGGAACCGTTCTAGGAACTCGTTTAGATTCGTGACCGCCGTGTCACGGAACACCTTGGGCTTGCCATCCGATTCGCCACTAAGCCGTTCCGCCAGGTGGGAAACAAGGCTTCCAAGCTCTTCGGCAAACGCTGCCTCGGCGATTTTGACCGCCTCGGTAAAGGGTTCTCGCACACGGTTACATTCCGATTCGTAAATCTCGGGTGCTACGCTCCGCAAGTAATCCGGCGGAGTGGTCGCAGGATAATCCCAAGTGATTTCGAACTCATCTGCAATGCTTGGTGAATAGTCGGTAACATCGAACAGGTCGCCCAAGCGTTTGCGTGCTTGATCAACCAGTTCGCCCCAGCAACGATCAAGATCACGTACCGTAGCCTGTAGCTCAATCTGAGTTTCGCGTAACTGCGATTCCAAAGTTGATACTGTATTGCGACGTACCAGCCGAATGCCGGGTTCAACATAAGGCAGTGTCTGTCCACGCCAGCATGCCACAGCCTTTGATTTCGCGGCGGATACAGCTCGAAATACCGGATGGGTTGTGTCGAATAGCTTCTTGCCAGCCGAGAGGACATCTACGTCGGCGCTAAAGGCGCCAGCGGCAAGTCGACGTTGCCCTTGGCTAAGTGTCTTGCGCACACCTGGCCAGCGGACATGCAGCCGGATTGCTGTTGTTGCTGACTGCAATTGCTCACCTGCCGTCGTCCTTTGTTGAAATTCACTTGCCTGGGTTGGCGGTTCTAGTACTGTGGACATAATTGGATTCCTTAGATATTCAGGGGTAAGTAAACGAAAACGGCGGGCACAAATACCCGCCGTTATTGGTGTTGTTAGTCGTGTTAAGTTTTCAGGCGTCGTGCGACCAAGAGTCGTCATCCGTCGAGCACCGCGTACGAATAAAACACATCGAGCAATTGCTAGATGTCCGATTGACAACGGTGCATCGAGTTGTTTAGACGACAGATAACTTAAAGCGTCCGATAGATCGGTTAAAATGGAATTTGCATGTCTGTGACAAAGGCTGTGCGGTAATTCTCACGATGCGGTCGTTGTACTGATCAGCCGAATCGGCGATGCGTGCGGGACCGGCTGAGTTCATTTTTGTGGGCCATTAACTACGGAGCTACTTATGATAGATAGACGATTAGCTGACCAAGCGATCGATAAGCTTCTAGACACTGGCGATGCAAGGCTCCGAAGGTGCGGAGGCCGTATCTTCAGATCGCAACAAAAAGTAACGACTATTGACGAGCTCCGAGATCTGGTTCGGAAAGCAATTTCAAGTTTGGAATCTGATATTGGCGAGGTTAGAACCGAATTTCACGAATCGGTAATAGCAAAAATGAAAGGGTTGCAGGCTCAGTGCGAGAGTAGATATCTTCAGTTGCTTCGGGATAAGAACGAGGTTATTCTCGATGTCCTGGGTCTCCAATTTGACGAGCCAATCGAAATCGGGGGCAAGTAGGCTCCTCGACTTAGTCTTGCGTCTCGCTCAGTTGCCCGACTTGCAGTAGCAAACAACTGCGTCTGCAATCATTGGGCGTTTGCTTAGCGCATTTCCTTGGTCGCGGCGACCGCTCGTGCACGATCGGACTCGGCGTAGATTTGCGTTACTCCGACTTCGCTATGCCCCAATATGACGCTTGCTGTTTCGATTCCGTAAGCTTTCCGAACCTTGGTTGCAACCGAGTGCCGAATCTGGATTGGGTGCCAATGGTCCAAACCACCTTTCTTGCAAGCACGCATAACAGCATGTCCATAGGAACGAGTCGTGTACGATTCGCCGATCGTCCGACTTGTTTTGCGTGGCGTGTTACTGCGTCCGACCGCGTTGCCGTATGTCGCAGGGGTTTTTCTCTGTTCGGTTCGTCGTCTCTTTCCTGAGTCTCTTGGACGAAAACAGAATGTATCTGAGTCGCGATCTAGGTACGGCAGTAGTATCGCTTGGCCTTTTGGCCCCACATAAATCGTTCTTTGCTTGCCGCGGTATGCTGTTTTGTGTTTGCCCAAATGGATTTCCCAAACAGATTCAGTGCGTTCCACCATGCATGGCTTGATAGCGCAAAGTTCGCCAGGCCGGCAACCGATGAGCATTTGAAGCCGAGCCATGTCCGCAATAACTGGCGGCAGGTGTGGCAATGTTGCTTCCACTGCGGCAACCTCTAAAGGCCTGGCCTGCTCGTTTCCTCTAGCTTTGATTCAACCGTCACCTTGCGGTTGAAAGTGGGCCAATCTTTCCCTGATTTAATCACTTAACCCATAGCCCGTGCGGCATCGATGCACTTTTGACGGTCGTTTTCCGCGTACACCTGGGTTACACCAATCTCCGAGTGCCCGAGCATTGCCTTCGCTGTCTCCAGCCCGAACTCGGAACGAAGCTTCGTACCTGCTGTGTGCCTCAGCCGGTTTGGCCCCCACGGTGTCACCTTCGCTTTTTTGCATGCATACTCTATAGCCTGGGAGTACGTGCGGCTGTCGTAATAGTCGCGTGGAGCTCTCTTGCTTTCGGTTCCAATTCGAGAGCGTTTAGAGTACCCGGCGCGATTTCCTTCATTGGCTGGGGTCGTTCGATTGGCAGTACGCTGAGCGTTGCGTTGTTCGACAGCTTCGCGTGCCGAAAAAAGGTGCCTATCTGGCTCACGATTCAGGAATGGCGAGATTAAATTCTGTGCCTTTGGGCCAAAGTACAGAGTTCGTTCCTTTTCGTGGTGAGATGTTTTGTGCTTGTCTAGGTTGGCTTGCCAAACCTCCTCGGTTCGATCGATCATTGCCGGAGTCAGCGAACACACTTCGCCCGGCCGACAGCCGACCAAAAGTTGGACCTGAACCATTGTTGCGACGATTGGTGAGCAGTGAATGAGGGTTTTTTCGACATCGGAGATCGAGATCGGCCGAACTCGCTTCGACTCAGGGGCATCAGTTTTTCCTTTCTTGAGCCCTGGTATCAGGCGTAGTGTTTCATACACCCCAGCTGGAATTAGCTGTTCGCTGGCGGCCCACTTGAACAGTCTAGAGACATAGACCATGGCTCGATTGACGTACTGTCGTGTGCGAGACTTTTTCCGAACGGGATGGACTTCTCGGACGAAAACTGCACGGACGGCCTTGTATTGAGACGTGCCGAAATCCTTCGCGCAGGTGTCACCGTAGAGACTGCGAAGTGGTTTCATCGCGAGATTTATTCCCTTGTACTCTTTGTCGCCGACCTCTGATTTAACGAACGCGAGGAAAGCAACTATTAGCTCGGAGACGGCGGCGTCGGATTTTCTGGAAGTTGAGAGAGAGAATGTTTCAGGAGAAGAAAGATACTCCGCGATCAGCCGATGGTACCTTCTGCGTGAGTCGGGAGTGTTATGACGGCCGAGGTAGAAGTCCCGGCGATTGATAGTAACGATTGCTTGTCCGCTTCCTCGGTGGAGTCGGTAGCTAGGCACCTTCGATTGCATGTTTGAACTCTATTTCAAGAGTCACTTTCGGTAGTCTACCGAAAATAACTAACTTCGAAACAGCGCTCTTCCAAGTCGGAAGGTTACGTTTTATCAACGAATCGCTTAATAAACTCTCAATGCCCCCGCAAGGACTCGAACCTTGGACCCGGTGATTAAGAGTCACCTGCTCTACCAACTGAGCTACAAGGGCGGGCAGGTGTGTTTCGGAATCCTATTCACACCAGATTGGGTATGTTATCCACCTTGGCCGGGGTTGCAAGTGCAAGTAGCCCTGGTCGCACGCTCCCTCTGGCTTGGATTGCTGTTTCGACCCATTAACTCGATTTTGGCTCCCCTTACCTAGCCCCGTTCGGAAAAGACTCGATTATTGCGTGGGTCCTTCGAGAATTTCGCAAAACATCTGTTGACCGACTAGGCCAGAATTGCCGATACTTTAACCTAGGTAGTCTGGCCGGTCTTCGACCGGTTGGGCAATTCGTCCCACATACGATCTGGCACGTCGGCTGGAGGAGTTCATTTATTCAAATCGAGAGGGTTTCAACAATCGAACGCATTCAAACTAGGATCAACAATCAGATCCGTATCTCCCCTATCCGCGTTATTGGTCCCGATGGCACTCAATACGGGGTAATCACCACCGACGAGGCTCTTAACCGCGCTCGGGATGCGGGCTTGGATCTGGTCGAGGTTGCACCTAACGAAAAGCCGCCAGTTTGCCGAATTATGGACTTCGGTAAATACAAATACGAAAAAAGTAAGAAATCTGGGCAGCGTACCCACCAAACCAAAACAAAAGAAATTCGACTTCGCCCCAAAACCGGCGAACACGATATCGGTACCAAAGTTCGCCAAGCAATCGGTTTCCTCAAGGACAAAGACAAAGTCCAAGTCTCTGTCATTTTTCGAGGACGCGAAATGGCACACGTCGATGAAGGGCGTCGCGTCATGGAAAACGTTCTTCAAGAACTAGCCGAGTTTTCCAAGTTGGAACAGCCGCCGTTGCAACAAGGCAAGCGAATGATCGCTACTGTTGCTCCAAAATAGATAGCCCCGTTGCACACATTTCAAAATCCTTGGTTTCAGCTGCTCCAAGAGCTGGACGACCCCCGAGTCCTAAGTTTCGACGACTGCCGTCGCCTGCGGCTCGGGATTAAAGGATAAGGGCGTGGCAAAAGGTCAGTGTTTCCTTGGTTTCCAGCGACAGACCAGAATAAATACGTTATTATTGAAAAGGAAAAGTCTCCTTTCACGAACGTAAACATCTGACAATTTCATGGACACTTCTCGTTTAGACGCGTCTTTCGATAAGACTTCGAAAACTCCTTTTGCCGATGCGCTGGCAATTCTGCTCCTTCGAGTCATTTTCATCACCGTTGCGGCAGGAGTAGGAGCGATTTGGGCC
Source organism: Pirellula sp. (assembly GCA_031374925.1). GTDB lineage: Bacteria > Planctomycetota > Planctomycetia > Pirellulales > Pirellulaceae > JBKCUI01. The sequence continues at coordinate 6,574 of JANMHA010000272.1, read as the reverse complement.
AGGTCGCCAGATCTCCAGGTTTTGGGGCCCCTAATGCCCTATTTGATTTTCAGCGGCGTACTTTTGGCGGCTTTCGGCGTGGTTGCCGCCGACATGTTGCTGCCACGAAAACGCATTGAAGTCATTTCGGCGGTCTATTTCGGATTATTGGTAGGCGTATTGCTTTCGTATCTGCTGACGATCGCCATGGATCCGATGTTAGAAAACAGCAAATTCAAGTCCTATATTTCTCTCGCGACTATGACTATTTTTTGTTACACCTGTATTAGTTTATTGCTTCAGACCAAGGACGACTTCCGTTTCGTTATTCCTTATGTTGAGTTCTCTCGCGATCTCAAAGGTATGAAGCCGTTGATCTTGGACACCAGCAGCATCATCGACGGAAGGCTGGCCGAGCTGGCAGAAACCAGCATTCTCGATAGCCAACTGGTTATGCCTCGGTTTGTGTTGCTGGAACTGCAAACGATTGCCGACAGCTCCGACAAATTGCGACGCGTCCGAGGGCGTCGGGGCTTGGATATCTTAAATCGCTTGCGCACCAGCGAAAAGATGGACTTCATGATGTACGACCGCGAACTGCCTGAATTCGCTGGCCAGCCGGTCGATATGAAGCTGGTACTGCTAGCCAAGCACCTCGACGGCAAGTTGGTGACGGGTGACTTCAACCTCAACAAAGTGGCCAAGCTGCACAACGTCGAGGTCATCGACCTGAACCAAGTTGCCAGTGCGCTTCGGCCTCAGTTTTTGCCCGGTGAAGGATTTCAAGTGCGCGTGGTAAAAACCGGCGAAGGCCAAGACCAGGGCATTGGCTATTTGGATGACGGTACGATGGTGGTTGTCGAAGGGGGCCGAGAACGCGTTAATCAAACCATCGGAGTTGTGGTTACAAGTACCTTGCAAACACAAGCCGGCAGGATGATTTTTACAAAGTACGATGGGCCGGAAGTCCGAATGCAATAGTTGCTGCGTGGCTTTCATTCTGCAATCCGAGTCTAGGCTTGCGCCGTATGGATCCTAACTTCCTGACGCCGCTTTTTCATAAAGCTGGGATGAATCCCAGCACTCCAAATTCAGGGGACAAAGTAGGCCGCGATGGCTTGATAGAGTTCACGTTGCCGAACCGGCTTAGAGACATAGCCATCCATTCCCGATTGCAAACATTGCTCGCGATCTCCCTTCATGGCACGCGCGGTCATCGCGACGATCGGAGTGTGACGCCCGAGCCTGTTTTCCAAAACTCGGATGCATGCGGTTGCCTCCAATCCATCCATTTCTGGCATTTGCACGTCCATCAGTACCAAATCAAAGGGATGGTTTTCATAAGCGTGCACGGCCTCTCGTCCGTCGTTTGCAACCGTCACCACGTGCCCCCATTTTTGCAACAGGGCTACGGCGAGTTTCTGGTTGGTCAGTCCATCTTCGGCGAGCAGAATGCGCAAGGAGCGGATCTGCGGCAGGACTTCCTTGGCTTGCACATCCACCCGTTCGGTGGCGCGTTTTCCTAACGCGAGCGTGTTCTCAATCGCCGTCAGCAGTTCCGATTGCTTGACAGGCTTCATCAGACGAGCCGCTACCCCGAGCTTGTCCCAACGGTCGGCGTCGCCGCTTGGATCCCCAGAAGACAAAACAATAACCTCAATGTTGGCAAGAATTGGATTCCGTCGAAGCTGCTCGACCAACGCGATCCCGTCCATCTCAGGCATGTGCATGTCTGTCAGGATTAGGGAGACGGGATCACCTGGCAGCGCCAGTTGTTGCAGAGCCTCCGAGGCTGATTCCGCGACTCGCGGAATCATGCCCCAGCCTCGTACCATTTCTTGTATGATGTGGCGATTGGTAGCATTGTCATCGACAATTAGTACGTTCGTGCCTTGCAAGAAGTCGGATCGCATGTGTGTTTTTCCGATGCGAACCTGTGTGCTTCGTGCCAACCATACGGTAAAGGAAAAGGTACTTCCCTTGCCCAACTCGCTCTTGAGTTCCAGCTTTCCCCCAAACAGGGAGACCAATCGTGAAGAGATTGCCAGTCCCAGCCCAGTTCCGCCGTATCGGCGGGTTGTCGAGCTATCCGCCTGGGTGAAGGCCTCAAAGATGAGCTTCTGTTTTTCCTGCGCAATTCCCATACCGGTATCGGTAACGGCAAAGCACATTAAAACCGCGCTTTCGTTTTGATCCATGCAAGTAATCGACAACACGATCTCGCCTCTCTCGGTGAATTTGATCGCATTGCCTACCAAGTTCACAATGATTTGTCTCAAGCGAACCGGATCGCTGACCAGCATCTCGGGAATATCGTGAGCTATATGGTAGGCCAATTCTAAGCCCTTACTGTGTGCTCGCAAAGCCAGTGACTTCACCGCGTCCCCCACTGTATCCCAAAGGGGGAAATCGATGAGTTCCAATTTCATCTTCCCAGCCTCGATCTTGGAGAAATCGAGTATCTCATTGATGATCGCCAGCAACGATTCCCCCGATTCAAGCACCATCGTCAAGTACTCGCGTTGCATGGCTGGAAGTTCGGTACCCAGCACGAGTTCTGTCATCCCGATGATTGCATTCATAGGCGTACGAATCTCGTGGCTCATGTTCGCGAGAAAATCGCTTTTCGCGCGACTGGTCGCTTCGGCAGCTTCTTTGGCAGCCCGCAGCGACTCCTCGAGCCCTTTGCGGGAGGTGATATCGATAACAGAGGCCAAAGCGTAAACGCCGTCTTCGGTCTCGAGTGGACTGAGACCGATCTCGATGGAAACGCTGCTGCCGTCTTTGCGGACCCCTTGAAGATCACGCCCCGAACCCATCGCGCGGACTTCTGGCTTTTCAAAATAGCTCGAGCGAAGCTGCGGATGCGAACCGCGAATTTTGAGCGGAACCAGTATGTCTATCGACTGACCGAGCAATTCCTCGCGATGGTAGCCGAATAATCTTCCCGCTTGAGAATTCACTAAAATGATTTTGCCATTCTGATCGACCATGAGGAGCGCATTGAGCGAGGCCTCGACGACCAGGCGAAAACGCTCATCGGCCAACTTCCTCTCAGTGATATCCCGAGAAATTCCAAAAGTCCCGGCAAGCGTTCCCGTTTCATCGAACAAGGGGAATTTCGAAGTTGCGACCCACGTTCGCCGACCATCCGACCAAGTTTCGCGTTCTTCCTTGTCGATAACTCTTTTTTTGGAGTTCATCAACTCAAGCTCATCCGCCTGAGCACGCTCCGCATGTTCCCCCGTAAAGAAGTCGAAGTCGGTCTTACCTACGGCGGATTGCGGATCGGAAAGTCCGAACCGATCCGCCAGCGCTTTGCTGATCCGAAGGAACCGACTACTAGAATCTTTAAAGTAAATGCTGTCCGGAAGATTGTCCATCAATGTCTGCAATAAGAAGCGTTCGTGACGCAAAGCCACTTCAGCCCGCTTTCTCTCCGTCACATCTTTGGCAATACCGAGAAAGCCAGTCATCTCTCCAGAAGAATCTCGCAGCGCCGTAACGACTAGGTTTACCGTCAAATGGCTGCCATCTTTGCGAACATATGTCCACTCGCGTTCCTCATATTTGCCCTGTCTCGCGTACTCGACAAAGACATCAAATCCCTGAATGGAACGACCGAATTCCCGACTCAGTTTGGTGCCTTGTTCGCGGACTTCGGACTCCAAATGGATCGCGGCTGGCGACTGACAGCCCACCATTTCCGTAGCCCGATATTGGAGCATACGCTCGGCACCTGAATTGAACACGGTGATTTGCCCTTCCATATCCGTGGCGATGATAGAGACCTGTGTCGCTGAATCGAGAACGGCTTGAAAGCGATTCGTGAGCGTGGTGAGCGCTTCCTGCGTTCTCGCTCGCAGATGTTCCGCTCGTCGCCGGCGCAGGTGCAATACGATGCTTACCACCAAAGCAGCGGCAAACAACCCTAACCAAACCAGAAAAATTCGATCAAAGGCAACGAGTGACGCGTACGCCTCATCGATGTCGATTTCGCGTGTCACTCCGAATTCGTACTTCGGCAGCCAACGCCAAGCGCCGACCACGGGCATGCCGCGGTAATCATTGTACCCCTCGACATCTATGCCTTCCTGCCCTTGGATGGCGCTGGCCGCCATTCGAGTTAGCGGCAACGAATCCCTTGGGACCGCGGGACGAAAACCCTTGGTCAAATTACCTCCCGGATCGCGCAGTTCTAGTTCCAGCACGGCGCGGCTTGTTGGAGACGCGGAGATGAGCCCCAACTGACGTAATTGTTCGTTAAATCGACTGTCGGTTAACAGCACTCCGTGTTTATCAAAGGCATAGGTTTCACCTGTTTTGCCTGGCCTTGCATGTTCCAGCGCTTGAGCAAATTGACCTGAGGTTCGCAATCGAAACGCGAGAACCGCGATGACGGCCTCTTCTCTATCCCGAACCGGAGCGGCAACGAACATCGTGGTTTGCTGTTGCTGAAGCAATCCATTCTCGTCGGGCAATGCAATCCTGGAAACAAAAGGGAGTGTTACGACAGAATCTCCCTGAAATGCGGCCTGAATCGTTTCCAATGGCTTCGCATCGAGCGTGAGTCCCAACGCATCATCCAGCAGGGCGGCGACTTGTGTCCCTTCGCGGTCGATCACCACAAAACCCACATAGCCATGCGCCTCGCAAACATGCGACAGTCGCACTCGCAGTCGCTGCAGTTCGTTGCTTGACAGCACATGATCGCGTTGCCAGTCGCGTTGAATCGAAGAATGCATAAAATCGACAATCTCGGTCCGCACCCCCGCATCACTAGCCCAACTCTCGGCTATTTTCCGTTGGTCATCAAGCCACGTCTGTAAAGCGAGCACGCATGTGTCTACCTCGGAGTTGAGTCTCGCCTCCAAGCTTGTAGTCGACATTTGATGGATAGCTGCTAACCCAATCCAACCAACCAGCCAGCAAAGAACAGCAGCTAACGCAATCGCTAAGGTAGATGTGGACGGCCCTGAACGCGCCCTGGAGAGCTCTCGTGTGCCATGGGTCGATTGCGAAAGCATTACTAAATCCTTACTGATGAACGCTGAACTCTTGCCGAATGGCTTGATTCAGTCGTTCTAGCTCGTTAAGCAGTTGACGGTAAGCTAACGCGATTTCCTCAGGGCTGTTTGATGGCCGCATTTGCTCGAACCTCCAAGCCGCATCAAAAATCGCTTGGGCGCAAAAATTAGACGAAGCGCCTTTAATCGTATGCGCTACTTTGGTCGCGGCGTTGATATCGTGCTGTTCCATCGCACGGGTAATCGCGACGAAGAGATTGGCCGCCTCGCCCAAGTAGATTATTGCCAATTCGTCCAGCAACTCGCGGTCTCCTTCGACTCTTTCCAAAGCTCCATCCATATCGAAAACGCTAGTCATCGTTGATTGCCTTAAAAGAGTAAAACCGATTTCTAATCCAATGGAACGACGTTTTTTACCATTGTAATAGAATTCCCAACAGCATTATGACTCACCTCATCCATAAAACTTCGAATCAAAAGCAAGCCTCTGCCCCCCATTCGATCCATATTGAACTCTTCGGTTGGATCTCGTAGTTCGTCGACAGCAAAGCCTGGTCCTTCGTCATCAATGACAAATCGAACTTCTCGATCCGACAATGTAGCAACCATCCGAACCCTGCGATCCGAATAGGGGTTTAGGCAACGACGTTCCTCGGCAATCCTGTAATACATCTCTTCGTCGTTCTGCCTCCATTCCGAATCCAGCTCCAAATTACCATGATGGATTGCGTTGGTCAGCGCCTCACATAACGCAATGCCGATACGTATCAACTGGGATTCATCCATCAGTCGCATGATAGCTATTTGTTCTTGAAGATAGCTAACCAAGGGAGGAATATACGTGATGTCATTATCCAGCACGAACCGCGAATTAGTCTCGGTCAATGCTTGTAGGACACGCTGTCTACTTTTTTTGCCTTGCGAAAGTGCGATCACATTTTCGGCTGTTTTGATCAGGTGTTTGCCGAGAACGGCTTTTGGAACGTAGCTGGCAGCTCCAGCATTTAACGCTTGTACCGCGATTTCCTCATTACCAAAACTCGTCATCAAAATAACGGGGACCCCTAAACCACTCTCCGTAACTTTTTCGACCAGTCCAAGACCATCCATTTCCGGCATCCGCAAATCGGTCACGATCAAGTCGGGCAAAGTCAATTGAAGCGATTCAAGAGCAGCCCTACCATTCTCCGCATAGGAAACTATTGCTGCCTCCAGTCCTTTCTCCAATAACCGCCCCACGCGTCGCCGCTCGGTTGCAGAATCGTCAACCACCAATATGTGCGTCATGATTTCACGTCGATTTCAAAACCTGTCGTTTGGGATTTACCCGGGTGAATAAATGGGTCCCATTCCGCGTATTTGGCAATGTCCATCATATCAAACTCCACGGTGATTGTTTCAATCTGAGTTTACGAAGGGCGTGGTGGGTCGCTAGCTAGTGTCTGTCCGTAAATTCATTTGACCAATAAAAAGATTGGGTAAAACGCAAAAAAGCTCCTTGAAGAAAGAACCGTTTGACCGGCTCACGTGTTGAATATGTTGGGAAACAAAGGATTCAAACACAATCT
>JANMHA010000260.1:0-1581 GCA_031374925.1 Pirellula sp. | reverse complement strand
CGCACTTTGGCCAACTCCCGCTTGGCTCGTCTCTTTACCCATCCCCCGGGGGGGTTGGTTTGGGGTGGGGGGCGCGTGGCCGCTGGCCGAGCGTCAACGCCAGCATGGAACCCCCACCCCCAACCCCTCCCCAGCGGGGAGGGGAGCCATGGGTTCCGATCATTGAGACGTGGCATTACTGGCTGGGCTGTTTGATCCACTGGCCTGAGTTCTGGTATTCGGGCTTTACCCCTTGCGCAGCGGGCAGGTTTTCGCCGGAAAACTGCCGGTCGCCGCCGCGTTCGCGCACTTCGCTGGAATAAGCCGGCGGCGCGGCCGGGCGCTGCGGGGCGGGCGCGGGATTACCCGGCTGACCGGGCGCCAGCGGGGCCTGCGCCTGGGCCAGCCCGGCATCGTAGCTGCGCTGCAGCGCGGTGGGATCGAGCACCGCATCGGGCGCTTTATCAGCCGCCGGGTTGCGGGCATGGGGCGCGGCCACCGGCTCGCCGCCGGCATAGGCAAAGCGGAAAGTTCCGGCTTCCCCGGCGCGCCCCTTGAAGCGGTAGAATTTGTGGGCACCGACGGTGGTGATGTAATTGAGGCTGGGGGCCCAATAGGGATGGATCGCCACGGTGTGGTAATGCGTGGCGAGGCCGACGCCGGGCTCGACATAGCCCGACAAGGCGGTTTCGGCGACGCGCCGCGCGCGCTGCCAGAAGAAGGCGCTGGGCCGCCGCGCCAGCGATCCATCGCAGGTGAAGCTGAACTGGCACCCGGTGGTGCGCTCGCTGCCCTGATAGACCACGCCGCAGACGGTGCTGGGATAACTGGGGTGGGCGACGCGGTTAAGCACCACTTGCGCCACCGAGCGCTGGCCCTGGTCGGGCTCGCTGGCGGCTTCGTAGTAAACCGCCGCGGTCAGACATTCGACCGCGCGGGTCCGGTCGACCCCCGACAGATCGACCCGCATCGCCCGCGCGATCGGGCCGCCGGAAAAGTCAGCCAGTTCGGCCCCGGCGGCATCGCTGGGCAGGCCCGAGGGATCAAGCCCCGCAGGCAGCGCTTCGCTTTGCGCGACATAATAGAAGGCTGAGCCGGGGAAACTGTCGCCCGGGCGCTCGAACGGCATCGGATCGAAGGCAAAGCCTTGCCCGGCGGCATCGCGCAGTTCCAGCGCGTCCCACCCCTGCGGCGCAGCAAACGCCGGCACCGCCACGGCCGCCAGCAAGACCGCCAGCCGCCGTCCGCGGTGCTTGCGCCGCCGCTTCAGCCCCAGCGTCGCGTGCGCGCGCCGCTTGAACCGCGCGGCGAAATCGCGCGGTCTGGGTTCATAAGGAAGGATCACGGAATGGATCATCGGTTCTCGTATCTGGCTACGCGCCAAGCGCGTAATCCCGCAGACCGGCCCGGCACCAGCACGCAGTTGGCACCGTGCCGAAGCGGGACGGACTGCCCGCATAGGCTTTACGGGTTAAGAATGGGTCATTCAGGCGATCCGGTTTTGGCTTCTGAAGCCCCTCCCCGGCGGGGAGGGGTTGGGGTGGGGGCTCGGCGCTGGCGTCTAACCCCCCCCCCCCGGGCCCCCCCCCCGGGGGGGGGGGG
>JANMHA010000240.1:0-117916 GCA_031374925.1 Pirellula sp. | reverse complement strand
CGATGCGAAAAAGCGTCGCTCTTACCAGAATTTCCAAAGAAAATAACGATGCCCTTTCATTCTTCGTGTCGCCAAATCGGCGGTTCGAATTGGAAAAAACGCGGAGAAAGCCTTTTCCGGACAGACACTAGCTAGAAACATTTGCCACAGTTCTCACGCCCACGCTTCGCTTTGGGCGTGCCACACGCAATTGTCGCCTTTCGCTCCGCGAAAGTGCGCATGGTTAACGCACTTTCGCAGAGCGAAAGGCGACAATAATACCTTTTCACGGAGCAGTATCCAATTGAGTAGCATTCTCAAACAGCTCGGGATGGATATTGAACCAGCGCGGCCGGTCCACGTTAACCTCCATCGCGCGCTGAGCTGCTTTTGCGTACGCCACACGTGAATTGCGGATCGTTGTCGATGCCATCTGCAAGTATTGATCAAACGCAAGGACGGGTCGACTTCGTGTCATGTCTACGGCCATTTGCAATTTAGCGTCCTGGACCAACCGCTTCAGATCGGCTCCCGAAAACCCTTCGGTCGCAACGTCGATCGCTGGCCAGTCATCTTCATTTTCCACTTGAACTTTGCCCGCAAACAACTGTCGCATCAAGCGACGACGATTTGTCGCGTCAGGCAGTTTCATCTCCAGCCAAAGCTCGATCCGACCTGACCTTACCAACGCTGGCGGAATATTTCCGAGGTCCATGGCCGTCATCATCACACACACATTGCTAACGCTTTCACTCTCCAAACCATCCAGTTTGGTTAGAAGATAGCGATACAGTCCGTGCTCGCGACCGCTTTCGAAAATGACATCGCTATCGTCGATGAAGACAATCGATGGTGCGTTGTTGATCGCCATTCGGAATATATAGTCGATCTGGTGGTAGAAGTGGTCGGTCCCCGAGATGACAGTACCATCGATCAGGAAGAACTTACCTCTCATGCGCCTCGCAAGCGCCCGACCGATAGTGGTCTTGCCTGTACCAGGTGGCCCCGCCAGCATCACACCTCGCTTGGGTGTCAATCCCAGTTGTGCTGCAAGCTGAAGATTCTCCATCGGCAAGATGATATTGTCCTCTAACGCTTGGACAACATCGTCTACGCCGCACAGATCACTCAATTGGACGGATTGCACTTCGCTGACTTGAATGTTGCTAGACATTCCCTGGGTTTGAATGAAATCCAACAGTTCCGCCGTTGCAAGTTTCTCTTGTTGGCCAAGCCAATGGCAAAGGTGCGCGATGCGGTGGCAGTTCAAATTGGGGGCAAATCGAAATACCGAATCGAAGTCGAATTCGGGCATCGAGCGCCCCAGAAACGCCTGGAACAAGTGGCGATAGTCGTTGACTTTAAAATCGCCGATCGAAGTCGACCAAGCCACTTCAGCGAATGAACTTGGCAGATTGCCGTTGCTTCCGAGAATAAGTTGCCTTTTCGAGGCCTTTGCCGCAAGCATAATCGCGCGCATCGTGGCTTCGTAATAACTGGTGCGCGGATAAGCACCGCATGAACCTGCAAAATCGAAGAACAACTGAAAGTCATCGATAATGATCTTAGGATGCTGCTCCATGGTGGAAATCAGAAGTTGCCACGCAGCGTCTTCGATGGCCATGGGATGCCCCTTGGCGACTTCGGCAACAAAGGGCCGAACATCCAACCAGAATGCCCCGGTTTCCCGCATGAATTGTTGAAGGACGGTCGTTTTCCCGAGACTGTCCGACGAACCTAAGTGAAGTACCGGAGTGTTCTCGTTCCAACACGTCAGAAACTCAAACGCCTCAGTTTGAGTCGGACACAGCTTAATCGAGGGCTGAGATTCGGTTAACATAGTGATTTGGTTTGTTCGGTTTGGTAACCCTCCCGCTGCGAGGGTCATTAGTTTAGCAACTGACTTTTTCGGTTACCGTCAATAGACAATTGGAAAAGCGGATAGGTTCACGTTTAGGCGAGCGGCAGATTGGAGTATCCCAACCCGAAGTGTAAGCGAGGGGAAATTTCGCGGATCCCTCACTTACGTTTCGGGTTGTGATTGGTAGTTTTTACATCGCCGCTCGTCTTACACCAACGAACCCTTTAAACTAGTATCCTGCAGAAGATTGTAACGAATAGGACAATTGGCTGCATCTCGCAGCAACCCAAAAATTAACGAAGCCCACACGCATCAACAAAGTTACATGAAGAAAAATCGGCGATCGATCGGTGTATTGACCAGCGGGGGCGATTGCCCTGGGCTGAACGCAGTCATACGCGGTATTGTAAAAACCGCATCCTACCTTGGTTATCGAGTCGTTGGCTTTGAATTAGGGTTTGAGGGACTTGCCAATCCACTGCGTTACCAAATTCTCGACATGAAAAATACGTCGGGCATTCTCAATCAAGGTGGCACCATTCTCGGTGCAACCAACAAGGGGCGATTCGGTGCGACCAAAGGCATCAGTGACCGAATCGTTATCGAACCGGCACTCCTAGCGGAAGCCAAAAAGAACATCGAAGAACTGGAAATCGACGGCCTAGTTTGCATCGGAGGGGATGGTTCTCTCGCGATCGCTCAACAACTCCTGGAAAATGGAATTCCGGTGATCGGAGTTCCGAAGACCATCGACAACGATTTGTCCTCCACCGCGTTCAGCTTCGGATTCGATAGCGCGATCGCATGTGCAACCGACGCCTTAGATCGACTTCATACGACGGCTTCTAGCCATGGTCGCGTGATGGTACTCGAGGTGATGGGCCGGCATGCGGGCTGGATCGCTCTGCATTCTGGCATCGCTGGTGGCGGAGATGTGATCTTGATCCCCGAGATTCCCTGGACGTTTGAGAACGTATGCGCCAAGATCGTCCATCGGCAAAATATGGGCAAGCAATTTACGCTAGTGGTTGTGGCTGAAGGTGCAGAACTGCCCGGCGGAACTTTGGTCGTCCAGGAGTCCGCCATCAACGCTCAAGTACGCTTAGGCGGACTTGGAGAAATCGTAGCCAAGGAGATACAAACGCGAATGGGGGTCGAAGCTAGATGCGTCGTGCTTGGGCATCTGCAACGTGGCGGTAGCCCTACTCCGTTTGATCGCGCGCTCGCATCGCAATATGGTGCGCACGCCGTGCGACTGGTGGAGGAAGAACGCTTCGGCGAAATGGTAACTTATAATCCGCCTCACGTTGGCAGTATTTCGATTTCGAAAGCCATCCATCGATTGTCGACAGTGGATCCACAAGGCTCGGCAGTCGTTGCAGCCAAAGCGCTTGGCATTGCGTTTGGGGACACACCAGGTTACGCCAATCCATTCCCACAATCCCATGTTTTGGCGAAAGCGGAAGCGGAAAAGTACAATCTAGCCTCGATGAACTCGGGGCTTTAGGGTAACACTACCTGACGCACTCCGCTCCTGCCTCGACCGCCTTAGGCGGTCGAGGCAGGAGCGGAGTGCTCGAATTCATGGGCTGAACCGCGAATTAGTACGCCAAAACGGCGTCCGTCGGAGGCAAGCTCCGAGCGGACAAAGAGTGCTTTACAGCGTTGACTTTCTTTACAGCGTTGCGTTTAGGTCGGCGGGAATGCGCACTAGGCCAACAATGCGTTGACGACGTTTCCGGACACGTCTGTCAGTCGATAGTCGCGTCCCTCGTGGCGATAGATGAGCTTTTTGTGGTCCACTCCCAATAGGTGCAAGAGGGTAGCGTGCAAGTCATGAACATGCACCGGATCGCGAGTGATGTTGTAACCAAAGTCGTCGGTCTCACCGTGGATATAGCCCTTTCGCAACCCGCCACCCGCCATCCAAATCGTAAAGCATCGTGGATGATGGTCCCGACCAAAATTATCCGGTTTGATCTCGCCCTGGCTGTAGGCCGTTCGGCCAAACTCTCCGCCCCAGACCACGATCGTATCCTCGAGTAAACCGCGTTGCTTGAGGTCGAGCAAAAGGGCCGCGGATGCTTGATCTGTCTCCTTGCACTTTGTTGGCAATCCGCCTGGCAAGCCGCCGTGATGATCCCAATCGCGATGGCATAGCTGAATGAAGCGAACACCGCGTTCCACAAGTCGCCGTGCTAGCAAGCAGTTGTTTGCAAACGAGGGTTTTCCAGGCGTCGCTCCATATAGATCAAGTGTTTCTTTGGATTCTTTAGAGATGTCGGCCAACTCAGGCACACTGGCTTGCATTCGAAAGGCCAGTTCGTAGTTTGCGATTTGGGCTGCGATGGCTGGATCGCCTATATTGCTAAGCGCAAGTTGATTAAGCTCATTGGTTGCGTCCAGCAATTGCCGGCGCGTGTCGCCGCTAACTCCTGGCGGGTTGGAAACAAATAAAACCGGATCGCCTGCGTTTCGAAACTGGACCCCTCCGAACTGTGCTGGTAAGAAGCCGTTGCCCCAGTACCGCGTTTGCAGTGTCTGGCCGCCACCACCGCTTGTTAAAACCACGAACGCGGGCAAGTCCCCGTTGCTGCAACCCAAACCATATGCCAACCACGCTCCCATGGTAGGTCGCCCCGGTTGTTGGTTTCCTGTTGCAAAGAAGGTAACCGCCGGGTCATGGTTAATCGGGTCCGTATTCAAAGAACGAACAAAGGTGCACTCGTCTGCGACCTTCGAAAGATGCGGCAAGAGTTCGGAAATGTCCATACCTACGTTGCCATGCTTTGCAAACTTGAACGGCGATCCCACGCAGAACAGATTCTTTTGGCCGCTGGTCATGGTGGTGATTCGTTGGCCTTTGCGAACGCTCTCGGGAAGATCTTGGCCGGTCATTTCGGTAAGCTTCGGTTTCGGATCGAAGAGATCCAATTGCGAAGGCGCACCGGACATGAATAAATAGATGATCCGCTTTGCCTTGGGAGCGAAATGCAGTTGTCGCAACGCACCCGGCACGCTTTTTTCATCGCCAGCGAACGCCGAAGGCTTCAATAGGGAGGCCAACGCGATTGCTCCCATGCCGGTCGAGCTATTTTGCAAAAAATTGCGGCGGTGCAATGCGAACTGGAGCTGTTGATTCATATCCATGACTAGTTTGAGATCGTCTCGTTGAGATTGAGAATAACGTTGCTGAAAGCAGTCCAAGCAGCCAGGTCCTGATCATCCAGATTCGCGGGCTTGGGCAGATCGCCGATGGCGACCAACTTCTTTGCAGCATCAAGATCATTTCGATAGGTGGCATGTTGTTGCTTGAGCACGCGATTTAAGATCGATCGTTCGATCGCGGTTGGAGACCGAGTCAGGGCAAGCCGCCATGCCAAAGTGACGCGAGCATCATCATCGAGATTTGGTTCCAAGAGAATGCGTTGTGCAAAGGCACGGGCTGCTTCGACGAAAACTGGGTCATTCATGAGAACCAGCGACTGCAGCGGCGTACTCGTTTTGGCTCGTTGGGAGACGCAAAACTCGCGGGTCGGAGCGTCGAGCGTAACGAACGAAGGATAGACCGTCGAACGCCGCCAATAGACATAGAGGCCGCGTCGATAGAGATCGGTTCCTTTCGACTTCTCATATTTGTAACCGCTCATTTCATTGATCTCCCAAGTCCCATCGGGTTGCGACGGCTTGATGCTCTTGCCGCCAATCGTCGGATTGAGGATCCCAGCTATGGCCAGAGCATTATCCCGGAGGAATTCCGCATCCAATCGCTGCCGAGGACCGCGGGCGAGTAGCCGATTCTCTTGATCCCGAGCAAGCAACGCAGGCGAAACTTGAGACGACTGCTGATACGTTGCACTAAGCACCATTTGCTTGATCGCCCGTTTCATGTCCCAATCTCGCATCAAGTCTGCAGCCAACCAATCGAGAAGCTCTGGGTGACTTGGACGCTCCCCTTGCGAACCAAAATCGTTGAGTGTTTTAACTAGTCCGGTTCCGAACAGCATCGCCCACCATCGGTTCACCGTAACGCGGGCCGTCAAAGGATGTTCGGGTGCCACCAGCCACTTTGCGAGATGGAGTCGATTGAGAGGTTTGTCGTCAACCTGTTTAGCGACCTGCGGAAGAAAGGCCGGAACCGCCGCTTCCACCTTCGTACCATCTTGATCGTAATTGCCGCGAACCTTGATAAAGGTCTCTCGCGGCTTTTCCATTTCCGACATGACCATCGTATTCGGTAGCGAGCGTTCGAAGTCCTCTTTCGTCTTTCGAGAGTCGTTGACTGATTTCTGTAGAACTGCGAGTTCCGGCACTTGGGTTTGTCGAAAGAACTTTTCGAGTTGCTCTTTTTGTTTCTGGGTTCGATCCGCTGGTGCAATAGAAGCAAGTTTAAGGGTTTCCGCGGATGTCACGGACGAGATTTCGACAGCGGAAAGCTCGCGCTGGTAAATGCAAAGGTCGTCGATGTGCCCATGAAACAAGACGCTGGATTCCCCACGACGACCGATACCAAAGGGCGTATTGGTCCGAATCGAACCAACCAGACTATCTTTCTTGACTGACGACTTGGCGAGGACTCCGTTGACATAGAGTTTTAGACCCGCAGCTTTTCCGGATCCGTCGTACGTTACAGCGAGATGGGTGAAAGCACTCGCCGGAAAATCCTCGTCCGCTTGAATGTGAATGAGATCTTCGGGCCAGCGATGTATCAAATGCACACTTGGTCGCAAGCCATGAAACTCGACATCCCAGCCGCGAGCTCCGTCTTTGTCATCCATTTTTCCGAACGGAGCTCCTCCGTTGGGTTGAACGGACAAAAACGAGGTGACACTGAAAGGCTGATCTTTTTCGAAACTAAAGCGATCGCCGTACTCAAACCATTCCTTGCCGGTTGCATGAAAACTTTTGCCGATCGATCCAGCCTCGAACCGACTCTCTCCATGTATGCTGGCGACTATCGGTTGCCCATCTTCACCGGAGCCGTCTCCATTTTCATCCAGTGGAAAGCGAGCCGATGGTTTTGGCAATTCCGTAGCTTGTATGTTGGAAACAAATTCCTTTTCCCAGATCGACTGCTTCTCGCTAAGCGTTTTTGTCAACTCAGCCAGCTTGCCATCGGCCTGCGTCAATGCGATTGTATGCTGACGTAGTTGCTCCTCTTCGGTCGCAGAAGCGACACGGAGATAGGGCTTCGGATTACTATCGCGAACACCATCTTTTCCGTTCTCAGGAACATTGTTAAAGAAGGCATAAAGTTTGTAGAAGTCCGCTTGGGTGATAGGGTCATATTTGTGGTCGTGGCATTGAGCACAGGCCACCGTCATTCCCAGCCAAGTCACGCCGGTTGTTGCGATACGATCGACGACGTAGAGGTTTCGATACTCGGCATCGATAAGCCCACCTTCATCGCTGGTCATTACATTGCGATGGAATCCGCTTGCAACCTTCTGCTGAATGGTGGCTTCTGGAATGAGATCGCCGGCAAGTTGTTCGATGGTGAACTGGTCAAACGGCATGTTCGCATTGAAAGCATGGATCACCCACTGGCGCCAAAGCCACATGTCGCGAAGAGAGTCATTGTGATAACCGCTGGTGTCGCCGTAGCGGGCGAGGTCCAACCATGGCATCGCCATTCGCTCGCCAAAGTGTTGACTGCTGAGCAATCGATCGACCACCCGTTCGAACGCATCCTGCGAATCGTCCTTCAAAAACTCCTCAATGTCAAAAATGGATGGCGGCAGTCCGGTCAAGTCGAGGGACACGCGACGAAGGAGTCTTTCTTTCGTTTCTTGCTGCGACTGTGTAAGCTCTTGAGTACGTAGTTTAGAAAGCACAAACGAATCAATGGGATTGAAAACCGTCCCAACTGCCAAATTCTCTTTTGGCGGCGTAAAGTTCTTGATGGCTTCGAAGGACCAATGGTTGGACCAGGCCGCGCCGTCCTGAACCCATCGCTTAAGGGTTTCTATTTGTTGCATCGTTAACGCTTTGCCCTCCTCGGGAGGCGGCATCATTTCATCCCGATCTTGCGAGCTTATTCGGCGAATCATCTCACTTTCGGCGAGCTTGCTCGGCACGACAGGTGTTGATCCCGATTCGAGCTGGCTGAAGACCGATTCCTTACGGTCCATTCGGAGGCCGGCCTTGAGCTTGTCTGCATCCGGGCCATGACAGGTGTAACAATGTTCCGACAAAATGGGACGAATATCGCGATCGAAGTCAACGGATTGAGCGTCGGCGAATTGACCAAAAAGCAACACAAGACCTGAAATGATCGGCCAGAAAGTAGGAATGCGCAACTTGAAATCCACCTGTAACATACGCTTCGGGCCTGTGAGTGACATAAAGTACTACTATGATGGTTGAAACTCCCTGCACGGACCAGGGGCTTACGCTACATTTTCCATAAACAAGACGCAAGGCGTGGCCGACGCTGCTAGCGTCGGCTCGGATGCTGGCAGCATCCGCCACGGTACGGCTAGCATCGGCTCGGATGCTGGCAGCATCCGCCACGGTATGGCTAACTTCCACCACGCGGATTTTTCGGCAGCTAGCTGAAGACTACACTGGAAACTGTTACGCTTAAGCAAATTCCAACACGGACCTCTAGCCCATGCAACTCTAGACATCTAGGTCGAAGCCCATGCTTGACGAAACCAATAGCCGTTCTGACTCAAACACGGACGCAATATCTTTGATCCTCAAACAAGCGGGAAGGACGGCGGACGAAGTGGCTTCGCTAGCGACGCTTGATGATGCAGACCGTGCAGCCGAGAAGCAGTTTTCGGGTGAAGCACCCACCATCGCGTCTCTTTTTGGTAACGTCAAAGCGGTCGAATTCGACCCCGGTCGATTCAGCCCATCGCCCGAAGTGGCCAACACGATGGCAGCTAGCATCGAATTTCTTTTGAAACGAAAAAAAGCAGGCACATTGCTCGACCATTCGAAGATGCTGTTCCAGGAGGAAACCATTTCAGGGCTGGCTGCTATCGGCTTCTTTGGATTGGCCATCCCGAAGCAATACGGCGGCAACGGTGCCAAACTGGGTGATCTTGGGCCTCTTCTACGAGCATTGACGCTTATTCACCCGGACTTGGCGGTGATGTTCGAAGTGCATAATTTTCTTGGGCCAGTGACACCAATCCTCGACTTCGGAACCGAAGCTCAAAAAAGCCATTATCTGCCTCGCATGGCCCGCGGGGAGTTGTTGGGATCGTTCGCATTGACGGAGCCTGGCGTTGGCGCTGACCCAAGCAAATTGTCGCTCATCGCACGACGCGTTGGCGAAAAGTACCTCATCTCCGGCGTCAAATGGCCAATCACCAATGTTATCTACGGTGGAATCTGCATTCTCGTGCTCAAGATCGATGGGGAGGGACTCGCCAAAGGCCGCGATTCTGGCATGGTGATTTTTGAAGTCCCGAAAGTCGACACCTCTCACTTCCGGATGATCCGCAATCGACTTACTGCATTCGATTATCTCTGGAACGCCCGCTTTCGATTGACGGATTACGAAGTCTCAACCGACAAACTGCTTGGTCCGCCTGGCAAGGGACTTGCCCAAGCCTTCAGCTCGCTCGCCAAGGGTCGTGGCGGAATCTGCGTCAACAGCGC
Source organism: Pirellula sp. (assembly GCA_031374925.1). Lineage (GTDB taxonomy): Bacteria > Planctomycetota > Planctomycetia > Pirellulales > Pirellulaceae > JBKCUI01. Next base: position 108,462 of record JANMHA010000240.1, on the reverse strand, counting down.
CGCCAAGATATTCAAACTGCTTGCCCAAATCATCCTAGATCCAAGCCAATCCGAAGTGAGAAGCGAACTGACTCGCCGCAACAAACCAGGGGGCTGGACCGCTTTCCGAAGCACTTTCGGCAAGCCAATCGGGGCTTCTCCTCGCATTCAAACTTGGATGGGTCGCGCAACGTGCCATGCCCTCGCAAGCCGCGTACTTGGGGATGTTTGCTTTCGATTGGGTGCCAATGGAGTTCGCGACGAAACCATGGGAATGATCGCCAAAGTCTACGCGACCAAGGCTCTACTCCAGACTGCGATCAACGTTTACCAAATCCAAGGGGGCCGATCCGTTCACTTAGACGAACGTCGCTATGCTGTTCGTACGGGTGGAGAAGCGGCGATCGCTAACTCCGGACCGCTCATCGAAAACTACATCGGCGAAAACATGCACGAGTTTACGATCGCCACGGTCTACGAAGGTCCGAACCCAGTGCTGGCTGACATAGGTGCACCCAATGCGATGACCCGTGGTATACGAGCGAAGTATCTCGAGCCGATCGGAATGGCGGAGGTGAATGGCAAATTTGGTTGGTCGGCCAAGGCACAATTTGGTTGGTTCATTGTCCGCACCGTATTGGGATCGTTGAACCCATGGTCCGGATCGACAATCGGGATAAAGGACAACTTTCCCGATAAGGAACGTCTCATACGCAAGGCCCTTCATCGCAACCGTATACTTGGGCGGCGCGTCTTGTTCATCATTGCTCGCTTTCAAAAGACTTTCATGGACCAGAGCTTTCTATTGGGAGACGAAGGAGGCGTCTTTGACCAGCTATGCTTCTCGTTAGCCTCACTCGTTTATGCCATCTCGTTAGAAAAGCCGAACCCGGAGTACTTGCGAGTTGCCAAGGCTTTGGACATGGAAGCCGATCTTCGCATGAAGGGGATCTCGGATTCACCAAAACTTCAACGCGCCTGGGCATCGGTTGGAATCGATCTGATGAATTCCGAGTCGAAGTTGTTTTCGGACTTAATTTCAGATATCGAGGTCAGCGACATACCGTTGGATCCACGATTCATCGACAAGTTTATCTAAACGTAGCAGCGTATCTCCGAGACGCTGGTCCTCGCTGCGTCCATTTCCTCGATGATAGACTGCAAGTGTAGCAACAGCGCTGACGTCCGCCTCGGAGATGCGGACCTACTTACGATGCGGACCTACTTACGATGTGGACCTTCGTCACCTGGCGGGCATGCGGAGCCCTGCGTCTAACCTAAGGGTGCAACCGTTGAACATAGAGTTTTCGATAACGTGTTGGACCGCCGAAGCGAACTCATCGGGATCGCCAAATCGCTTTGGAAACGGAGATTCATCCAGCAAAGATTGGCGAACCTTGTCGGGTGCGGCTTTCATCATGGGCGTTTCAAAGACGCCCGGCGCGATGCTAACCACACGTATGCCAACTCGACCCAAATCGCGAGCAATGGGCAACGTCATGGATGCCACTCCACCTTTCGAAGCAGCATAGGCGCTTTGACCGATTTGGCCTTCGAAAGCTGCAATGGACGAGGTCATCACAATCACACCTCGTTCGCTCGCAGAATCCTCAACGGACTTTTTAGAGATGGCTTCCGCACTGAGTCGCAAAACGTTAAAGGTCCCTATTAGATTGATTTCGATAACACGCCGAAAGGCATCCAAAGAGGCAGGCCCGTCACGTCCGAGCGAGCGTTCAGAATGCAGGACTCCAGCGCAAATCACGGCTGCGGAAAGTGGCCCAAGGCAGTGTTCTCCTTCGACAATCGCTGCTCGTACCTCGTCTTCCTTGGTTACGTCCGCACGCATATAAAAGCAGCCTCCCGAAGCCCCAGCCAACATCTCTTTTGGCGGAGCACAGATATCGATCAGAATAACTTTTGCTCCTCCTTGCAGGAACGTCTGCGCGCACGCCAATCCCAATCCGGAACTTCCACCGGAGATCAAAATCGTACTGCCCTCGATTCGCATAAGCATATCCCCTTTCTATTGATTCTGAACAATCCCTCCATCATACGATATTCGCAATGCTCTAGCAGTGTAGAATAAGCCGGACCATTAATAGGCCACTTCTCTGGAGAATCGGCGTGATCGAACTTGTAACCATTCAGATGTTGAAGCCCGGACTTGCTTTGGCAACGCTGAATCGCCCCGAACGCAGGAATGCCCTTTGCATTGCGCTGCTGGAAAGACTCTGCGAACATGTCGAACTTTTGGCAGCCGATAAGTCGAATCGAGTCCTGATACTGCGCGGTGCTGGCCCAATTTTTTGTTCCGGCTTGGACTTGTCCGAAGCCTCGAATCCAGACCTTGTTTATCACTCAGCCGAATGCGTTGCAAAAGCTCTGCAATTGATGCGGCAAACGCGATTGGTCACGATTGCAGCTGCTCATGGAGGGGCTTATGCGGGAGGCGCAGGTCTCATGGCTTCGTGCGACATCGCGATCGGAAGCACGGATCTAAAGGTTGGTTTTCCCGAAGCGCAACGTGGACTGCTACCCGCGCTCATTTGCGGCGTGTTGAGCCCCAAGATCAAGGAAGGGGATCTGCGAGAGCTGTTCTTAGTAGGCAATACCATCGATGCAGTTCGATCGCAACAAATTGGATTATTGCAACGGGTCGTTGAACGGAATGATTTATTAGAAGAGGCCATCGAGATCGCCTTGGGGGTATTGGCAGGCGGTCCACAAACGATTGAGGCGACTAAGACACTGCTGAATCAAGCCTATTCCGCTAACGATTCCGTTTCAATCAAAAGGCTGCTGGAAGTTCATTTGGGTGCTCGCCACAGTTCAGAAGCCCAGGAAGGGTTGGCTGCATTTGTCGAGAAACGCCGCCCAGATTGGACGACGACCGATAAATAGACATGTCCGACGCAATTCAAAGTAGTAGGCACATTCCATGTGCCGTCCACCTAAGTCACCTTCCCGCGTCGGGAGGGTCCGCCGCAAGGCCGGGGAGGGTGACTAAACCGAACGATCTCTCCGGAAGGGTCGGCCGGACGTCTGTCTCTAACGAACGTGAGCTTGGATCCAGCCGTCATCGACTTGGATCGAAATTAAGGTCAAGTCTTTCAGTTCGCTCGGCAGGCGATCAGTGACGCGAATGGGCTGGTCCAGCAGGTTTTCCTTAAGCACTTCTTCAAACTTCTTTTTGAGGAAGCTTCGAAGCATGACGGCTTTGGAGCCTTGTTGCTGCCTTCCAGAGAAATTAATCCTCACGTTTCCTTGCCGTTCCAATTGGATGGCTCCGTTGATCACGACGATTTTGTAAGTCGCTTCGATCGCCGCAGGCTGTTCCAGGGCTTGACCGTTGCGATCCAACTTCGTGGTGCGAATTCGAAACGTGACCAATGAATCGTCAAGCTGTATTTCCACGGGGTGGAAAGCTGCCATAGTAACAGCCCACGGTTCCGAGTCGTTTTGATTTGCCAATCCTTTTCCGAGCACGTCACCAAATTGCGTGGCCATAGTTTCCAATTCCGTGCTTTTGAGAAGTCGACCTGCAAGAACGGGATCCAACAAATTGCTGACAGCGGACTCATGCAACTGAACCGTGATACCTGTGGGATCAACTACCAATGGACAAGAAGAGGGGGCTCCGAGTTGAGTTTGCCCCTGCAGCTTCCATAGCAAAGCGAGATAACGAGAAGAACTCCATGTCGTTCGTCCGGGACGATCCAGGCCAAGTCGTTTGAGCGCGGGTAGATCTGGAGTTTTGATTTTCTGATTGGCCTCTGAGATCTGCACGGCAAGCTTTTCATGAAACTGCGTTCGAAGACGGTTCTCAAGGCGACCCTCGGCGATGGCGTCGGCCTCCGGCTTCTGCTTAGCTGCTTGCTTGGTAGCAATCTTGCGAACGATTCGCAAGCGTGCTTCGATGTCGTTGATTTGGCTCGCAAGAGCAGCATCCGTGGTAGTGTCGTTGAGTGGAACCAAGCCTCCGTCCGTTAACGCAATGGTCTCGCTGGCGGAAACGTTTGCGGACCCGACGGTATGCAATTTCACACTTCGATTGTAGCCGATGTTTTGGCTCGAAAAGGAACCGTTTAAATTGAGCCGCAAAGCGGCATGCGTGTTACTTTCGAGCAGTTGTGGGGTTACCCATCCATGGAGCCAACTCTGACCATAAATCTGTGTACCGAGAATGAGTTCGTCAACCGGGTTGGCTTCGTCGACTGGTTTCGCGAATCGCTTATTGACAAATTCCGAAGATATCAGGACTCTCGCGTTGGCCCTCGAATAGCTACCTCGAATTGCGTTGACCAAATCGCTAGCTTGATTGGCTTGCGTTAGAAACAGAACAGATTGGCCAATTTCTCGAGTGTTCTCAAAATCTTGTACGACGTTGGGCAACTGCAATTGCCCTGAAAGCTTTGTTAGAAGTTGCGAAAAGCTCTCAATTGCTTTGGATCTGTCGGAACCAAACTTCAACGCATGCGCGTACGCGGCCAAGGCGTCGCGAACTCCTGTGAATTGACGCAACTCCAGTCCAAAGTAATTCTGCCGAAATGTCTTCTCGAATTGCACAATTCGCTTTTGATCTGGCTGTTCATTTTTGAGTTCAGCACGTAATTCATTCCAAGTCAGGAACACAAGCCAGTTCGCTTGATGCTGCGGTGAAGTCGCAAGAAAATTCTCGAGTTCCATCATCGATTGGTCCAGTCTTTGTCGGGCCTTGCCAAGGTCGGGCAAACGATTGGGGTCCAGGTTCTTAAGTGCGTTTGCAACCTCCAATGCCCAGTTATGTGCCGACACAGGCATTGAAATCGACGAAATACTGCTGCTCGCGTAGGGAGCAACAGAATAGCTGGCAGGTACAATCCAGGTCGAGTTGCCAACCACTGTCATCGGCGGCTGCATTATCGGGGTACCCGCCGTCGCTTCGTAATTCGCGTAACTAACTGCTGGTTGAGCAGACGACAATGGAAACTGGGCTAAACTTGACCCATCTTGCCAAGAGCAGAGAATCCCGATGGCTAAACCAACAATCGAAACCGGCGAACCGTTAGGAAGGCTCTTCCATAGCCGTTTTCCCATAAAACCAGACGGCATGACCCTATTTTTCATTTTCCTAATCCCTATTTGATCCATCCAAACTGGCCCCAACGATGCTCAATGACTGTCTTCGATTGTAATGATCCGCAAATCTTCGTCATAGATCCCATTGCTCCTATCTTTCCCAACTTACAGGACATCTCGTTCCCAAAGCAACGTAGACAAAGGACTCAGACACGTGCGGCAGCTCTGAGGGGATTCCAAATCACCACAACCGGCAAAGTTGTGGTACTCCGAAAAGTCTCGTCGGTTGGCTTCCTGCAAACGCATGCATTTCTCATTTTCTATAAGCATTCGGCAAAAGTGAAATCGGCAACTCAGAAGATTCGAAGATAAAGAAGTGGGTATGATCTAGTTCTGATCTGAGTGGAGTTGGAAATGAGTGTCCAAAAAGTTGTCGGAATCGCGTCTTTGACTTTCGTGCTGTTCGGTTTCGCCAACCAGAGCTTCGCGGGTGATTGGCTCTCTGGAACGTACTTGGATCCAGCTCTTCAACGTCAGGACATCTTTTCACATAACCTCTGGAACTCAATTCCTGAGTACCGTAGTGTTTACAACCGACCCAGGTACGTAACGGGGTATCTGGCCTACAAGATAGAGCCCTCGAGTCAAGAAGCGATGGCTTGGAAGACCAATTATTGTCAAGGAAACTATGCGAACCATAGTGGCCCAGTGGTCCCACACTATTACTATCCCAAGCCCTGGGAATCCCTCAAAACGGCGGCTCGCCCGGACTTCCAAAAAACAACGGCCAAATAAGCTCGCGGACATTGGGCGGTCACACCATACCTATCTGGACATTTGTATGTCGTCGCCTACAACCGGAGCAACCGGCACCATCGCTACTACGCGTTGCCGACCATAAACTTTTCCGTCTCGAATGGGGGGTTTGTTTGCCCAGCGATAGTTTGCAGGCAAGCCTTACCCAAACGTCGCGTCTTGCCTTTGTCCCAACCAAAACGAGCGAATGTCCATCGCCATATTGAGTTCTGAACCAGATCGATCCACTGCGAATCTAAGTCTACAAGCTGATTCGTTGGTCTCTGGCCTTTCGTTTATGCTGATAGCGAATCTGCTGCAACGCGGAGTCGGGTTCGTTCGCAATCTCGTTCTTTGCCGTTTCTTAGCGGACGAGCAACTTGGGCTTTGGGCACTTTCGAGTAGCTTTTTCGTTCTTGCCGCCCCTTTGGCTGTGCTCGGCCTGCCTGGTACGTTCGGCCGGTTCGTTGCCTCGTATCGAGCCTCCGGGCAGCTTAATGTATTTTTGAGACGCGTTGCCGTTGGATCGACCATTGGAGCCTTGTGTTGCGCCACAACTCTCGTGTTGGCACCCGCGCGCACCAGCAGCATTATTTTTGGACTCGAGCTTTCGCTTCCGACCATGGTTCTCATCGCGATGGCGCTTTGTCTTGTGATTTTGTTCAACACAACTACGGAATTGCTTGGAGGGCTTCGCAAGCCCCGCGTCGTATCGGCTATGCATACCTGCAATTCGTTAGTGTTCACTTTTGCGAGCCTGTGTGGAGTAATACTCATCAATGATTGGCAGGTCCTGGTTGCCGCATTTGCTATCGCGGCTGTTGCGGGTTTAATTCCTGCGATTCCAGCTTTTCGAAATTGGCATGAGGTTGAATGCAGGTCGCTACCAGCTATTTCTCACCGAGCCATGTGGAAACGTGTCCTGCCGTTCGCCGTTAGTATTTGGTGCATGAACTTGCTCGTGAATCTGTTCGATGTAGTGGATCGCTACATGCTGCTGCATCTGGCTGCGGAAACGGCCGAGCAAGGAGTCGCGCTGGTTGGTCAATTTTATAGCGGTCGAATCATGCCGGCGCTGCTTTCGAGCCTAACGCTCATGCTGAGTGGTCTGCTTCTGCCGTATCTCGCCTCGGAATGGGAGGCTGGAAATAAAAGCAAAGTAGCTGAATCGCAAAGGCTGACATTCAAATGCGTCACAGTCTTTTACCTACTGCTTTCGGTTGGTTCGCTAGCCGTGGCGCCACTGCTTTTTACGCATGTGCTAGGTGGCAAATACTCCAATGGACTTGGAATCATGCCGCAAGCCATGTTGCACTGTTGTTGGATTGCGATGGCGTTCCTAATGCAAAACTACTTCTGGTGTGCCGAACGAGGTAAGACAGTCGGAGTGATCATTGCAATTGGACTGGCGCTAAACATTATTCTCAACTTTTGGTGGGTACCGATGTTCGGTCTACGGGGCGCCATGACAGCAACTTCCCTTTCAGGAGGAGCAATATTGCTACTGACACTTTTCGAAATGCGCCGCGGTGGAGTTCAACTTGGACTCCGTTGCTTGTCGTTCACTTTGCTTCCTATCAGCATCCTCCTGGGTTGCTTGCCGGCCGCCATTGTCCTTTCCACGGTCATCGTGCTGATCGGTCGTACAGACTGGCTTATGACTAGCGATGAAAAACGTGCTATCGACCAAGCCATTACCCCGAAACTGAATGAATTAGGCTTGCCTATCCACTCTCTTTGGCCATCCAATCGTTAACAAGGAATCCAAGGGATCGACCCAACCGTCAGGTCCGAATCATCCATTTTAGCTTCATGATGACGATTGCGTGTTGCATGCCGAAGAAACTACCATACGCTATTCGGTCATTGCACATGGAAACCATGTTTATGCCTGTACTCACCCAAAAAAGACCATGATTACATCTATTTATAAGTCCCCAGTGAAGATTTGCTGCATCGGTGCTGGCTACGTTGGTGGACCAACCATGGCCATGATCGCAAAGCAATGCCCAGACATTGAAGTCCACGTCGTCGACCTCAATCAGGCTCGCATTGACCAGTGGAATTCCGACGACCTTCCGGTTTATGAACCTGGGCTGGACGAGATTGTGCGAGAGGCTCGGGGAAGGAATTTGAAATTCTCCACACAAGTGGACGCGGCCATCAGCGACGCCAACATCATTTTCATTGCCGTCAATACGCCGACCAAGTCATTCGGTATTGGAGCCGGACGGGCGGCCAACCTCGAATTTATCGAAAAATGCGCGCGCCAGATCGCCAAGTGTTCCAAAGGACACAAACTCATTGTCGAAAAATCGACGCTCCCTGTTCGTACAGCCGAAGCGGTCAAACGCATATTAAGCAGTTCCGCCAACGGAGCCACCTTCGACGTACTGAGCAACCCTGAGTTTCTTGCGGAAGGCACCGCGGTACAAGACCTGCTGCAACCTGATCGAGTTCTCATTGGAGGTGAATCGCTTGAGGCCGTCGAACGCTTGGCGCAAGTCTACGGACGTTGGATCCCTCGTGAGCGTATCCTAACAACCAACCTTTGGAGCAGCGAACTTTCGAAGTTGGCGGCCAACGCATTCCTTGCGCAACGCGTATCCTCCATCAACGCGATCTCGGCGCTCTGCGAAGCGACTGGCGCGGACGTTGACGAAGTCGCGAAGGCGATTGGAACCGACTCGCGAATCGGCCCAAAATTCTTAAGGGCCTCCGTTGGTTACGGTGGCTCATGCTTCCAAAAGGATATCCTCAATCTTGTTTACCTATGCGAACACTTTGGCCTTCGTGAAGTCGCTCAATACTGGGAACAAGTCGTTGTCATGAATGACTACCAAAAGAGGCGATTCTCGGAACGCATTGTTCGAACCATGTTCAACACAGTGTCGGACAAGAAGATCGCCATTTGGGGATTTGCATTCAAAAAGGACACCAATGACACTCGCGAGTCAGCAGCCATCCACGTGTGCCGCGATTTGCTCGAGGAACGAGCTAGGTTGGTCATCTACGACCCGCGGGTTCCAGATTCGCAAGTCCGATCCGAGCTTGAAATGGCCTTCGCGGATAGCGTCGGCGGCCTTTCGGACAAACACCGGAAACTCATCGAAACCAACGTCACCGTGGTCGGCGACGCTTACGCGGCAGCCTGCGAAGCACATGCCATCGCCGTACTGACGGAATGGGACGAGTTCAAAACTGTGGATTCACTCCGCGTTTTTGATCGTATGCGTCAACCAGCCTTCATCTTTGACGGAAGAAACATTCTGGATCGAGACAAACTTGTCAAAATCGGCTTCGAAGTGCACAGTATCGGTCGCCCTGCTAAATGAGTAACCTATCGGTTTTCGTGTTCGAGTAGCCATTTTTTTGCGGGCAAGCCGCCGCCAAAACCGGTCAATGATCCGTTGCTACCAATGACTCTATGACATGGCAATACGATCGGCAACGGATTTCGTCCGTTGGCCGCGCCCACCGCCCGTACGGCTTTTGGGGAATCGACACGCTTGGCAAGTTCGGCGTAACTCCACGTCTGCCCATACGGAATGCTTGCAAGCATTTGCCACGTTCGCCGCTGGAATTCCGTTCCTGCTAAACTTATCTCCAGTTCGAACTCTTTGCGCTCGCCTGAAAAATACTGAAGCAGTTGCTGGCGAGCCTCGTTCGTGACGCTGCGATCTTTCTTCCAATCAACGACGCTGGGTGGTTCGTGCTTGTTGCTTTCAAACAACACGTAACGCAAGCCCTTTGCATCGACCGCAATTCTTAGCATTCCAATCGGTGTCTTGAATTCATCAAACCACATTATTTTCTCCTCGGGGTCTCTCGCCCGCTAAGTGCCAAAGATGAATGACGGCGTAAGCACGCCATGGTCGCCACGCTTGGGATCGCAACTCCGTTACCCGTTTGCTCAAACGCTTGTCCACTCCAAGAACTTGCTGCAAAACCAAGTCACCTGCGGGAAACGCATCCGGGTGACACAACGCTCGCATGGCAACATAGTGCGAGGTCCAGTCGCCTATGCCAGGCAGGTTCGTAAAGCTCTCTACGAACTCATCAAGTCGTTGGCCAGCCTGAAATCCAACCCGTCCCTCCAAATATCCAGCTGCCAATGACCGCAGCGTCGCTGCTCGGGTTTTTGGCAGCCCGATCTTCTCCAAGGGAGCATCTACAAGTCGTTCGGGAGCCGGAAAGACGCGGTCCAAGCCTGGAGAACCGCCAATGCGTTGTTCACCGTACGTTGCCACAAGCCGATGCATCAGCGTCGTAGCTGCAGCCACGCTGACTTGTTGCCCCAGCACAGCCCTGACCGCCACTTCAAACCCGTCCCAACCGCCGGGTACGCGCAGGCCAGGCCGCTTGCCAATTGCTTTTGCTAATAACGGTTCCTCACCCAAGACCGCATGCACCGCTCCTAAATCCGCGTCCAAATCGAAAAGCCGTCGCACTCGACGAACGATGCTCGGAATGGACCGAGGGTCGGTATCAGAAATCTCCAGGATGAGTTCGGGTTTGTTCGGATTGGGCGAAACCCGAATCCAGGTTGATGCGGAGGCTGGCCCCACGACCCGCTCATAACTGTCGATATTCACACGTTCGACTCCGGGAATCCTGCGCTTGGCAAAAAACGCAAGCATCAACGGAAAGGCCAGCGGTGGTCGATAGGCTAAACGTAGTTTCAATGCGGCCGTTGGCTCATCTGTTCGCAATCGTCGAATGGCCGTTGGAGGCATACCACAGCCATCGGAAAACGCGGCATGGAAGCGACGCAAACTTTTAAAGCCCGCGGCAAAAGCGATTTGCGTCACCGGCAGAGTGGTCTCCGTCAGCAGTTGCTTAGCAAGCAGCAATCGTCGCGTCGTATGCACCGCAATTGGAGTGGCCCCAGTATGTTCGACAAACACACGTCGCAATTGCCGCCCACTCAATCCCACTTTTTCGGCGAGCGACTCGATCGAGTTCTCGTTCAAGGCCCCCTCCGCAATCAACGCCAAGGCGCGCTGAACCGAATGTTCTCCACCTCCGCTATTGAACCCCGGCGCTAGTTCCGGACGGCAGCGCAAACAAGGTCGATATCCAGCGGTAGCCGCCGCTGCCGCGGTCGGGAAATACGTTACGTTGCTTGGCTTGGGAGTCGGCGCGGGACAAACCGGTCGGCAGTAGATTCCAGTGCTTCGGACAGCCGTAAAAAACAGCCCATCAAAGCGTGCGTCTTTGGCTGCCCGAGCACGATCACAACTGGTTTTCGATGGCATATGGGTTTGAAACATACCGACATCATAGGCGACTTGTTAAAAGAATACTCGCCGTTTTCGGACATCACTCCTTGAATTCGCAAACCTGAAAAACGCCGACTGCCGAAGTCGCCTCGGAACATAAACCAAACACAAGAGCAACTGCTTTTGACGTGCATTGTGATCGTTTCATTTTCCGCTCGAACTCTCTATTGGGTGCATGGCCACGTCAACATTGGAAAACCGCCCCCGATGCAATTGTAAGCCCGTTCGTCCCAAGTGTATTTTTCATGTTTTCATGCTTGCCAAGAAAATATCAGTTACTCTACAATAACGCTGTTTTTGCTCATTGAATTGTGGCGAATTCTTTTTGTATCTTTCGATTTTCGAATTCTATCGAGCCATTTGGAGTTTCGTTGTGGCAATGTCATGTCCGCTCAAACAACTGCATCTGGCTGCTATTTGCATCTTTATAATCATGGCGTCTATCTACTCCCACGCTCAGGAAAAGAAGGCTGATCCTCCGGAAAAGAAGGAAGCTAGCCTGCTACGTGTGACGACACGGTCATCGAAAGTTTATGTTGGACAAGTCATTGAAAATGGTAAGTTGGTAGTCAAGTTTCTAGACCTCGTCAGCAACGAGCCTGTCGAGATTGCGAAATCGGACGTCAAGGAAGTGGTCAATCCATTGCCGTTTGATGACGCAGTTAAAAGCATCGGACTGCCGCGATTGTTGAGTTGGAAAATTGGTTTGCTTGCCAAAAAAATGAGTAACAGTGGCAAAGTGGCAAAGGTCACGTCTCAGGTCGTCTATGTAACTTTGGGCAGCAGCTCTGGTGTTCGAGTGGGGACCATGCTTTCGGTCTACCGTAATCATGGCGAGATAAAGGACCCGACCACTGGGGCTGTGCTAGGCATTGAGCGGCCGATGATTTCCAGTCTAGTGGTTACCGAAGTCGAAGAGAACTTCTCGAAAGCCAAGATCAACAGCAATCTTGAGATACCGATTCAGGTTGGCGACGAAGTCGAGTCCAAGGTCGGCTTGGTGATCGCTGTGTGTCCACTTCGCAATGAAGATGGTGAATTGACTAGTGTTGGATCGACGATGTCCGAAGAGATTACGACCAGCCTAGTTCAGGCAAGTATAAAAGTAGTCGAGCGCTCCGTGCTTGCTACCGTGTTACCTGAACTGATTGCGCAAAACACAATTCTTTTCGATCCCAAGTCTGCTCAAAAACTCGGTGAACTGACAGGCGCGAACTATGTTGTTACTGGAAAGATAGTGCCCAACCGAAATACAGGTACCGCCTTTGTAAGACTGGTCGATGTCCAATCGGCTGAGGTGGCCCTGGCTGTTTCAACAAACATCAACCTTAAAAACACATCGGTCGTCCAGGGCAAACCTGCCAACAGCCAGCCCGCCGGACCATCTGCTAGCGGTTCTCCGTCGAGCTCAGGTAAGTCTACTTCATCGACTCGTCCATCCTCAGGCAGTTTTAAAGATGGACGTCTCCCCAGTTTCCTCACGTCCAGCACTCGAATCTCCAAAGCGAAAAGTGGAATCACCATTGCCGATGGTGGTGTGATTCGTACCAAGGATGTCAACTTTTTGGATAGAGATTTTACCTTCGAAGTTTTGCTGGACAATAGTACGGGTGGTGCCCATGTCGGTATTGGCACCCGTGATACGGTCCAGTTGCAGCTACATACGACCGCTGTTGGAAACAATCGAGGTGAAGTGAAGCTGAATGAATCGATCATCGGCAATATATCGAGCACTGGCGCGCATCTATTACGCATTCAGAAAAAAGGAGACACCGTCACATTTCAGATCGACGTCGATAACGATGGTCTATCAGACGACGACCTGGAAACGATCATCCCGAATATTCGAGAGCACGCACCGTCTTTCCACTCTAAGAATGTGCCGCTATTTCTGTCAGGTAAAGCCGAATTCATTAGCGCTAGTTTAAAGTGATCCTTTTCGCAGTAGGCCTTTTCGGAGTTTCAGTGTTGAAATGTCAAGTCCGTTTAAACGAAAGTATCTGGTTGCTTTTTGCCTCTTTTCGATCGCGCCGTTTGTCTACTCGCACGCTCAGGATAAGAAGGCCGACGATCCTCCCAAGCCGACAAACGCACAGACTGTCGACAAGTCGGCAGCGTCGAAGGTAGACAAAGCTGACAATGGCAAAGCCGATGTGGAAGACTTTGTTTATTTGGACGATTTGACAGAACGACTGTTCGAGGTAGATTTCGGTACATTAGGAAAGCACGGGGCCACTGGTTTTCCAGCGATCGATGTTCAGCGCTGCCGACTAAATCCCGGCGGAATAGAAGTAACACATGGTTTATCTATGGCACCGAAGGACAACCTGACCAAGAGTTCCCGTTCTCTCGCGTCAAATGCTACTCGCAAATCCCCGTCGCCGTCGCATGTCGTCTATGATCTTGGCAAACGTTATCACACGTTTCGCACCACGGCAGCTATCAACTTTCCGACCGCCGAGGACGGCTTGGAACGTGCCAAGAAAGAAGCTTGGAAAGGTTGGCCCGAGTCGCCCATCAAGTTTCGAGTTTTTGGTGATGGAAAGTTGCTTTGGGAGTCGAGGGGCATGCAAAAGCATGGCGAGTCCCAAGAATGCGAGGTTAATATCGAAGGAGTAGAGCAATTGCGTATGGAAGTCAGTTGCGCCGGTTCGGCGCGATTTACCTGGTCTTTCTGGGCGTATCCTCGCGTAACATTTAAGGCCAAAACAAGTCTTGCGCCTACATCAGTCCTAAACGCTTTGGAGTCTGCGAAGTCGCTGTCCGCCGATATGCCAACGAATATAGCCAAGGAAGAAAAGGACACAGTGAGCTCAAAGGAGTTGGCTAAGCAGCTTACGGACAAAGTAGGTTTGCTCGCGAAGAAAAAGAGCAATGCAGGAAAGGTGGCCAAGGTCACTCCGCAGGTGGTTTACGTGAATATGGGAAACAGTTCTGGCATTCGTGTAGGCAACGCACTCTCTGTGTTTCGAAATATGGGTGAAATCAAGGACCCTGTCACCGGCGCTGCACTCGGAACGGAACGCCCCTTGATTTCGCAACTAGAAGTTACGGAGGTCAATGTCAACTACTCCAAAGCTAAGATCGTAAGCAAGTTGGAAGCCCAGATTGAGATTGGCGACGAAGTCGAATCTAAGAATGAAATGGCTATCGCAGTCTGCCCAATTCGCAATGAAGACGGCAAACTAACCAATCAAGGCTCCGCCATCTCCGAAGAGATCACAACCAGCTTGGTCGAGGCAGGCCTGAAAGTTGTTGAGCGATCGGTGCTCAATTCTGCCCTGCGCGAACTCCTGGTTCAAAATACCTTCCTCTTTGAATCAAAGTCTGCACAAAATCTCGGTGAGTTGACTGGCGCGAATTACGTCGTCACCGGAAAAATCGTCACCAATCGCGACACAGGTACAGCCTTTGTACGTTTGGTCGATGTCAGTTCTGGTGAGATCATCTTAGCTGCTTCAGCCGCTTTATCTTCCGCCACGATGTCTTCTGCTAGTCTTAGTCCAGGCAAAGCCCCGCTCAACGCAGATGGCAAGTCCAATCCTAACGCAGACAATAAACAGCCCGCGGCAAATTCAGGGCATAGTAGTCTGGTAGATGGTCTGCCATCGTTCCTGACGACAAGCTCTATGTACAAGCGAGTTCCTGGAAAGGGAATTCGAATTCAGGGGCATGACAAATTCGCCTTGTCCGAGCAGGGAGCAATCCGCACGAAAGAAATCGATTTTCTAAACAGGGATTTTACGTTTGAGGTTGTAGTCGCTTTCAAGGCGGGCGATCGAGGTGTCAGCATTGGGCTGGGACCTGGAATTGCAGATCAAAGTTATAATGGACTTAAAGATTGTGTTTATCTGCGATTGAATCCCAAGGGACAGAGCAACGGCGAAGTTCAAATCGAACGATTTAAACTTGGCTCCGAAAGCGTCGGTCGAGTCTCCAGTGATGGGCCACACTTAGTTCGGATTGTCAAGGAAGGGGAAAAAGTGTTGTTTCAGATTGACGCCGGTAATGACGGAACGACCGATGATGATCTCGAGACAACAATTCTTAACATTCGCGAGTTTGCGCCATTTTTGCACGCCAAGAACATGCCACTGTTCTTCGGAGGCAGTGGCGAATTTATCAACGTTTCGTTGAAATAATTCGACCTGTACGATTGATTTACGTACGAGACTGACTTTTGCGTGATTGCGACTAGCCGTGAAACGGCGACATGCTGTAGCCACGGGCGAAAGCCCATGGTTTTGTAGGCGTGCATTCTCAAAGTCATGAAAGGACGACATGGACATCATTTCGTCCCTTCGGGACTATCAACTCATGATGACATTCGGTCCATGGGCTGACGCCCATGGCTACAACATTTCGTCCTTTCAGGACTTAGGAATATCAAATTGCTAGCATTCCAACGCGTTTCAATCGTACAGGTCAAAATAATTTTGCTTGACGGGGCGCATTTGATCGGCAACTGCGTTGCTTGAGAGTCGGTGCGGGACAAACCGGGCGGCAGTAGATTCCAGTGCTTCGGACAGCCGTAAAGAACAGTCCGTCAAAGCGTGCGTCTTTGGCTGCCCGAGCGCGATCACAAATAGTTGCCGAAAGCATATGTGTTGGAAACATCCTGACATCATAAGCAAATGACGAAAAGAATGCTGGCCGTTTTCGGACATCACTATTTGAAGGTTGTCAGGTACTGGATCAACTCCAAAAACTCGGTGGGTGCAGCGGCACCTCTAGTCAAGCTACAAGACGCGAAACCAAGCCTCTGGCAAAGGTTTCTCAGAAGGGCATCGCACCCGCGTTTAGTCAAGTCATTTCCGGTAGGCTCGTGCACCGGATCGTTCTTCAGCATTAACGAACAAAACCAAAATAGCGAGATTCAACGGTCACTTCAATTGGATCGCTATATCCATCGCAATAGATCTTCACGACCTCTCCTTTAGTTGGTTCCCAAATTCCAAACGGTAGTTCGCAGTATTGCTTCGGCTCAAGTGTCTCGGCAGCAATCGTGTCAAATCCAGGACCCACCACTCGGACATTTGTAAGTATTTTGCTGGATTCTGAGTTGATAGTCACGAACCTTCCGTTACTCGAATTCACTCGCCCGCTTAAAGGCGCGACTTTTGTCGAACCGCATCCGACAAGACAGCTTGCTAAGAACAGCGTAGACAGAAATTTTGCATTCATCTTATATTCGATCCAAAGGTTTAAGTGCATTGTCTTAAAAAGCGCAGTTGCTTCATTGAATTAATCCTTTACTGACCACGCGTATTTCCCGACAGTGTCGTATCGCACGTAGGTCTGAACAAGCTCTAAAGCCTCGTCTTTGTTGTTTACTGCGCATACGCGAGTTAATTTCCCACCCTCCCAGGTAGCGAGAAACCCATCGGATTCTTTTCTGATTGTCAAATTACCGTGGGAATCACGTACTCGGAACCAAGTATTACCGTGCAATTCATGCCAGTCCAATCCCAAAAAGGCTTTTGCTATTTGGTCTTGTGTCGCGTAGCCTAAAGTCCGTGCTGATGACCTATTGTTTCCGTATTCTATATGTGCTTCAGTTAGGTTTGCAGCCTTACGTCCGCACCCTAATTCGAACAAGGTTATGAATCCAAAAAATACTAAGAATGAGTTTCGTGCAGTCATGCGGCCACTTTCTAGGACATTGGATAGTTGAAGACCAACCTACGGCTAACGGTTAAACGAACAATGAATTACGACTTACTCGTCCATGACGTCGGCTTCACGGCTTCGAGCTAGATCGGTAACGGAGTTTTCGAACTTCTTCGTAAGTTCCTGAATCGACTCCTTTGCCTTGTCGCGATCGTCTTCGCTGATGGTCTTGTCTTTTTCAGCCGTATCAACTGCTTTGTTCGAATCGCGTCGAACATTGCGAATCGAAACGCGGCTCTCTTCCGAGAGGTCTTTAATGCGCGCAACCAGTTTCTTGCGGACGTCGGTGCTTAAGGGGGGAATGTTGATACGAATGATTCGGCCGTCGCTTTGAGGGTTGAGCCCTAGCTCGCTCGCAACAATGGCTTTCTCTATCTCCTTGATCGTGGTTGAGTCGAACGGGCGAATCACCAACTGTTGCGGCTCGGGCGCTCCGACGCTAGCCAATTGCTTGAGCGGCGTTTGCGAACCGTAGATCGTTACTTTTACGGAGTCGAGTAGCCCTGGTGTCGCTCGGCCTGTTCGGATGCCTGCCAAATTGTTTTTGAGCACGCCGAGGGCTTTGTCCATACGGTCTTCAGTGTCCATCAAGATGTCTTCGACACTCATATTGCAATACTCCTAAATGGGAAAAGAGAATGGTAGGTGGGTGGGAATTCAAGTAGTGTAAATCAATTAGCGTTCACTAGAATACGTTCGCCCGACGCGGTGCGCGGACTGATACGGGTCCCGACTTTTTGGCCGCTCACGGCTTTAACGATGTTGCCTTCCTTCTTAAAATTGAAGATCAAGATAGGCAGTTGATGGGTCCTGCATTGTGCAATCGCGGTGGAATCCATGACTTTGAGATTTCGCTCGATCACGGTGTCGTAATCGAGTTCGCGATAAAGCGTCGCATGTGGGTTCTTTTCGGGGTCTTCGCTGTAAACACCATCCACGCGCGTTGCTTTGAGAACAATATCGGCATCCAGCTCGAGGCCGCGATTGGCTGCTGCGGTATCCGTCGTCACGAACGGTGCCCCAGTCCCTGCCGCCAAAATGACGATTCGCCCCTTCTCTAAGTGGCGTATCGCGCGGCGACGGATAAAGGGTTCGGCCACCCCGTCCATCTTAATCGCAGACATGACGCGCGTTGGGCATCCGATATTCTCTAGGGCATCCTGCATTGCCAGCGCATTGATGACCGTCGCAAGCATCCCCATGTAGTGAGCCGTAGCTTCTTGGATCATCTCGCCGCTCGAGCCCTTGAACTGGGCTCCTCTCAGAATATTGCCGCCGCCGACCACCACGGCAATCTGGCATCCGAGGGCATGGGCTTGTTTTATCTGCTTGGCAATCGCGGTCACTTCATCCATGCTGATCCCTCGCTCGCCCGAGTGAGCTAAGCTCTCGCCGCTCAGCTTCAAGATCACACGACGGTATTGTGGACGCTGTTTTTCAGACGAATCCTCTGGCATATTTGGCTTGGCTTTACGAGGGAAACAGGGCATTCGGAACAATCGTTCTTCGCCTTTAAGCTCAATAATAACCTGAAAACGAAGCAGCAACGAGCAGGGGCACAGCTTTCTCGCAAGCCAACAAAAGTGTCGAAAAATCGAAGAGGATCGCTTTGCAATGCCATGATTGCTCAAAAATGGCTGCGTTTCACTGTCTCTGTCTGTCGAGCTGGGCTTGTCGATGGTCACTATCGGCGGGTAGGCTACGCGGTTAAGAAAGTTGTCACTTATGTTCTCAATGGCTAGGGTTTGTTGCAATGAAGTTATTCGAAGGCAAGAAGGGATTGATCCTCGGGGTTGCAAATGATCGCTCAATCGCTTGGGCAATCGCTCGCGAGATCATGGAACACGGCGGGGTCTGCGGTTTTTCCCATTTGCCCGACAAACCGGAAGATGAAAAAAAGAAAAACCGGATGCGGGTTTCAAAATGCACGGTTGCATACCCAAGCCAGACGGCCTTTCTCGAGCCACTCGACGTACAGGACGACGCACAAGTCGACGCTTTCATGAAAATGGCCGGCGAAAAAATGGGGAATATCGATTTCCTTTTGCACTCGATTGCATTTGCCGACCGCGATGACCTGTCAAGAGATACCGTCGAAACCAGCCGAGCGGGCTTCAAGCTGGCGATGGACGTCAGTGTTTACAGTCTCATCTCGGTCACCAACGCCGCACGGCCGATTCTCAATCCAGAAGCCTCGGTATTGGCTATGACCTATTTCGGAGGCGAAAAATGCGTTCCGGGTTACAATGTGATGGGAATCTGCAAAGCGGCATTGGATGCAACGGTGCGCTACCTGGCCTATGACATGGGCCCAAAAAACATTCGAGTCAACGCGGTCAGCGCTGGTCCACTCAAGACTTTAGCTGGCGTCGCGGCCGGCGTCGGCGAAATGCAAGAGTACTACGGATACGTGGCACCGCTCGGGCGTTGCGTCACGCATGAAGAAGTAGGGCGCTCCGGTGCGTACTTGATGAGCCCCTACAGCGGCGGCATTACCGGCGAAATCTTGCACGTCGATGCAGGATACAACATCATGGGAAGCCCGGGTCGGCTGCTGCATGAGTTTGCGAAGAAGTAGGGGGACCGGAAGGTTTGGAGTAAGGGAGTTGTGGAGTTAGAGCTTGCAATGGGGTTGCAGTAGCATGGAACGAATTCTGAACAGGTTCAACTTATTGCACCGCCGGGCGTTTCTTCGGGGAAGCTCGTTGGTGCTGAGCGCGTCTGCGCTGACGAGTTTCGATTCGCTCTTTGCTGGCTACTCACCGCCCAACCTTCGTGTCGCGTTGCTGACCGATATGCACTACGCCGACAAGGATCCGGTAGGAACTCGACACTATCGCGAAACACTTCCAAAGCTCGCGGAGGCCGCGACTCAATTCGCAACGGACAAGCCCGACTTCCTCGTCGAGCTCGGGGATTTGATCGATGCCGCCGATTCGCCAGAAGTGGAACTCCGTTACCTCGCGAAGATCAATGAACCGTTTGCGGCCATCGCACAAGACAGACACTACGTTCTTGGCAACCACTGTGTCGATATGCTTACCAAGGAAGAGTTTCTCGGCAGCGTTGGTCAAAAGGAATCCTATTATTCCTTTGATCGAAAAGGAGTTCACTTCGTCGTGTTGGACGCTTGCTTTCGCAAGGACGGTCAGCCCTATGGTCGCAAAAACTCAGCTTGGGATGACGCCAATATCCCGGAATCCGAAATCGATTGGCTACGCCAAGATCTCAAGAAAGCGGACGGTAAAGTCATCGTATTGGCTCATCAACGCTTGGACTCAAACAGTCAGCATTGCGTGAAAAATGCTGCTGAAGTGCGCGGCGTGCTAGAAAGTTCCGAAAAGGTTATGGCGGTATTCCAGGGCCATAGCCACCAAAACGCTTACACCGAAATCGGACACATCCACTACTGCACGCTTGTTGCAATGGTCGAAGGATCTGGAGTTATCAACAACAGCTACACCCTTCTCGATATTCACTCAGACGGCACTCTCCATGTCCGCGGCTTTCGCAAGCAGAAAAACTATGAATGGTCTTGATTTCAAAAAACGCAATGAGTGGCTTCTCACGTCGATGGTTCTAGGCGGGCCGCAGACTGAAATCTATCTGCCGAGTCATTCCATGCGAAGGCGAAGCTCATGTAAGTTCATTTTTCGGGAGGGTGAGGCGGGTGAGGCTCCTGCCGAACCAATGCGACGCCAGTTCGGCCGGAGCCTCGCCCTCCCGGTCCACGCAATAATGTCAGTCGCCGTGGCGTTGTCGGTTATTTTCGTTTGTTCGTTACAAGCTCAATCGGAATTAACTGACAGCAAACAGAAAATTGTGCTTGTCGCAGGCGAAACTGCCTTGGTGGATGTCGTTGGTCATCACGACTACTTGGCCGGATGCGCGTGCTTGGAAGCTATGCTTCGTCAGACCAGGAATGTGGAAATTGTCCAAGTGCACAAGGGATGGCCGGATGACGACATCGTCTTTGCGAATGCCAAGGCGGTTGTCTTCTACACCGACGGAGGAGGCAAGCAAGCTTTTCTCGAAACACCATTGCGAGTGGCCAAACTTCAGTCGCTAGTGGACTCTGGTGTTGGTATTGTGATGATTCATCAAGCCGTCGACTTTCCTGAAGCAATTGCGGATCAAGCCAAAAGTTGGCTAGGCGGCATTTACGTGAAGACCGCATCGGGACGTGGGCATTGGGATAGCAACCATGTCGACTTCCCCAAACACCCAATCACGCGTGGGGTGGCGCCGTGGAAGATCAACGATGGTTGGCTCAATGCAATTCAATTCGTCGATGGGATGAAGGGAATAACACCCTTAGTATGGTCCGGAAAAGAGTATGCTGGGAGCCGCGCGGGATTGGACAAAGACATAGTCGCATGGTCCTACGAACGCCCTAATGGCGGCCGCTCTTTTTCATTCACAGGACTGGACGCCCATTCCGCGTGGTCGCTTCCTGGGATGAGGCAGTTGGTAGTCAACGGCGTATTGTGGACGGCAGGCATCGAAATCCCAGCAACGGGTGCGGCTAGCGAAATCGAAGAATCGAAGCTAAACGCCATGCAAACACCGAGACAAACCAAAAAGCCCTCTGCGAAATAAGTTGCCCGAAAAAACCTTTCCGATTGCGAATGGAATACAGCGTCGATAAACTCTCGAGGTATGTTGGAGAGGCTACTAGCCTTTCTACATTAGACTTAATGCAACAGGCTAGCAGACTAACGTTTCGTTGAATTTGCTGTATAGAGGGGACGTGACCCATGTCGCGCTTGCCAGTTTCTCGAACGCATGATGGTTCAGGACCGTCCCAGTTTCTGTTTGAAACGACATGCGTTCTTATCGCGTACGGATTGGTGATTGCACATGTGGTTCGATTGTTCGGGCATGCCGCTTCGTTCCATTGGTCTGCGGTACTAGCCGTTGCATTCGCGTGGCCATGCGCGGATTTCATGAGCGGGCTTGTGCATTGGTTGGCAGACACCTGGGGACGCGAGGACTTTCCCGTACTAGGGCCCCGATTTCTCAAACCGTTCCGCGTACACCACGTTACGCCGACTTCGTTTGTGGAATGCGGATTCATGGATACCAATGGCGATACCGCTTTGATCGGTATTCCCTTTTTGCTGTCGATCTTCGCTTGGCCGTTGGGTACGACGTGGGGCTTTACGGCGGCTTCATTCTTGTTGGCTTTTTGTGCTTTTGCGCTGCCGACGAATCAGATCCATCAATGGGCTCATACGCTCAACCCACCCAGATTCGTTACGCTTTTGCAGCGGCTTCGATTGATCCTACCTCCCAAGAGCCATCAATATCACCATGTCGGTACGCATGATGGCAATTACTGCATAACGTCAGGATGTTGCAACCAAATCTTGGAACGCATTCAATTTTTTCGCACGTTAGAATGGATCGTTGAGAGTTGGACCGGTTTCAAACCACGGTCGGATGGAACGAGCAATCTTGAACAAAACTAACTTTCCGGATTCTCCAGATGAAGTGACCACGCATAGCCGACTGGATGGCGAGTCTGTGCACTTTGGCAGCGGATGGATTAGCGGGGTATGCGGGTTGATTCTGGGAATGGTCGGGTTGGGGAGCGTTGTGTGTTTTCAATTGCCGGATGCGTTTACGATGCCGCAGCTGCGAGCGTATTACCCGCTCCCGATTATTCGAGCGATACTGCACCTCACTCTTGTGTCGGCATTCTTGCTAGGTTCGGTTAGCATCTGCTTGCGGCGCAACAAATGGATGGGTGGTATTGCAATGGCACTTGCTTTGGTAGCTGGACTGTTGGGCGGATCGCAAGTTTCTGTAAAAGGTACCGTGGCACCGGAGGGGCCGTTTCTTGGTCTCGATTGGTTTTTGCTCAATTTGATTTTCTGGTCGGCGGTGTTTATTCCGATGGAGCGGCTGTTTGCATTGCGACCCGAACAACCGATCTTTCGACACGGTTGGCGAACAGACATGATCTATTTTTTTATGAGTTCATTGTTGATTCAGTTCACCACTCTGTTGACACTCAAGCCAGCGGAGGTCCTGTTTGCCTGGGCAACAACTGCTTCCTGGCGTTCTACGATCGCATCGCAAAACATATTTCTTCAGTTGATCGAGATTCTTTTGGTTACCGATTTGGTGCAATACTGGGTCCATCGGATGTTTCATCGTATTCCCATCCTATGGCGTTTCCATCAGATCCATCATTCGACCGAGGCGATGGATTGGTTAGCCGGTTCACGATTGCATTTGGTGGATGTGTTGGTCACTCGCGGCCTGACCTACATTCCTCTTTTTGCACTTGGCTTTGCGGACATGGCCATGGTGATGTACGCGATTGTGGTCACGGTTCAAGCGACCTTCATTCACGCCAATGTTCGGTTTCAGTTTGGGCCGCTACGTTACCTTTTGGCGACACCGCAGTTTCACCATTGGCATCACAGCGATCAATACGAAGCGATCGATAAGAATTTTGCCGTGCATCTACCGATTTGGGACATGTTGTTTGGGAGCTTTTACTTACCGAAAAATCGCTGGCCAGCGAGCTACGGAGTGACCGATTCCAAACCACCAATAGGCTACTTTCGTCAGATGTTTTATCCGTTCCTAAGCAGAAACAATTGAAACCGTGATCCGCTCACGCCGCCGGCAAATCGGCGTGTCGAAAGCCCTTGATGGGTGTTGCAGTTGGCTACTTTTCGAAACGCCGACGGTGGTAGAGTTTCAAGCCGGCTAACGCGTGGTAGGCGCCACCGCATTCTAAATCTATCCCTTCCCCGGCCCTGAGCATGGCGCACAATCGAGTTGCGGCGCGTTCCATCCAAGGCATGGCGAGCTCGGTGTCGTCCAACGTATAGGATAAGAATTCAAACGTGTGACCGGTCGCGCTGATGCAGGTGCTCAAGTCGTTGCTATTTCCTGCTCGCGAAGTGTAATTGGTGGAAAAGGAACCATCGGAGTTTTGAAAACGCCGAGCGATTTCGACCGACGTTTCAACCACCTTCTTGGCCAACCCCCAACCCTCGTCAAAAACCCCCTTGAGCCGTTTACGATATTGGACGGCGTGAGCCAGCCCCATCAATCGATGCATCCCGCCGCAGGCACTCTCCGATAAGTCTTGCTGGGCTTCAAAACGCACAAGCGGTTCGAGAGTCCACGTCTTCCCGTCGCTGGCTGGCCAGTCCGTTTCGTTGGGAAAGAAATTGGTGAGTGCAATCAGCGTCCACGAATACTCTTGGAATGGATTGTTGGGAACATCCCATTGGGCCTGACGAGCCCAGTCCTCAAGCGTGAGCGTTTGATCGTGGATGGTTACTCTTCTATCGAGTGTAAGAGGTATCTGTGAAAAGTACCCGAGCCATTGGTCGGTGTGGCCTTGTCCGATGAAGCTGCCGGCCTCAACTCGAGCGATGATGCCAGGCCGTTTCGTAGTGGGCAGGGTCGGACCGGCGGAGATCTCCCAGCCGTTCATGGCCCCGTCAGAAAAGAGGAAGTCAATCGCAGGGACAGATTTGCCATCGACTTCCAACGGGAGTTGATCGCCGTAGGCCACGGCTCCATGGATCACTTGCCAAGCGGCGTTACGTTCTGCCGAAAGTTCGCGTTTGTCCAGGTTGCTTCGAAGCGTCGCAAGGATCATTGCATGCAAGGATTCGGCAGGTTCCGAATCGGATGCACCTACAGTCCGATCAAGACTGGTGGAAAGCGGCTTGGACAGCTTGGTGTTTTGAGTGCAACCGAAAAAGGTTATGAGACCACATAGAAAGAGGGTTTGGGAAACTCTGGAGCGAACAGACAAGGACTTATCCATAGGGTTTGATTCGTTTGATTAGTCGTTTGGCTGCAGTAGCACTTGTGCATTACTGTCGACGATCTTCCGCTTGTACCACAGCCAACGTGGATTCGAACAGTTCAGATGAAATTTTGAATTGAGGTGTTTCGGAGCGGAAGCGTTTGCAATGTTCCGTAATGAGTCGATACAAAAATCGAAATAGATTGCGAGGAGTTTGCAAAGACTGCAAAGCGGTTATGAAACGCGACTCGGCAAGATCGGAATCAAACAATTCTTGAGGGCTTGGTCGAGCGCCAGCGTTGGCACAGGCTCGCATTCGTGCGGCTAAAAGGTCGTAGAGCGCTTCGCCCGTCCAATCGAACGATGGAACGACATTTTGTTTATCTAATCGTGCGCGTTCGTGGAATTCTCGAGACTCCCGGTCGATAAAATACTGAAGCTCGCTAGGCAACAGCAATTTGATTCCGAAGTCATCGTGCTTGAGCAGTTTATTGTCCAGCAAGGGCCAGACCAATTGCTTCATCCGTTCCGCGTGGCCGTTCACTAGGTCGGGTTCGTCGACTCGATCGACGATTACAATCATGCCAGGGAAGCTCAGGGATCGGAGCAATAACTGCATTTTTTCTAGCAATGCGTAACGGTCGTCTGACCGCTGGGATTGCGGTAGGGGCTGTTCATCGAGTTCTTTGTCCGAGAACTGCATCAAAAGTTGCCGCAATTGTCCGCGATCGCGTTGGATCACTCTCAAGTTTTTGCAAACACGGACTGCAATCCAGTGATGTCGAATCCACCGATAAGCGTACATCCCCCAGGCGGCAAGAAGCGTTGATGGCAACAGCCATAACAAGGTCTTGGTAGAAACGGTTTCGGTACGGTAAAGAAAGGCGCTGAGCCAGACGGCCACGATACTAAGTAGGATTCCCACCGAAGGATGCAGCCATGTTGATGGAGAATAAAACCGCAAGCGTTTTCGGATGGCAGAAAAGCGATCATGCAGAGTGCCTGTTTTAGACCGATCGTAACAGGCAGTCAGCAAAAGCAAATCGCGGCGTTGTCCACGATCCAGGCAATCGATAGCGTCTTGGCGGACATGGATGGATGGAAGGTTGGTGGTAGCCGAGGTTTGCAAGACTCGATCCACCAATTGCGTGACGCCTTGACTAAGGATCGCGTCCATATGATCCCACAACCGAAGCGAGGACAGCACGCGGTCTGGTGACGACTGAACGCGGCGTGGCAAATGTTCTTGAAGTGGTCCGAGATAACTATTGAAATCGTCAAACTCGATTAGAAAGACTCGATTGGCTGGGAATTGGCGGTTGTGTTCGGTGATATGACGGACGAGCTGCAGCCGCATCGCGGTTTTCCCGGACCCCTTCGGACCGAAAACGACGGCGGTGGCGGGTTGTTTGGAATCCCCGACGACTTTGCTCCAGGAAGGGTGAAACGTCGCGGAAATGCAAAATTCCCTGAAAACCGAGTCGGTTTGGGCATCCTCGTCCGCGAACGGGTTGCGGGTCAGTTGGTGGTGGGCCAGGAATTCTTGCTCTGTCATGATCTTCATAGCATTGTCGAAGAGCCGCGAAAAACAAGGGTCATGAATTTTACCGTAGCTGAATTCCTGAGAATTCGGTCCATCCCTGAATTCCGCTGCAATCGCCGAAACTCGAGCGGCACGAAAACAAAAAGGTTTGCACGAGAAAGCAACGTCCTTGAGTACAATGTGGGGGTAGAGTACGCTTCCCATGTAAGTTTGCCGGGGTTTCCCAAAACTCAACACACACCAAGTACGCAAATATGGCTACCATACCTAAAGAGCGATGTGCTCAATCCTTTATCCTCTCTTGTCGCTGGATGCGTTATTTGACGTTGGCCATTTTAGGATGGATAGCTATTGGTCGTTCGCAGGCTTGGTTGCAAGCGGCAGATGACGAGCCAGCAAAAGTGGCGACCAAGAAGGATTCTAGACGTGCCACTCTCCCTGTCCAAGTTAAGAAAATCGATGCTTCCATGGCGGCTTCATGGGCTGACAATAAAATCAAGCCGTCGCCTTTTGAAGATGAAGTGAAATGGTGTCGGCGAGTTTTTCTCGATGTCATCGGTAGGATTCCAAGCTACGATGAATTCGCCGAGTTTGCGAAAGATAAGTCGCCAGACAAAAAACTTGCGCTGGTCAATCGGTTGCTCAACGACGATCGCTATACCGAGGAATATGCAAACCATTGGTCCACGGTTTGGACCAACATCCTCATCGGTCGCAATGGTGGAATGGAGAATCGGAGTTTAACGAATCGAAGCGGCATGCAAAAGTATTTGCGTGATTGCTTTGCCCTGAACAAGCCCTACAACGAGATGGTGATTGAGTTGGTCACGGCAACAGGAACGACCAAACCGGGGACCGATGGATTCAACGGTGCTACCAATTTTCTAGCGATGAAGGTCAACGAGGAAAACGGGACACAAGCAACCGCTGCGGTTTCTCGTATTTTCTTAGGCCTCCAGGTGCAGTGCACGCAGTGTCATAATCATCCGTTCAATCAGTGGAAGCAGCAAAAGTTTTGGGAGTTCAATGCCTTCTTCCGACAGTCGCGGGCACTTCGAAGGTACGTTTCAGGTTCGACGACCCGCGACATCGATCACGTTGAGGTGGTCAACGAAGACTTTGCTGGCGAGGGTCGAAGGCCCGAGCAAGCTGAGATCTACTATCAGTTACGAAATGGCTTGACCAAAGTCGCGTACCCAGCGTTTGTGGACGGGACCGAGATTGGCAAAAGCGGGTACGTTAGCCAAGTTAACCGACGCAACGAGCTGGGCAAGTTGATGATGGAGAGTCCGTTTCTGGACAAAGCGATTGTCAATCGCATGTGGGCTCATTTTCTTGGTTATGGTTTTACGAAACCGATCGATGATCTTGGCCCGCACAGTCCAACCACACAAGCAGAGCTTTTCGAAGAGCTTTCCGCCGATTTCCGGGCCGCCAGTTATGACCTAAAGCAATTGATCGTATGGATTACGATGTCGCAGCCTTACCAACTTTCGTCCAAGATCACAAAGGACAACGCGACGGATGAGCCATCGTTAGGTGAAGCGCCCAAGTTCTCACATTTCTACACGCGGCAAATGAATGCTGAACAATTGTTTCAGTCATTGGCCGTTGCGACTCAGGCGAACCGAAAAGGCAACTTGGAGGAGCAACAAAAGAAACGCGAGGACTGGATGAGACAATTCGTAGTTGCATTTGGAACAGATGAGGGGGACGAGACGACTACTTTTAACGGTTCGATTCCGCAGAGTTTAATGCTGTTCAACGGGGATCTCATTCGAGAAGCCATTTCAACGGAAGCTGGTAGTTGGCTTCACGGAATGGTCCACAACAAGGGGTCGGTGGCAGACAAGATTCAGTACCTCTATATAGCGGGACTTGGTCGCCGGGCGAGACCCGAGGAAGTCAACGTGGCTCAGCAGCTTCTATTAGCAAGAAAAAATGATGTGGGTGGAATGTTGCAGGACATGTGGTGGGCAATTCTCAATAGCAATGAGTTCATTTTCAATCATTGATGTTCCGGTTTCATATCGGCTGTTCGAATTACAAGTGGGTTTGGTTTTTACTGTAGTTACAAGGGAATAGAATATGTGGTCACGATTTGCACCTCCTATAGGAATGGACCGACGGCACTTTCTGAGTCACATGGCGGGTGCGAGTGCACTGCTCGGTTCGTCGCTGTCGTTGGGACATTCATTGCGAGTACATGCCGAAACGCTCAAAAAGAATCACAAGTCATGTATCTTGTTATGGATGGGCGGTGGGCCGTCTAGCATGGACATTTGGGACTTGAAACCTGGGACCGATAATGGAGGTCCGTTCAAGGCCATTTCCACGTCAGGGGATGTTCAGATTTGTGAGCACATGCCCTTGATGGCAAAGCAAATGCATCACATGAGTATCGTGCGTTCCATGAGCACACGTGAGGCTGACCATAACCGCGGTCGATACTACATGCATACCGGGTATGTGCCAGATGCGAACGTCGACTACCCAAGTTACGGCTCAGTCATCGCTCATGAATTGGCTTCGCAACGTCCGGAGTTGCAGATTCCCCCCTTTGTTTCCATTGGAGGGGCGAGTGAGGGGCCTGGTTTTCTTGGCATGTCTTGGGCGCCGCTAGGGGTGTCAAGCAATGGTCGTATTAGAAATTTAGAGATGAAGCTTGAGAACGATCGGTTGACGCAACGTAGGATCGCCCTGGAGTTGATCGAGAATTCGTTTATCGCACAGAACCGGGGAACCGTGCTTGAGGACCATCGCAAGGTTCAGGGGAAAACGTTTGATCTGATGACCAGCACCCAGATGAAGGCCTTCGATGTAGACAAAGAACCAGAGGAGTCCAAGGAAAGATACGGAAAGAACAACTTCGGCCAGGGATGTTTGCTAGCCCGTCGACTGGTCGAGGCTGGGGTGCCGTTTGCGGAAGTCGATTTGGGAGGATGGGACAATCATCAAGGCATTTTCCGGACCTTGGAGAATGATCGATTGCCGGTATTGGACAAAGCCATGAGCGCCTTGGTCGAAGATCTATCCCAACGAGGGTTGCTTGAGGATACCTGTATCGTTTGGATGGGCGAGTTTGCGAGAACGCCGCGAATCAATGCAGACGCCGGTCGAGATCACTGGGCAAAAGCATGGAGCGTTGTAGTGGGCGGTGGTGCATTTACCGGGGGTAAAGCAGTTGGTGCAACAAACGCGGATGGAACCGAAGTGGTTGGCGAGCCATATTCCTCCGAGGATTTGATGGCCTCGGTTTGCCATGCGTTGGGTATTTCCCTGGAAACTACTTTCACTAGTCGCAATGGGCGGCCGATGAAGATAGCTAATAGCGGGAAAGTTATCAAAGACCTTTTTGGATAATCGTATTGAGCACCAAGCCACTACAATCTCCCAAAACAGATTCAACCCTGGATGCATCGGCCTTGATTACCGACCATCAGGCGGGGGTGTGGAGATATTTGCGCGCCATTGGATGCGACCAATCCTTGGCGGATGATTTGACTCAGGAAACGTTTTTTGCCGTTTTGCGGCGTCCATTCGTTCAGGTCAATCCGAACGCAACCAGTAGCTACCTACGGCGCGTGGCATATCATTTGTTGATTTCCTACCGACGACGTCAAAAAAAGATGACCGTGACCAGCGAACTCGAACAATTGGATTCTCAATGGTTGCGATGGGCTGGAACAGAGGCTAGCGGCAACGATCTAGTCGATCGACTTGCTGAGTGCTTCGGTCGCTTGACAGCGAGAGCTCAGTTGTCGTTAAAACTGAGATTTAGTGAAGGTGCTACTCGGGAACATATCGCGAAAGAGTTGGGTATCTCAGAGCATGGCGCAAAGAACTTGATGCAACGTGCCAAGTCACAACTAAAACAATGTTTGGACGAGAAACTGAATCGTGAATAAGCAACGGGATGATGAATTGCCAGATGGAGCTTTGGAACGAAATCCAAGTGACTTTATGTTGACGATGTTGCTGGAAGACTTTCTGGGCGAAGAAGTGCCTCCGGATTTGAAGTCCAGACTTCTTGCAAGTTTGGGAAAATCCCCGTCGGGAAATGGACCACCGACTCACGTGGAGCTTGCAAACGCTCGATGCACAGGCGAGGATTACGACGAGGCCATGCGAGCCGCTTCGCAGGATTTGGAAAACGGGTATGGAACGACTATTCCGGCACCGATAGGAACTCTTGATCTAGCATCGGGCTCCGCGGAAGGGACCATGATTTGGTTGCGACGAGGCGTTTACGTAGCCTTGACCTTGGCCGCCGCTATGTTGGGTGCGATTTTCGCACCAAGTGCCTTGAAGTCTTGGAATACCGGCGGAAACCGATCGGACATTGCGAAAACTTCGGAAGCACCTGATACGACATCACCTGACCTCATTCCTGCAATCGACCAGGCAAACAACGAGCCAAACGTTCGCGATCAAAGTGTAGCCGCAACATCTGCAGATCCGAATAACGACAAAATCGATGAACAGGGAGAGCTCCCAACCAATGGTTTACTCGAGTCCATCGCAACTCGATCGGAGAAATCGAAGGGACAAGATTTTGAGCCTATCGCCTCGAACATGCCAGCCAAAAGTGTTTCAGGCGAAGCCATGAAGAACGCGGAGATCGTTAGTGTTATCGACAACCAACTGAATTATCTTTGGAATCGAGTGGGGTTGACTGCTGCCCCAAGTGTCCAAATGGATGTTTGGCTGGATCGAGCTGCGGTCGCCATCGTTGGTCGTCAAGCAACCGCTGCGGAAAAGCAAGCCTTCCGCTCGAGTAAGGGCGAGAATCGAGTTGCAAACTATGTTGACCTTCTCATATCAAGTTCCGAATTCTCTCGCTTTTGGTCTACGAAATTGGCAGAACACTATTTGGGAAAACGGCTCCCAACATCACGCGACTTGTCGGCTGCGGAGTATGCATTCGTAGAATGGCTAGAGGAATCGTTGTTCGAAAAAGTTTTTGTCGGCGAGATGGAGAACACGATGATTTCGGGACCAGTTGAGGACCGCTTAGTTGGCTCGCGTGTTCGGACGGACCCAGCTTCGTTCTGGCTCGCTGAAACGATGGAACGTGTTACAACCAATCATCGCGATTCCGTGGATCAATTGGTTCCACCAACCAAAAAACGTCCACCGCGAGAGGAGTCCCTGATTGGCGTTTCGCGACAGCTAATGCGAATCAGCGGAAATCCGTCCATGGTGTGTTCGCAGTGCCATATGGAGGAAACAGGTGGTTCGGAGTTTCGAGGCTACATTTCGATGACGAAACCGCAAACTGCGGTAGGCTCCAATTCGTTTTGGTCGGTTCCCGCAAACCTGTCAGGTCTGACGCTGTTGCATCAGACTTTTGAACGCACGATTCGAACAGAACCCCCGACCGAATATTTTTACGAAGATGGAGAAGGTCGAATGAAGTTGGCGTTTGTTGGTCCGCCATCACTACGAAAAGACGAGAATGGCAATAGGCCTCTCGGCGAGTGGTTTTCTTCTTCGGCCGAGCCTCGTAGAGCGATAGTCGAGATGGTTTGGGGACAAATGTTCAAACAGCCGTTAGTGCCTGCCATGGGACTTTCGGAAAATGAGGGTTTGAATGAACGAGTTGATCTTCGAGAGTTGCTTGCAAGCCAAATGCAACTGCGAAGAGCGGATTTGGGATTGCTGGTTCGCTGGATCGTATTTTCGAAGTCCTTTCGAATTGAAGGGTTGAAGACGGATACTCCTTGGTACCTCAAATCGACCGAATCGCAGATCGCAGAGTCACAACGAAAGATGCGGATGTTTGCGGGTTTCCCTGCGACTGATTCGCTGACGGCCGAGTCAGGAAAGCTTTCTTTGGGCAGGGTGGCCTCGTGGATGAACCAAAAACGATCGTTTCAGAATTCCAATGATGCGGCCTTGGCACAAGGGGCAAACAACAAGACTCCTGGCAAGGGGCCGAAGGCCCCCAAGCTTGATTACAGTGAGGATCAGGTTCGATATCTTGTCTCAATTGAAGAACCGTACAGCCAGCTAAAGGCTCTCTCGGAACGTTTGGCCAAGAGCTCTATGTCCTGGCAAATGCTCCTCGAGCATGTCTACTTGGCAACGGATGCGAGATTTCCAACACGATCGGAGCGAGACGATGCAAACAAACTTTTTGAGTCCTCGGGCAAAGATCGCGCTAAGACCTTGGTCATGATTGTTAACGCGCGGCTTGGGAGTTGGTAAGAGCGAGTTTCCCTTGTATCTTCAATGCGGGCGGCACCTTTCGGTGTCAGTTGTTGCGCATTCGCTCTTGTCGTTCCTGTTCTTCTTCGTAGGCGACGTCAATGAGGTGCAACACCCCATCGACATCCGCCGCCTCAGTCGAAAACTCGAACTTACCGGTAAGTTTCAAGTCGGGGTGGAGTTCACCCTTTTCATGCAAATCCCAAATCTCTTCTGCATAGTGAGTATCCGCCAACTCCGGCGCAAATCTCGCATAGTATTGGGTGATGTTTTCGACATCGCGCTGAAGCATACTCTTTGCACTATTGTTTGCTGCGGCATTGACGGCTTGCGGCAAGTCAATGATGACGGGACCCTCCTCGTCCTGTAGAACATTAAATTCAGACAGGTCACCGTGCACCAATCCGACACACATCATGCGCAACACATAATTCATGACCGTTGCGTGATCCTTAACGGCTTGCTCAGAGGACATGGTGATATCGTTGAGCCTTGGTGCCACGTCGCCGTCTGCTCCGGTAATCAGCTCCATCAACAACACGCCACCAAACAAACCGTATGCCTTAGGGACGCGCACTCCAGCTTCCGCGAGGCGGTATAGCGCGTCCACTTCAGCGTTTTGCCAAACAACCTCCTTTTGATCCCGACCAAATTTGGAACGGTTCTGCATCGCTCTCTGTCGGCGGCTGTTGCGGATTTTTCGGCCTTCCTGATACTGCACCGCTTTTTTGAAACTGCGATCGGCCACATCCTTGTAGACCTTAGCGCAGCAAATCTCCTGTCCACAACGCACAAGAAAGACTTGGGCCTCTTTACCACTCATCAACGAACGTAGGACTTCATCCACTAGGCCGTCATCGATCAGCGGCTGAATACTCTTAGGTGCTTTCAAAATGCTACTGCTTCTGCCCCATGGAAAATTTCACTGAAAAAGGAAGGAACTGCTGGTGTGCGAACCTAGCACACTACGCTTATCGTCCGGCAACAACATCGCTCCAGTGGCGGTTGCCAAATCTTGCAGTACAAAGCAAAACGCCGGCCAACAAACTCCGATGCGTGCTCGTAGAAGATGAATTCCTAAGACTAACTTAGCACGAGTGGCCAAATACCGCAAAGAGGTCCAAATCTAGAAAACTCGACTCCGTACCCCTTTCGGCTTGACGACTATGACTTTTCGTGGGCGTCCCGGTTTTTCTTGTATCCGCCCCCAATTTATGGATGAATAAATATCATCCAAGGAAACAAAAAGCACCGTTAATAATCAACTTGTCACCAGAGTGCGATTCGGAAACACAGTCTGGGGATGCTTGCCAAAGCCAGGTGCGGCTCACCGAGAAGCAGCCCGAAGGCGCCAATTTACTTGCTCTCGCTTTCCATTTCGCGAAAGAGCTTAAAGAAAGGACTATCCGTCGATAGGATCATTTGACTACTCCTTTGGGTTTGGATTCTGCGGCTTTTTCAAGCAGCTCGGCGGGAACTCCTAGGGGCATTTGCTCCATAGTATTTCCAAGCCCAATATCGCTAATGAGAAGTTCTCGATTCGTGCTGCGAACGATTTCCTCAAGATCGTACTGCGTGATGACATCTCGGATGGAGCTTCGGACAATCTGCCCAACTCGTTTTTCTGCTTCTTCCATGGTTATGGTTCGAAGTCGTTGTATAAAGATCTTTGGATCATTGACTCGCCAAATGGCCCAAGAAATCAATTCGATCTTTTTGTTGTCTTTGGTCGGAAGATCGGGAAGCAAGTCCTAGGGCAAAGGGCAAACCAGTGTAGGCCAAAACACGGTTGGAAGTCGTCCTTTCAGGGGTCGTAAAGGACTTCTTCTAGGAAAGGAGGCCCCATTGCGCTGGCTTTGAGGCGCCACCGACTATAATCGAGACGAAAAATCTTTAAGGAGTGTTTTTGTCCGGAGGTTGCAACATGCTTGGAATTCGGTTTTTGAAAGTGGCACCCACAACCCATGTGCTACAGTATCGACGAGGAAAATTGGTTCGCGACGGAGCTGGTTTGTCGTTCTTCTACTTTGCTCCCTTCTCAGAAATTGTCTTGATACCGTTGGCAAGTACGGACAGTCCATTCGTGTTCAACGAAGTCACTTCAGACTTCCAGGAAATTTCGGTTCAAGGTCAATTGACTTATCGCACTTCCGACCCGAAAAGACTTGCAAGCGTATTGGACTTCAGCGTTCAAGGACTGAATCGTTATCGAAGCGACGACCCGAATAAGCTTTCGGAACGACTGACGAATGCTGCTCAGATTTTGGCGCGATCCTATATTCAAAAGCGAAGTCTCAAGGAATTGCTTGGGGATGCAGACGGGCTAGTACTGCATGTTCAGACGAACTTAGGCCAAGCCCCAGTGGTCGCTCAACTTGGGATCGAGATCCTCGAATTTCATATTGTGGGTATTAAAGCAACTCCGGAGATGTCCAAAGCCATGCAAGCTCAAGCTCGCGAAGATTTGCTGCGAGAAGCCGACGAAGCAATTTTTGCCAGACGCAACGCGGCGGTGGACATGGAACGGTCGATCCGGGAAAACGAACTCAACACAGAAATTTTGGTCGAGAACAAGAAACGCGAAGTACGTGAAACGCAACTCTCTGCCGATATCTCGATTGAGGAAAAACGCGCGTCGTTGGTTGACAGCAAAGTAGCCAACGACCGCAAAGAGGCTGAGGCCAAAGCGTTTACTCTGAAATCCACTCTAGAACCACTCAAGCAAATCGATTGGCGAATCCTAATGGCTGTTTCTGGCGGTGGCGATGCCGGACAAAACATTGCCATGGCCTTTCGGGAACTCGCTGAAAATGCATCGAAAATTGGGGAACTTAATATTTCGCCAGACCTGCTTGCTTCGTTGACGCAGCGCAAGGAGTCTTAGTTGTGGGCGTACGCATCAATCCGTCCATCGTGATTGTAACGCGGACAACGCGGCTTGAAGGGCTTCGAAGACGTTGGGGAACAGCGGGGCAAGCAGAGTTTCGATTGAAAACGGCACAGGCTATAGATACCATGAAACCGGTGTTGAATTCCGCTTCGTCTTCGGCGGGAAAAAAGCCAAAGAAACCCGTTACCAAAGCTAGGCCTCAAGCCAATTTTGAGGACTACGTAACCGAAGATCGAATTTATCAAGAGGAGGTTTCGTTGCTGGAACGAGGGCTTCAGTTCGGTATCCCCGTAAAAGTCATCGACCGAAGCTATGTGCCGAACTACAACTTTTTGGGTTGCGTGGCTGTGGTGGTAGTCGGTCAAGACGGCCTAGTTGCCAATGTGGCTAAGTACGTGGGCGATACGCCGATTGTTGCCGTCAATCCGGATCCAACTCGGATTGACGGATTGTTATTGCCGTTCCTCG
Organism: Pirellula sp.; assembly: GCA_031374925.1. Classification (GTDB taxonomy): domain Bacteria; phylum Planctomycetota; class Planctomycetia; order Pirellulales; family Pirellulaceae; genus JBKCUI01. The sequence continues at coordinate 72,781 of JANMHA010000240.1, read as the reverse complement.
CGTCACAAGCGGTCAAGGCCATTCGGCAAGTTCTGGACGGACGTTTTCTGTCCGTTCAAGTCACCATGATTGACGCAAAACTGAATGATGGTCAAAGCATGCTCGGGTTCAACGATTTGTTTATAGGCTGCTCCTCTCACGTCTCAGCTCGATATGTTTTAGAAGCGGGTGGGGAAACCGAACCTCAATCGTCGAGCGGTCTTCTTGTGTCGACCGGTGTTGGATCAACTGGGTGGCTTTCGTCCGTTTTTAATATGACCAGTGGTATGGCTAAGTTCCTTGGCACCACCATACCTTCGCCGAAACCGATTCGATGGGACGCCAAGGAATTGGTCTGGGCGGTTCGGGAACCATTCAAAAGTCGCACCAGCAAAATCGGCTTGGTAGCCGGGCGGATTGAAGGCGAAGAGAAACTCGTCATTGAGTCGCTGATGCCCGAGAACGGCGTCGTTTTTTCCGATGGCATCGAAGCGGATTTTTTACCCTTCACCAGCGGCTCCATTTTGACCATTGGAGTAAGTCAACAACATGCCACACTAGTTTTACCCGTGGGTAGCCCGAAAGGATGAGTCCCGGAGGCGGGGCAGTTCCGCACTTTCTGGACAATATTGCAAGCAACATCTTGTTGAATTATTGACCTGCATGAAGGGAGTCTGGACAATACGAGTCTTCCAAATTTGGCTTTCCGCTTCGTATCGCCGATTCCAGATTCGTAGACGCCATGACTCGCCCAAACAATTCGCAACCCCCATCGCAAGAACTCTTAGATCGCGGTCGACTCACCCTACAAGCGATTCAATATCATGAACGGGCAGCGCGATACAAAGCTGCAGCGGCCAGTCTTCAGGCCGCCATGATTCAGGCCGAGAATGGCAATGCTGAAAAACTTCATGAATGGCTTGAATTGGAAGCCCCCCAATTCGATCGGGAAATCAATCTACAATATCCGCCCTTAGAGCAGATTGCGTCCGCGGAACCCAAAATTCCTCTCCGTTCCCTGCGAATCGATCCTCCCGGCCCCACTTCTCAGTCTGCCAGTGCAAAGTCTTTTGACACAGTTCAATCGGACGGGATGCTACCGGTGGACATAGAGGAATCCCCATGGTCGCGTATGGAAAAAGCGGCCGAAGCGAGACTGGCTGCCAGCAACAAAGCAAGTCTGAATTCGCGCGAATTCAGCTACGGGATGAGCGAAGCCGAGCATCTCGCTAAGCCATTGGTTGATGATGGCAATCTTGGTAGGAATGATGAATTCTCGGATGAGCTACGGATTTCGTTTGCAGACATGGTTTTTGAGGCTGGAGGCCACCCCTCGAAACATTGGTGGAAAGCCTCGCACGTTTGGGTCAGCTTGTTTGTGCACGCTATCTTGGTCGTTTGCCTGAGCGTTGTCGCCATCACGGTCGCGACGGAACCAAAGCTTCTCGCAATTGTTTCCGCGTCGGCGGAAGCTGAAAACGTACTTTTGGAAACGCCCCTGGAGATGATTTCCGAGTTAGAAACGACGTCCGAACCCAGGCCACCCGCACCAACACCCAGCCTATCCGATTTGATGACGGATATTTCGCTTCCCAACGTCGCGGTTGAAGCGGGTTCGATGGTAGCGCCACCCCCCAACGCCTCGGCCGCTTTCACAAATTCTTCTTCGGAGTCGGTTCAAGCGTCGATGACGGGCAGCAAAATGCTTGCCGGTGCAGAGTTTTTTGGAGTCAATGCAACCGGCAATACGTTCGTGTATATTGTAGATAGCTCGCCCAGTATGCGCCGTGATGGAGCATTCGAAGCAGCACGAAAAGAAATCATCCGGTCCCTTTCTTCAATGAAGCCGAAACAACGTTACTTCATCAGCTTTTTTGGCAAAGAAATCGATCCGATGGTTTTCGAATCTGGGGTGGTCGAACGATACCCTGTATACGCAAAATCAGAAAACTTGACAAAAACAATAGACTGGTTGAGTCGGGTTCAGGTACAAAAGGAGGGGTTGCCACCTAACAATGCCCTCGCCCAAGCAATAGGAATGCAACCAGACGGCATTTTCCTGTTGTTTGATGGTGATACCAAAGTCGATGTTGCCAAGTATTTGCGACGTGTCAATCGATCCGATGATATCTTGACCGCTGGAATGCCCAAAGTTCCCATCCATGTTGTTCATTTTTTTCAGGATGAATTCCAAAAGCAAATGAGACAGGTAGCGGAAGAGAATGGTGGAACATACCGATTCGTTCCTCGCCCGGAACGTCCCTCGAAAGGCAATCGGTAGCGCGATGAAAAACAATGCACTCAATGCTTAATTGGTTCACAAAGCCACAGACTCAATCGCTGATCGCATTCTCAATCAGTTCGTTCGTACACCTAGTCCTATGCTTGACGCTTGCCTTTATTTTGATCAACGCTCAAGGCAGTGTCGGCAAGTCATTGCAGCTTTCGTACGCATCCACTGACTCTTCGGCGGATGTCACGCAACTCGATGCAACAATGGATTTGAATCCTGTGCAACCCGACTTGCCGTCGGATCCGACAATCAGAATATCGGCGATGTCCGCTGATATTTCACTCCCTTTGGAGCCTGCGGTCTCCTCGATGGGTGATAGAGATTCCAACGGCAATGTTGCAGCTCAAGTGGCCAAGGCCGCAAGCACCGGAGGAGCTGACGAAGCTGTCGCTCATCATTCAAAATCGCGTGCATCCTTTTTTGGCGCACATGCCGATGGGAATCGATTTGTATTCGTTATCGACTCATCTGGTTCGATGCGTGGCCCTCGATGGGAGGCTCTTTGCAAAGAATTGATTCGCGCCATCAAGTCCTTGTCGCCCGATCAAGATTTTTTCGTGATCAGCTTTGATTCCATGGCTCATCCGATGTTCGGTGTTGCGCCTCCTAAAGGGAAGTTCTTGAAAGCCGTCGAAAAGAATGTGGATCGAATCCAAAACTGGCTGCGATCCATCCGGCATGGCAGCCAGACCTTTCCCGCTTCCGCGGTAGGTATCGCGATGAAGTTGGAGCCAGATGCGATCTTTTTATTGTCCGATGGCGAGATCAGCGATAGCACCGTCGAAGATCTGCGCATGTGGAACCGAAAGAAGGACGACGATGGTGATGTGAAGGTACTCGTCCCCATCCATACCGTTTTGTTACATAGTCAAATCGGTTATGCGACGCTCGAGATAATCGCTAGAGAAAACGGCGGCACGTTCACCCCCGTTCACCCTCGATAGGAAAGTATGAGAGCGATTCTGCAAAGGGTGCTGTCGAGTCGAGTCGAGGTGGCTGGACAAGTAGTTGGCCAGATAGATCTCGGTTGGCTGGTATTGCTTGGTATTGCAAAAGGGGACACGCGAGAGGTCGCCCAGTACGTTGCGGATCGGTGTGTGAAGTTGCGGGGATTCTCGGATGCTCAAGGCAAGATGAACTTAAGTGTGCAAGATGTCCGCGGTTCGATGTTGATTGTGAGTCAATTCACTTTGGTTGCCGACTGCGGTCGTGGCCGACGTCCCGGCTTCGACTCCGCGGCTCCGCCAGCCCTTGCCAATGAGTTGTACGAGTACTTTTGCGAATGTGTTCGCAGCACCGAAGTATCGACAGCCCAAGGGGTCTTTCAGGCGGACATGCAGGTGACTCTGACCAATGATGGCCCAGTGACGTTTATCATCGAACGGAACTCGCCATGTTAGCAGAGGATCTATGGAAGTGCGTACTTCTCAGTTAGTTGGTCGGAGCCGCCCGTCAGTGCTTCAAGCGTAAATCGCACGAAACGAATCTCCGAGTGCCCAGGTTCGTACAAAACTCCAAAGCTGCCATCCTGGAGGACCGTGATCTCCGAGTACGCTGACACTCCACTGTCGATGACTTTGCCAGCAGTCCAGGTACGGCCACCATCGTAGCTGATTCTGGCTGTCAGGTTCTTGCGGCCTTCGACAGACGCCGCATTGCAGAAGATGAGCCGGTCTTTGGAATATCCGTCCCGCTTGGAGGTGTACTGAACGATGCACGCGTTGCATTGAGGATCGGGCAGGCTCCAGTCCGCCGCGCTCTCCCACGTGCTTCCACGATCAAACGAACGATGAACGTATCGCTTGCCAGGTTCGACTCGCGAATTGACCATCAGCGAATCATCATGCAACTGCACCACCTTGGATTCATCGCCTGGACTCAGTTCGCAAAATGCTTTCCAGGTTGCTCCGTGATCTTCGCTGGCGAACAACGTGACTCCCAGTCCGACTCGCACGAAGTTGTGGAGCAACATGCCGTCTCGAGTTCGAATACCTCGGCCAGACGTAATAAATTTGAAGCTGTTCTTTAAATCCGGCCCCGCCACCTGATCTGTGAAATCGATCGGTTTTCCCCACGTCTTGCCGTGATCGGAACTCTTCTGCACCACAAATCGAAACTCGTTGTTTGTGATGTCGCTGACCATGTGATTGTAAAAACAAAAAATGTCTCCCGTAGCCGTATCAATCAACAGTGAAGGGTCACTACAGCCTCCATCACCAAGCTGGTCAAGAATTTCCATAGGCGTCCAAGTCAATCCGTTATCCGTGCTCCTGCGAAAAACAATGTCGATGCTGCGTTGGAGTTTTAAGTCGGAGGTCGACCTTCGACGAGCATCGCAGGCTGCTATAAGGTCGCCGTTTGCAGCTGTAATAATGGCCGGAATCCGAAACGTGTGCGTATCCTTTGTCCCGGAAATAAATAAGGGCTTGCTGTCCGCCAATTTCATGGGCTCGTTCGGCGTCAAGGAAATTGGAACGGATGTAGGACTTTGCGGCGCAACGGATGAACAGGACAGGTCATCAATCAACAATCCTGACTTTGGCGCTGCAGTCACACGAAACCGAATGGCCTGTGTCCTGGCATCGCCGGGAATCGCAAGCTGCACATGCGTCCGGAAACGCTTACCAACTTCGATCACGCGATCCAGTTTCGCGATTTCACGCCATCGCTCAGCTTGCAGCACGTCGACAGCGAATGCGAACGGTGCTTTGCTTGTCCAACGTTCCGCGTGGAAGCTCAAGCCTCGTACATCTTGAATTGCCTCAGGTAGGAATATCGTCAGCGTGCTTTTTTCGTCACCCATCAAGTGTAGGCATTGCTTGCCAAGGTAAGCAAACTCGTTAGAAATGGCAACTGTCCCTTCAGCTTCCAGACGCACAAGCCCAGCCAAGATCGTTTGAAACTCGCCGGTTGGTTGATCTTCGAACGACGTTGAAAACAACTCGTCGGCACCCGCTGATGCACTTGTCATTCCGGCAAGAAGATTCAACAACAAGGCGAAAGCGGCTTTAGGAAATATTGGAATCCACACGGCTAGTTCTTCGTCCAAATTGGAAAATGGGAGTAGAGAATAATCCTAACAGAAGTCGTGAGAACACTCATGGAACAAATGATCGCAAAATTGGTTTTCCTGAAACGGAAGACCAATTTCATTCCCATTCGTGCCATTCGCATAATGGGCGGGCACCCTAGTACTCCGAAACCTGCCCGCGAAAAGCGCGACCCAAATCACAAAATGGAAGGACACGTCGATCGGGGAGGAGGGGTGAGGGCACTAGAGCCTAGCGAATCCAGCCAGGGGCGGCTTAACCACTGGGTGCAAATCCATTGCATGCGGGGGTGATGAAAAAAACTCTTCCACAAGCTCCCTTTGGTTGTTGTGGCTCGCCGACCATCGCGGTGCAGGTAGCCATACCATTCGCCGTGGTTCGGATCCGCGAAATGGCGGTGGCTCCAATCGTGGATTTGTTGATGCCAACGAGCGTACTTTTCGTCGCCTGTCAGTTCGTAGGCCATGAGTGTGGCGATAACCGTTTCATTGTGCGGCCACCAGAACTTCATATCTTGCCAGTATTCTTGAACCGGTTTGCCGAAAAGATCGCGGAAGTAAAAGATGCCACCGAACTCATGATCCCAACCTCGGTCCCACATCCAATCGAGCATATCGCAGCCAAGTCGAATCAGGCTCTGTTCGCTTCGATGATGACCTTCCTGCATGATGAACCAGGCTCCTTCGATGGCGTGTCCAGGGTTGAGCAAGCGGCCGTCGCAATGGTCCTCGATGTCTCCATTAGGCGCGACCAATTCCAATACAGCCCGATGCTCCGGTTTCATAAACAACTGTTGAATCTCCTCGATACATCGGTCGATCCATGCCGTAAGGTAGGAAGCATCACCAATATTGGTTCGCAATTCTTGTGCGGTGACTATCGCGATCATGCGCGGGCCCATGCCGATCATTGGGCGTGTGTTCGTAAACTTGGGTGGCATTAAGCCAGGAGTGAAATTCCAGTGGGTGAATAAGTCAAACAGTTCCTTAGCACGGTGTGCAGATCTTTCTTCGCCTGTCGCTTTGAAATGCGCGGCGTATGCGATCGCCGCAAAAGACTCGCTGAAAGCATAGCGTCGCTTGCGGATCGGCAGCCCCTCGCGAGTCACATGAAAAAACATGCGGCCGTCGCAATCAAAGCCGTGATGCTCGAGAAACCGGAGGCCACTCTGAGACCACTCCAGCCACTCCGGTCTCTTCTCGATCGTATTGTAGAGCGTGAGCAACATCCAGCTCATACGACCCTGTGCCCAGACGGATTTGTCTGTATCTAACACAGTACCGTCATGATCGAGGAAATGAAGGAAGCCGCCGTGATCTGAATCGATACTGCGAGGAAACCAAAACCGGACGGTGTCGTCGAGGAGACCGTCACGGTAACACGCCAGCAGTTGTCGGCGACCCTCGAGTGTCGTAAGCAACGGTGATTTGGGATTCGGAGGCATTGAAAATCTTCTTAATCTCTATTGGTTGCAATTGTCCACAATTGCGTTACGAAATCGACGCCTCCTGTTACAATTGTTTTCGAATTTATAGCACTTCTCGGCGAAGTTCACTACGTTTTGTTTTCAATCGTGCTCGTAATCACACACATCCAATCATAACAACCCCGATGAACGAAACGCCAGCGATCCGACTCGATGCAATCGGACGCCTTCCAGCACCCGGAGACAATGTTGCTATTGCTATTCGGCGCCTAGAGCCCGACAGCATTATTGTCCATAACGGTGTGTCCTTCAGGCTGGCTCATACCGTTCTCGAAGGGCATCGGTTTGCCATTGAGCCGATTGTGGTTGGGGCTGAGCTGACATCGTGGGGGCTGCCGTTTGGTCGCGCAATTCTTCCATTGCGGGCTGGCGACTACGTGCGCAACACAACGATGCTTGACGCGCTCCGTTCGCGGCATGTGAGATTCGCGGTTCCCGAAGCACCGAACTTTGAGGATTACTTTCAGCCCTATCAGCTCAATGAGGCCTCCTTTCGGCCGGCGGAGCAGATGCCCCTATACGCCACACCGCGCACGTTCGAAGGTTATGCCCGCACGGGTGGGCGAGGCGCGGGCACTCGCAATCATGTGGTCGTGCTAGGGACGAGTTCATTGACTGGAAGCGTGGCAAGAATGGTGGCGGCGGCGTCTGCCAGCGCTCGCAAGCGATTTCCCAACGTGGATGGCGTAGTCGCAATCGCGCACACCGAAGGGGGCGAACATGGCGTGCCGAACAATCTGGAACTCACGCTGCGCACTCTTTCGGGATTCATCACGAATCCGAACGTAGGCGCCGTGCTCGCGCTCGACTTCGGGTCGGAGCCCGTGAACAACGACGCGCTTGCCGAGTGGATGCGAACTCACGACGCTCCGTTAGATGCTGTTCCGCACCGGTTTCTGCGCCTTGGTGGCGAGCACCTAGCGAACCTGACCCGTGCCCGCGATGCGGTAGAGGAACTGCTCGCCATCGCCAATCAAACGCCGCGCACGACCCAACCCATCCGCCATCTCAAGATCGGCATGCAGTGTGGCGGGTCAGATGCCTTCAGTGGTGTCTCGGCCAACCCTCTGGTTGGTATCATCGCTCGCGAAACGGTGCGTCACGGCGGCGCGGCCAATCTCGCAGAAACGGATGAACTGATGGGCGCGGAACCGTGGGTACTCGCAAAGGTGCGCGACCTCGCCACGGCGCAAAAGTTTCTCCATACCCTAGCGACATTCGAGGAAAAGCTCAACTGGCACGGCGTGAGCGGCCAGACCAACCCCAGCGGCGGCAACATTTTTCGCGGCCTATACAACATCGCCATCAAATCCATCGGTGCGGCCAGGAAGAAGGATCCACAAATGCGCCTCGACTGGGTCATCGACTACGCCGAGCCGATGAACGAGCCAGGTTTTTACTTCATGAACAGTCCTGGCAACGATCTGGAAAGCATCGCTGGCCAAGTCGCGGCAGGGTGCAATCTGATCGTATTCAGCACAGGCAATGGGTCCATCACCAACCATCCGTTCGTCCCGACGATCAAGGTCATGACCAACACGGGCCGGTTCAACCTGCTAAGTCGCGATATGGATTTCAACGCGGGCCGCTATCTCGAGGGCGAACCGATGGAGTCGCTCGGCGAGGAAGCCTTCGACTACGCCATTGAGATCGCCTCCGGTCGCCGTAGCGTGGGTGAACGCGCCGGCCATTCGCAAGCGCAACTCTGGCGTGAGTGGCGGCAGACCGCGAAAACGACACATTCACAGAAAACGGACCAGTTGAAGCCCGATGGATTCCCCCTCGCGTGCAAGCCCAGGCCGGCCGCACTTTCGCTGCCGCTCGAGCTGAGACAGCCCGCCGCTACTGCGAATCGCATCCGGCTGATCATTCCTACCAGCCTCTGTGCCGGTCAAATCGCGCGCATGATCGCTGACAGACTTAACTCAAACCTTACAGTCGCAGAGGGCCGCTACGTGGCGCTGCCGCACACGGAGGGTTGCGGCGTTTCCGGTGAGGCCATCGACATACTGGAGCAAACCATTGCGGGCTATGCCGTTCATCCACTCTCGGATCGCGTCCTCCTGCTTGAGCACGGCTGCGAGAAGACCCACAACGACGCGATCCGAAACTATCTTGGTGCCCTCGCAATCGATCACTCCACGATGGGCTTCGCCAGCATCCAGCTCGACGGAGGCATCGAGCGCGTGACGGAAAAGGTCATGAACTGGTTTGCTTCTTCGTCTGTCGAATCTTCTCAAGGCGTCGGATCGGAAACCGAGCCCGCCAAGGTATCGCTAAGCCTCGGTATAACCGTGCAAGGCGAGTTGCCAGGAGAAAGTGCTTCGGCCCTGGCCTCGGTGGCTGCGTCCATAGTCGATGGCGGCGGATCCGTGATCATCCCGGAAACATCTCCACTGCTTCGTTGTTCCGAGTTCACTTCGGCCCTGTTCACCGCCTCGCCGCACACCACGCTGTCCTACGGGGAGATCGTCCGGCAACGCGGACTCCACATCATGGCGATGAGCGGCGATCACCTCATCGAATCCTTAACCGGCATGGGATCGTCGGGCGCGAATTTATTCCTCGTTCACCAGGGCATCATGCCCGCCCAAGGCCATCCCTTCATCCCCACGGTTCAAATCACGTCCGATAAACCTATCACCAACAGCGATCACTGTCTCGCCGATCTTCCCAAGGACGAACGCGCCGCATCGATTCTCGCCTCGCTGTCTCGCGTTTGGACAGGCCAAAAACGCCCGATCGCGCAAGCCTCCGGCAACGTCGATTTCCAAGTCAGCCGCGGCTGGTTCGGTGTTTCGACTTAAAGCGTGCTTGGGATGGGCAAACCACAATTTGCGTCACAGTGGAAATGGATATGGAAATGAGTTATGAACGAAAGTGCTTCAACGGCAGAAAGGTTACAGGCTCATTTCGACGAAGCTTGTGCATTGCACCAGCAAGGGCGACTGAAAGAAGCACAAGCTCTCTTCGAAGTCATTCTCAAGACCGACCCAACGCACTATGACGCCCTGCATCTGCTTGGGATCATTGCAGCGCAATCCAACAATTTCCAACTGGCTGCCGACTTGATTGCCAAAGCAATAGCAATGAATTCGAGCAATTCATCCTTTTACTCGAACCTTGGCCTTGCGCTGCACAAACTCAACCGGTTCGACGACGCAGTTGCCTGTTATGACCAGGCCATCGCGCTCAAGCCCGATTACGCCGAAGCCTACTTAAACCGTGGTCTTTCTTTACGCGAACTCAAATTATTGGATGCCGCAATTGTCAGTTACGATCATGCGATTGCGATCAAACCCGGCTTGGCGGTAGCCTACTACAACCGTGGCAATGCTCTACAAGAACTCAGGCAACTGGATGCTGCAGTTGCCAGTTATGATCAAGCTATCCGGCTTAAGCCAGGTTACGCCGCAGCCTACTCCAATCGTGGCCTTGCGCTGCAACAACTCAATCAACTTGACGCAGCCGTTGCCAGTTATGACCAAATTATCACGATCAAGCCTGACTTTGCGGAAGCCTTCTACAACCGTGGGATTGCGTTGAAGGAACTTAAGCAACTGGACGCAGCCGTTGCCAGTTATGACCGAGCGATCACGCTCAAGCCAGACTACGCTGAAGCCTACTACAACCGTGGCAATGCCTTACGAGATCTCAAGCAACTGGACGCTGCAATTGCCAGTTACGATCGCGCTATCTCGATCCAGAGCGACTACGCGGAGGCACATTGGAACAAAAGCCTAGCTTGCCTTTTAGGTGGTAACTTTGAAGCTGGATGGGGGTTATATGAGTGGCGATGGAAAAAAGGAGACATGCAAAAGCGTCAACGCAGCTTTACTCGACCGCTTTGGTTGGGTAGCAAATCGCTGAAAGGAAAATCGATACTGGTGCATAGTGAGCAAGGCTTGGGCGACACTATCCAGTTTTGTCGCTATATCGCCCGCTTGAATGAAGCAGGTGCCAAGGTTCTTTTTGCGCCTCAACAATCCCTTCGTGGATTGATGAGGGGCCTCGGCTTGAATGGTATCATCGTCGACGATAACGATCCTTCGTTGAAGTTCGATTTCCACACGCCTTTACTAAGTTTGCCCTTGGCATTCAAGACAAACTTAACGAATGTTCCATCATTGGCTCCATACCTACACGCAAATCCGGATCGAATCGGCCATTGGAAGGAAAAGATCGGTGCGGATGGTTTCAAGATTGGCGTTTGTTGGCACGGGGGTACATCCAAATCAGGTTCCGGTCGATCTTTTCCCGTCGATCATTTCTATGACCTTTCAAAACTCAAAAATGTACGTTTGATCAGCCTTCATAAAGGCGAAGGGATTTCTCAGTTGCATGACTTACCCTTGGGTATGAAAATTGAAACTCTGGGTGAAGCGTTCGACTCGGGGCCAGACGCATTTGTGGATACGGCTGCCGTCATAAAGCTATGCGATCTCGTCATTTCATCCGACACAGCAGTCGCACACTTGGCTGGTGCTCTAGGAGTTCCTGTTTGGGTTGCTCTACAATTCGTACCCGAATGGCGTTGGATGCTGGATCGGGATAACAGCCCTTGGTATCCGACGATGCGACTATTTCGCCAAAAGTCAGACGGGGATTGGAAGACTCTTTTTTCCGAGATTCAGAAGTCCGTTATCGAGCAAATGGGTTCAAGCGGAGATCAGTAGTTTGCGGATGTGAGGGATTTTCTGAATTTTCATGTCTGAATATGTTGACGATTGGGTTGGACACGACATTAGCTAAGTGGAGATAGGTAAACCGCAATGAATATCGATCGCAACTTAGTCGTTCAGGAAATTGCACGTCATCAGACGAGGCTTAGGGCCTTCGTCCGCTGTTTGCTGGTGCGGCCTAGCGACGTCGACGACGTTCTTCAGGAGACCAATGCAGTATTGTGGCAAAAAGCGGATGAATTCGATACCGGGACCGATTTTTGGGCCTGGGCCAGCCAAATCGCACGCTTCAAAGTGCTAAATCAGGTCCGAACGTACGGTCGGGAACGTCTTGTCTTTGACTTGGACACGTTGCAACGACTTGCAGAAGTTGCGGAGCGGAAAGTGCAGAATTTGGAAAAACGACGGGACGCGCTCGACCACTGCTTGAAGGAACTACCGCCTGCCCAAAGGCAGCTCATTGACTTGCGATACACCAGCGATCATTCCATTGGGAAAATCGCCGAGACCATTGGACGGCCTGAGGGTTCGATTCGCCAGACCCTCTACCGAATTCGTATGGCTTTGATGGCTTGTATCGAGGGGCAGCTTGCTACCGAGGCTAAATCATGACTAAGGAACAGAATCTAGAGCGATTCAAGACTCTAATGTCACAGGTTGTTGACGGCGGCATATCATCTGCAGAATCGAATGAACTGCAAGCTCTTGTCGAATCCAATCCTGAGTTGCTTGAGCAGATTGCGGATCAGTTGATATTGGATTCACTTCTGGCAGAAGAGCTGGGAACGGATTCTATAGTGGCATTGGTCGATCTAGTAGCGGATTCGCAATTGGGCTTGGAATCCAACGTAGACAAGCCAGAGGTGCCGGTGCGACTTCCATCGCGATCCAGCGGCTGGTTACAGCAGATTCCGATTCGGTTGCACAAGCCTGCCTTTTGGTTCGTAGCGGCCTCAGTCCTGGCGATTACGGCCTTCCTCGTCGGGCGTTGGGACACGAGCGCCTATGCAAACGCTGCGTCCGTTGTGCGGGCTGCATTGGCAACCCATTCCGAGCTTATCGAGCGGGTATACGTCGTTGACGTTCAACGAAATCAGACCGGTATTCAAGGCTTCACGCCTCCACGCGATGTGCGAGTCATGACTCAAGGAGACCGCTTTTGGGTCGAGATGAATCGTGGTGACCGAAGCTGGTGCTGGGGACGCGATGCCGACGGTGCTACTTGGTTGACGCTTGGACCGAGACGTGCGATTCGAATTGATTCGGAAGAGGCGGGAATACCTCTGCAAACCATCAGTGACATTTATAGCCTCAACTTAGAGACACTTCTGGATAATGTCCTTCGTCACGGCGAAGTGCGATATTCAGCTATCTCTGGAACAACGCATGTCATATCGGTCAAACCCTGGCGACAATCGCTGGGTTGGCTACGTGAAATGACGATCGAAGTCGACAAAGAAACCAAGGCTGTCCGGCGGCTCGTCATCAAACGCAATTTGTATCAACAAGGTGAGTCCACCGTGACTTTTACGCTAGTGGACTCTCGAGTGCCCGACCAGTCAAAGTATCGAGCCGAAGGTCACCTGACCGAACCCTTCCGTGTCCTTACAAGGGATGCAACACCAGATAAGCGACGCGAGATGCTGACGGGCTGGCTTGGCTCGATGGCGGATCGCTGGATGAAAACTAAGGAGTAGTCGAAAAATGCACAGGAAAACCAAGTTGTTCCTGCCAATCGTATCGATGTTCGCTGTTATCGCCTTCGGAATCGGTTTGACAGCCAAGGGGCAAGAGCGGGTGAGTTCACCCGTCCGCCAGGGACCCAAGGTACTTACTCCTGGCGAACATGGCATCGGTGGCATGGTTGCCGATATTGAATTCAAAGACCTAAGCGGCAAAACACATCGTCTTAGAGATTTTTCGAATCAAAAAGCGATCGTGATTGCTATGACCAGCACAAGTTGTCCGCTCAGCAAGAAGTACCTGCCAACGCTGGCAGGGCTTGCCAAGACATATTCCGCTCGGGATGTTGCGTTCGTTCTAGTGAACACAGTCGAAACGGACAAGGCCAGCGAGATGCAGTCCGCACTAGAATCGCTGGGTGGCAAGGCCATTTACGCGGCTGACACAGATGGAAAGATTGCACAAGCGGTCAAGGCACATTCCACAACCGATGTGATCGTGCTTGATCCAGCTCGTACAGTGGTTTATCACGGCGCCATCGATGACCAGTATGGATTCGGTTACGCGATTGATGCCCCGAAGACTCGCTACCTAGAGGAAGCGATCGGCGCTGTACTTGCTGGTGAACAACCTGTCATTTCGGCTACGGCTGCACCCGGTTGCGTTCTGGCGGTGAAGGAAGAGGCTGCGGCGGCCGACCAACTGACATACCACGCGGATATCTCCAGGCTCGTGCAGAGGCACTGCATCGAGTGCCATCGCGATGGAGGCGTGGCTCCATTTGCTTTGGACTCGTACAAGGACGTGCTTGCCCACGCACCGATGATCCAGGATGTCATCGAGCGCGGCGTGATGCCACCTTGGTTTGCTGCACCCATGCCTGATAGTCCAGTAAGTCCATGGGCCAATGATCGATCGTTAGCCGTTACCGAGAAAGGCGATCTGTTGACATGGCTCGCAAGTGATCATGCAAAGGGGGATCCAAAAGATGCTCCGAAGCCACGCAAGTTTGGAGGGGAATGGACCATCGGCAAGCCTGACTTGATCGTGCAGTTGCCCAAGCCGATGGCGATCAAAGCAACCGGCACGATGCCTTATCAGTTTGTCACAGCCCAGACCACGTTAACAGAAGACCGTTGGGTTCAAGCGTATGAAATTGTTCCAACTGACCGGAGCGTCGTGCATCACGTCTTAGTGAACGTACATGCAAAAGGCTCTAGTCGGATTCGAGACCTCGAGGAAGGGATCGGCGGCTACTGGGCAGCTTATGTACCAGGGAATACATTGCAAGTCTATCCGCCTGGGTTCGCGAGAAAGCTACCAGCGGGAGCGACGGTCAGTTTTCAGATCCACTATACCCCCAATGGAAAAGCAACTCAGGATCAAATGCGCATGGGTTTGCTTTTTACAAAAGAGCCACCCAAGTACGCAGTGGAAACGCTGGCAATCGCGGATCGCAATCTCAACATTCGACCGGGCGAAGCGAACCACGTCGAATCGATTTCGCGACGCATCCCTCGCGACATCAACGTATTGGCCTATATGGCGCACATGCACGTGCGTGGCAAGGCGTTCAAGTACGAGCTGACAACTTCGGATGGAGAGCCTGAGACCCTGCTCGACATCCCCAATTACGACTTCAATTGGCAATTGCGCTATGACTATGCCAATCCACGCGTCATTCCAGCCGGTTCGAACGTCAAGGTAACAGCCGTCTTTGACAATAGCGCCAACAATCCTGCTAATCCCGACTCGACGAAAACGGTTCGATGGGGACCACAAACGTCCGATGAAATGATGATTGGCTATGTTGAAACCTATCGAGCGTTAAGTGATTCAGCAGAGACCAACGATTCTGAATCATCGGAAGCACAGGCTGGTTCGGGAGGCTTGGTTATCGGTGTTCTTTTCAAACGAATGGACCGCAATGGCGACGGCAAGCTTTCAGGCGACGAGATTCCAGCAGCTCAAAAGGATCGTTTGATGCGATTGGATACGAACAAGGACGGGGCAATCTCGCTCGAAGAGGGGAAAGCGATCGGTGATTTGCTTCGCCGCAAGTAACGCTGGCAAACAACGTCTCTACGTCATTCCTTCCCTGAAACTGGTACTCGTGTGTCAAGGATCGCTATGCCAAGGTTTCTCGGATGTTGAGTTCCTAAGCTTACTGCTGAAAGACAAGTCCGCAACAACGCGTTAGCAAGTGTTCAATAGTGTCTAAGCATCGGGGTGCACGAGCAGCGCTTCAACCCTTGCCACAACTTCAGATAGCTCGGAGGTAGAAACGCGATGAATCAATTGAATGTCTCGAGCTCGCCAATCGACGTTTCGCAGATGGTCCGCAAGCACCACACTGGATGTTCCGTCCTTGTTTGCGATTTCTACTTCGAACGCGTAGCCCTTGGCCTGACGGGTTGCAGGACAAAGGATGCACAACCCCGTTTTACGATTGTAGCTCTTGGGGCTGACGACCAATGCGGGATGCCTACCTGCTTGTTCGTGACCCGAAGTGGGACTGAGCGAAATCCAGACCCAATCGCCTCGGTCGGGAACATAGTTGACCAATTTTCGATTCAATCAAGCACCTCACGTCCGACATCGGCTCCAAAATCGGTTTCACCGTGCAACTGGGAAGGCTTACAGTTCTTAAGCAATTCTCCCAGGCTAAGTTTCTTTGGACCGCTGGGGCGTACCACCAATTCGCCGTCTCTAACATGCAATTCAACAGATGTTCCTTCGCAAACGTCCAATTGCCCCGCGAGTCCGTGTGGAATGCGGATCGCCAAACTATTACCCCATTTTTGTACAGTCGACATTGTTTGCTCCCTGGAAGGTGTAGATACAATGAATATACGTCAGGTTGTGTGCCAAGGTCAAGGAGAATGCTCTTATCGCATACTGCTGCACTAAAGAAGGCTGGTTATGGTCGTATGGTGAACGACTCGCCGCTAATGGAGCTAGGACGATGAACATCTCAAGAGGACACAAAATGACTCGAACATTTACGCTAGCGCTATTGATCCTGGTGTCGGCACCTGTCTTGCGAGCCGACTATGATCCACTGCGCACAGACAAAGTAAAACCTGAACATTCGGATTTAATGATCAAAGACGCGAATCGCTCGCGCGAGATACCAATCCGTGTTTATTTGCCGTCGAACAAGACTGCCGCGCCGGTTGTGCTCTTTAGTCATGGACTCGGCGGCAACCGCGAAGGCTCCGCGTTTCTCGGCAAGCATTGGGCGATGCGAGGATATGTGGCCGTGTTTCTGCAACATCCGGGAAGCGATGACAGCGTCTGGAAAGACTTGCCGGTCGCCGAACGCATGGCGGCGTTGAAGCAAGCAGCAGGGCTGAAGGATTTTCTATTGCGTGCGCGGGACGTGCCAGTGGTTCTGGATCAACTTGAAGTCTGGAACAAAGACACCGCACACGCGCTGGCGGGCCGGCTCGATCTGAAACATGTCGGCATGTCGGGGCATTCGTTCGGTGCAGTCACAACGCAAGCGGTCAGCGGTCAGAAGCCTCCGCTGGGAAAGGGATTTACAGACGATCGCATTAAAGCGGCAGTCATCATGAGCCCCAGCGGCCCCGCCAACGGCAACACGAAACAGGCGTTCGGCAGTGTAAAGATCCCCTGGATGCTGCTGACCGGGACCAAAGACTCCAACCCGATCAGCGGCGCCGATGCCAAAACTCGACTCATCGTCTTCCCTGACTTGTCGCCAGGCTCAAAGTACCAACTGGTGCTCGACAATGCCGAGCACTCCGCGTTTACTGAACGCGCATTGCCCGGCGAGACCGAGCGGCGGAATCCGAATCATCACCGCGCTATTCTTGCGGTCACGACCGCGTTCTGGGACGCCTATCTCCGCAATGATGAAGAGGCCCGGAAGTGGCTCGACAGCGACGCGGTGAAAAGCGTGTTTGAAAAGGACGACCAATGGCAGAGGAAATAAGAGAGATTGTGCCTGCCGAATATCTCGTCGCTCGTACTCGGAGTTCGTCCGGATTAGTCACCCTCCCCCCGCAACGCTGTGAAGCATTTCCGTCCGACCGGAGCTTGCCTCCGACGGACGCCGTTTTGGCGTACTAAAAGTGCGAGTACACGGACCCCGAGTCGCGTAGCGACGTCGCCTACGATCACTCATATTGCAACGCGTTTGAAACATTCAAACGTGCGGCGCGTTCGGCGGGGATCATGGCGGCGACGACGACCACCGAGAGCTCAAAAATCGGCGCCCCCGCCAGCAGCCACGGATAGATCCTAAACAGGACCGCATGCCCAGTCACTGGCATCGTGGTTAAGTTGATCACGTAGTGAATCCAAAGACCGGTCAAGACCCCAGGCACAATGCCAATAATCCCCAAGATCAAAGCTTGGGCTAGGATCATTTTTCGGATTTGCCAGCGGGTCATGGCCACAACTCGCAGCATGCCAATTTCTCTCGTCTGCTCCAAAATATTCATTGCCAATGTGTTGATCAATCCGAATGCAGCGATCACGGAACCGAGCGCAAGCACAGCCCATAGTCCACCCACCACACCATTGAGCGTATCTCGAATCACTTTCACCAGATCGACATACGATTGGAACATCATGCCCGTCTCAACGCACAGAGCTCTCAATTGTTTCTCAACAAGCGCAAGATCCTTTGGATTGGCTTTCACTACGATCACATCGGTCCCGTCAACACTTAACAATTTTTTTGCATACTCGGCCGCTAAATAAAGGGTAAGGCCCCCAGCAATGTACTCGTTGGTAACCCCCACCACCTTTAGCGTCGTCGAACCTTCGTTTGTCTCAAGCGGCAAGGTGTCGCCAATATGCAAATCCAAACGCTGCGACAACACAGACCCCAATACCACATCACCGCTTCGAACTCCTTTCATCACCTCGGTTTCTTTCCCTTCGGTTAAATCGAAGTAGTCTTGACTGTCCGAATTGAAATTGCGTACCACAACCACCACCGAACTATCGTTGGTTCGTGCTCGAACAAATCGCAGCGTATCGACCAATGCGACACCCGGCATGGCGATCACTTTTTCGGACAGTCCATCCGGCATGTCGGCTGCCTGACCACTATTCATATCCGGCATGGCGGCTCGCACAAAGAAGTCGCCGACAATCGATCTGGTGTACCAACTTTCAACATTACCGATGTTGTCCAAGATCGTACTCGCCATGCCTAGGCCTGTCCCCATCGCGATGAACACAATGCCAATCGTTAGGGAAGATCGGCCCCTATGTCGAAGGATCTGGCGACGGGCAAGCATGCCTTCGGTCTTCAAAAAGAAACTGAGCAGCCAAGCAACCCAAGCGGTTAGTTCACCAATTAAGGCTGGAAGCAAAAAGACCATGCCTATTTTCATAAGCATGGTTCCCAAAACGACGTGGCTCAAATCGATCCATCGTAGAACCGCGAGTGCTTGAGCGGCAAGCCCGATGACCGTGAGCGATCCACCCAGCCAAAACCAAGCGGCTCTCGACGTACTAAATTCCCCCTTGGCAACGACTCGCATGGCTTCCGATGGGGAAAGTCTCGAAGCTCTCATGGCCGGGAAGAATGCCCCAAGCAACGCCACTCCCAAGCCGCAAACGACTGCAATCGCATAAGGCCAGATCGACCATGGGCTGGGCGGTATCTCGATTTGAAGCAGTTTCGAGGTCGAGCTTCGCAAGATCGCTGCACCCAAATGGCCAACAAAACAGCCCAGTATTGTTCCAATCATGCCAAGCCACAAGCCTTCTCGAACGATCATCCAAAGCAACTGATGTCGTGTTGCTCCCATCGATCTCAAAATCCCAAGTTGTCTGCGTCGTTCCCCCACGTTCATCTGAAACGTGTTGTATATGATGAAAGCAGAAATGATCAGCGAGAAAGCCGTTGCAAGACGAAGCCCTTGTTGCATAGCCACGGTACTTTCGTCGGCCACTTGGCTGCGCATGGTGGGCTGATGAACACGCAATCCGGTTGGCAGCATTGCTCGCACAGCTTCGGTGACTTGATCAATTTTTACATCTTTCTCGAGCACCAACTGCACGGCATCCAGTTTGCCTGGCGACTTTGTCCAGCGTTGAACCGTTAGAAGTCTCGCAACAATCAACCCCGATTGGATCCCCGCGCTGGCGTCGTTTGGTTTCAACAACCCCACAACCTGAGCGGACTGCGTCCCACTTCGGGTTTCGAAAGCGACCGAACTACCGATCGATACCTTTGCCGATTCCGCAAAGCTGGCATCCATGAGAACGGACGCCGCATCGGTGCTGGCGTCCTCTAAGTCCTTACCGGCCACCAAGGTATAACTGCGCACTTGGCGGTCCGATTCAGGAACAACTCCAAGAAGTTGTACACGGTAACGAGTGGAAACCGTTTCGGCCGTCGTTTCGTCGGATGTCGCGTCAGCCGAAGTTGAGGCCGGCTGGTTTCCCGGCGGTCTCTTTACTTTCATGTTGCTATATCGACGCAAGATAGGAGAGGCAATCTTGACACCGGGTAGTTTTGCGACCGGCTCCAATGGCTTGCCTTCAAAGGAGGCACCACCCACGGCTTCGATTTCGAGCGAAGCGTTTCCGGTCACGGCGCGCACCATTGCAATCTGCGCGAGCTGAGCGGAATCGGATGCCAAATAAGTAGCAACAATGGCCGAAACGCCGATGACGATGCTCAGCAATGTCAGCAAACTACGTGCCGGACGACTTCGGATTTCTCGAATGGAAAGTCTTTTCAAAGGCATTAGCGATTCCCCTCCGAGAGAATCGCTGGATCGCTGGCGAGTGGCGAAGGTGATTTGGGAAATTGCCCCGAGCCCATGTTGAACGCTTGCGAGTTCGCGGCAAACTCGTCCTGTGGAATGTCACGTTCGATATTGCCGTCGCGGAACATAAGCAATCGAAAGGCAGATCGAGCGACGTTCGCATCATGGGTCACCATGACAATGGTTTGTTTGGAATGGGTTGCTAGATCACGCAAGAGCTGCGTGACCCGTCCGCTTTGTCGCGAATCAAGGTTTCCGGTTGGTTCATCGGCAAGCAGAATCGCGGGCTTGATCGCCAAGGCTCGAGCCACTGCAACACGTTGCTGTTCGCCGCCGGATAATTTCGACGGAATATGGTCGGCTCGATGAAGCAGTTCGACACGGTCTAATGCTTCGGCAGCTCTGACTTTAGCTGCCTTTCGGTCTATTCCGTCCAGCTCCAAGGGCAACGCCACATTTTCAAGGGCTGACAATGTTGGGATGAGATTGAATGCTTGAAATACAAATCCGATTTTGCGTCGCCGCAGGATCGTACGCTGGTCATCGCTGAGCTTGGCGATATCCACTCCATCAAGAATCACTTGTCCACTTGTCGGCGGTTCGATTCCACCGATGATACTCATGAGCGTACTCTTTCCAGAACCCGACGGGCCCATGACAGCAACAAACTCACCGCTTTCAATGGTCAGATCGACCCCCCGCAATACCTCAACGGCAACATCGTCCGTGCCGAACTGCTTGAAAAGTTTGCGAGTCGTAATAATCGGCATTAGGGATTTTCGTTAAGTTGATCTTGGGAAGAGTGGTCTAAGATTGTAAACCAAGACAACGATACTGGCAGCCCTCCCCCCGAGTGGTGGTCGCGAGAATGGGTCTTTTCACCATGGAGGATTTCAACGAGTGCGAGTATTAATCACGGGCGCAAGCGGATTGTTGGGTAATAATGTAGCCCGTCTAGCACAAAAGCGTGGGATGGAGTTAACGAGCGTAAGCAGGTCCGATAGGACAAATCGAGCTTTCGAAGGCTTGAAGATTGAGGTCTTTCAAGTCGACGTTGGCGACCGAGCAAGCTTGGCCAGAGTCTTTGATTGTCGTTTTGATGCCGTGATTCATTGCGCTGCCAACATTCATATCGGTTGGAAATGCCTTGATGAAGGATTGCAGGTCAATCGCGAGGGAACGAGGTACTTGCTTGAGGAGGCTGGCCGACGAGGTATCAAGTTTATTCATGTATCTACCGTAAATACCTTGGCGGTAGGGACAAAACAGTCGATTGTCGACGAGGACACTCCGGGCGATGGCCAGATTCCTTGCACGTACGTGGAAACTAAAATGGCCGCCGAACGATTAGCCGTCGACGCTGCGAAATCGGGACAAAATGTGGTCATCGTTCACCCAGGATTCATGCTAGGGCCCTGGGATTGGAAACCGAGCAGTGGCAGAATGATTCAGGCCTTGCAGGGATTTGCACCGCTATCGCCATCGGGTGGTTGCTCCGTTTGCGACCCTCGCGACGTAGCCGAAGCCATCCTAAATGCTATCGATCGAGGTATTTCTGGTCGCCACTATATCCTCGGGGGCGAAAATATGACCTATCTCGATCTCTGGCGTCGAATCCGATCAGCCCTCGGTAAAAAAGGCCCCTTAACCACCATGCGTGCTCCAGCAAAACTCATCGCGGGCGCGTTCGGTGATCTTATCAGCAAGTTCATGCGAAATGAAATGGAAATCAATTCCGCGGCTATCGCCATGTCGTCTCAGTTTCAATGGTACACCAGTCAGCGGGCCATCGCGGAGCTAGGCTATCAACTGCGTCCCGCCAACGAATCCATTCAAGATGCCGTCCAGTGGCTCAGCCAAAACAATTTCCTAAGGACTTCTGCAAATGGGTGACAGTTCCCTGAAAAAGCTACGGATTGGCTTGCACCGGAAATTGATTCGGATCGGGATCGACGTTCGGAAAAAACGAGCCGATAGAAAAATGTTGGAGCAGGTTATTTTTCCCGAGCTCTTGCGAACTCCCGACTATGGCCGAATTCTGTTTGTAGGGTGCGCTTGGTACACACTACACTACCCCAACATATTTCGCGATCGCGATTTCATAACAATGGAGATCAGTCCTGAGGAGGCCCAATATGGAGGTGCGACACATATCGTCGACTCGTGCGAGCAAATCGCCCAACACTTCCAATCCGACTCCTTGGACGTGGTAGTTTTTAATGGCGTCTACGGCTTTGGACTCAATGAACTCAGCGCCATCAACCGCACGCTGAAGGCAATTCATCAATCCCTTCGCACAAATGGACTACTTGTCTTCGGTTGGAATGATCTGCCTGCTACGGCCCCCTACCGCATTGAGGAGTTGACCGGGCTCAACGCATTTGAGCCGTATGCATTCCCTCCGATTAAGAAAGCGATCCATGAATCGGACTCCAAGAATCGACATCGGTTTCATTTCTATCGCAAGGGCCACAAATGAGTACTAGTTCATGGGATTCTCTGGAGCGGGCCATTGCCTTGGCCGTAAACTCGCATCGAGGCCAACGCGACAAAGCTGGCCAGCCATATATCTTACACCTTTTGCGGGTCATGCAGTCCGTAGACGATCCGATTGAAAAACAAGCCGCAGTGCTGCATGACTACATCGAGGATGTTGGCGGCAGCGTGCAGCAGTTAACTCAAAACGCAATCAGCGAGTCGGCCATCCAAGCGATCTTGCGTTTATCCAAGACAGAACAATGCACCTACTGCGAATACATCATCAACCTCAGCGCCAATCCAATTGCCACTCGGGTCAAGTTGGCGGATCTAGAAGACAATTATCGGATCGGGAGAGTTGCTTATCGATCGGGACATGAAGTCGAGGATTCCAAACGGATCCAGAAATACGCGCTAACGTATCAGTTTCTGACTGGAGCAATTGACGAGCGAGATTATCGCATTCGGATGGTCGGATTGGAGTGATAAGCTCGGTTTGCCCCTCAACCCTCGTTGTTTGTACTCCGTAGGAAATATCCAAAAAAATTGGGTTAGACTTGCCTTCCCATGCTTGCGGCCAGCTTTCGCGGTGGTTAGATTCCCATTATGGGCATCGAAAGGGCTAATTATGCGCAAAGTCTTTTGTTCAGTCGTTTTCCCCTTTTTGACCGTTTGGTGCTAGTCGAATGTGATGTACTGCTAGAAGTCACTTTTTGAGGGTACTTGTCATGCGTGTCTATGAGATCTTGCAGAGCAAGGGGCATACTGTCTATCAGATCTTGCCAAGCGCTAGTTTGGCCGATGCGGTCGAGCGGTTGGTTCATTTCAACTGCGGTTCCTTGTTGGTTTCCGAAGCGGACATGATCGTGGGGATTATCACCGAAAGGGATATCTTGAAGGCGATTCAAAGCCATAGGCAAGAATTGTACCATCTCATGGTTTGCAATTTTATGACCCGGAATTTGGTCACGGGCCATCCCAGCGACGACGTCGGAGAAGTCATGGGAAAGATGACCACACATCGAGTACGACATCTCCCAATCATGGATACTGGCCGCTTGGTAGGAATGATCTCTATAGGTGACGTCGTAAAAGCTCAATTCGATTTGCTGGCCGTCGAGAACCACTATTTAAAGGTTTACATTCAAGGCTGAACGTCGTTCGAATCACTTCATTTAATTTTCCTCGGAAGAAAACGAATCGAAGTTAAGCAATGGTCGATAGGTTTGAGATATCGAGGGGACTAGCTATCCCGATTGAGGGTGAGCCGGAGCAAGCTGTTGATTTCAAGCAAGTAGGCCAAGTTGGTTTGGTCTCCAGTGATTATCTCGGTCTGCGTCCGACGCTGCTCGTTGCCGAAGGAGACGAAATCAAACTTGGCCAACCGATCATGGTTGACAAGCAGACGGACGGCGTTGTTTTTACATCACCGGCTGGCGGACGCGTTCGAGCCGTGCATCGCGGAGACAAGCGGCATTTCTTATCAATGGTGATCGATATCGCGGACAACGAGTTGCACCAGGAGTTTCCTGTCGTTAGCGCAACTCAGATTTCTAAATTGAGCCGGCAGGAAGTGTCGGAGCGAATTGTCGCCACGGGGCTTTGGACTGCATTTAGAACGCGACCCTACAGTCGGCTTCCCTCGCCCAAGTCCATTCCGAACGCGATTTTCGTTAATGCAATGGACAGCAATCCACTAGCCGTTCAACCTGGCGTGGTGATTCGAGAGGCTAGGGAAGATTTTGCGGCTGGGCTGGATGCAGTTGCTCGTTTAACCGAGGGGACCGTCTTTGTATGCCGCGCCAGCGGAACGGAAACACCTGGTGAGATGATTCCAAAGATTCGCGTGGCTGAATTTGGCGGCCCGCATCCCTCTGGATTGGTCGGCACCCACATGCACTTTTTGAGGCCAGCCGCGCCTGGCATCACCAACTGGCATCTTGATTATCAGGATGTCATTGCCATCGGTCGCGCATTCACGCGGGGCAGACTAGACCCGACGCGCGTGATCGCGTTGGCAGGTCCATGCGTGGCAAAGCCTCGGTTACTAAAGTCGCGTTTGGGAGCATCGCTTGAGGAACTGACCCACGGAGAGCTCAAGGGGTCGGACAATCGCATCATCTCTGGTTCGATTCTGTGTGGTCGCCAAATGGAGGACCGAGTTGGCTACCTCGGACGCTACCATCTCCAAGTCTGCTGCATTGCCGAAGGGAATCAACGTGAATTGTTGGGATGGCAAAGACCGGGCTTTAACAAGTATTCCATCACTCGAGCTTTCGCTGCGGCATGGTCGGCGCCCAAGAAATTCGCGTTGACCACAAGTACTGAGGGGAGCGAACGAGCCATGGTCCCAATTGGGACCTACGAGAGAGTGATGCCGCTCGATCTCTTGGCGACTTTGCTCTTGCGAGCGCTGATCTGTCGCGACACGGTCCGAGCTCAGGAGTTGGGCTGTTTGGAATTAGACGAAGAGGATCTTGCTCTGTGTACGTTTGTCTGTCCAGGCAAGTATGAGTACGGCAATATTCTCCGCGACAATCTGACAATGATTGAAAAAGAGGGATAGCTAACTAATGAAGTTCCTTCGCAATATGCTTGACCGGGCACATCCTCTTTTTGCCAAAGGGGGCAAGTTGGAAAAGCTCTATCCGTTGTATGAGGCAGGCGACACATTTCTCTATACGCCAGGCAGCGTGACCAAGGGCTTGACCCATATTCGGGATGCGCTCGACTTAAAGCGCATGATGATCATGGTGGTGGTTTCCTTGATTCCCTGCACTCTGTTCGGAATGTGGAATGTTGGGTACCAGGCCAACCTCGCGATCCAGTCTCTGAATGCGATGAAGATGGAGCCCTATTTCGATTGGCACCACACGCTCCACACCGCTTTGGGATTGACCCATAACCCGAGCAGCCTGTTGGATTGTTTTGTGTTAGGCGCCATGTATTTTTTGCCCATCTATTTGGTCTGCATGACCGTTGGTGGCATTTGCGAAGTCATCTTTAGCGTTGTTCGTAAACACGAAATCAATGAAGGCTTCCTAGTCACCGGCCTGCTGTTTCCACTGACTCTTCCTCCCGACATACCGTTGTGGCAAGTTGCGATTGGGATCGCTTTTGGGGTGGTGATTGGCAAGGAGATTTTTGGCGGTACAGGTCGCAATTTTCTCAACCCTGCGTTGACTGCGAGGTGTTTTCTGTACTTCGCCTATGCTCGCCAATTGACAGGTGACCGGGTCTGGATCGCCTCGAAGTACCTTTCGGGTGAAGGAAAGATCGATGGCTTTTCTGGAGCGACGGCGTTGGGGCAATTGGCTTCCACCGACATGACCAAATATCCAAACACCGTGGACTCGCTCTCGCACATCATGACCACGGGCGGCGAGCGAAGTTTGACGTGGTGGGATTCCTTCCTTGGAACGATTCCCGGATCCATCGGCGAAACGAGTACCTTGGCGTGTTTGATCGGGGCGGTGATTCTGATCGCTACCAGAATCGGCTCTTGGCGAATCATGACCGGAGTCTGCTTGGGTGCGCTTACCGTCTCTTCTTTGTTCTACTTTATTGGTAGTCAAACCAATTCGATGTTCAATGTTCCTCCGTGGTGGCATTTTGTGATTGGTGGGCTTGCGTTTGGGACGGTCTTTATGGCCACCGACCCAGTCAGCGCATCGATGACCGAAGCTGGCAAATGGTTTTACGGAATACTGATAGGTGCAATGACCATCCTGATTCGCGTGGTTAACCCAGCGTTCCCCGAGGGTATTATGTTGGCAATTCTGTTTGGCAACGTGTTCGCGCCGTTCATCGACTACTGCGTGATTCAAGCCAACATCAGGCGGAGGGCGGCCCGTTATGCGTCCTGAACAACGCGATTCTATGACCAATACTTTCGTTGTTACGCTTGTGCTTTGCATCGTTTGCTCGCTGCTGGTCAGCACGGCAGCAGTAGCCTTGAAAGACGTACAGGGTAAAAACAAATTGTTGGACCGACAACGCAATATTGTCGAGGCTGCTGGGCTCGGTAACAAATCGGGAGTACTCAATGCAAAGCAGATCACCGACATGTTTACCGATGGGACGATTGAACCCAGGGTCGTCGATCTCCAATCTGGCGAATACGTGGAGGACAAAGCGATTGCCAATCCATCCTTTGATGAACGCAAAGCGGCCAAGGACGAAAAAATGAACACGACGATCCATGCCGGCAAGTTTGGTATTGGAATTGGAAAACGCGAAAAATACACCTGGGTTTACCTGGTGAAAGACAAACAGGGCAAACTGGAGCAGGTGGTCCTGCCAATTTATGGCAAAGGGTTATGGTCCACCATGTATGGTTTTGTGGCCTTGAAAAGCGACTTGCGAACAATCAATGGCCTGACGTACTACGAGCACGGCGAGACGCCTGGTTTGGGTGGCGAGGTCGAGAATTTGAAATGGAAAAAACAGTGGCAGGGAAAGAACGTTTGGAAAGGCGAACCTACGGACGCAACGTTGGCCGTTGGTGTTGCCAAAGGGAGTCCGACTCCTGAAAACCTGCCCTACATGGTCGATGGACTTTCGGGCGCGACGATTACCAGTCGCGGTGTGGACAGCATGATCAAGTACTGGTTCAGCAGTGACGCTTTCGGTCCTTATCTCGAGAAATTGGCTTCTCAGAAAGGTGCTACCCATGTTAGCCCCATCCCCTAAAAAAGTTCTTCTTGATCCGGTGATTAACAATAACCCAATCACGTTTCAGGTGCTTGGTGTCTGTTCGTCCCTAGCGGTTACGACTCAGCTCTCCACCGCGCTGGTGATGTGCATTGCAGTGACGTTGGTCACCGCGTTTTCGAGTGCGGCGGTGGCGGCCCTGCGAAACTACATCCCAAGCAGCATTCGGATGATCGTACAGATGGTCGTGATCGCATCGCTGGTAATCGTGGTCGATCAAATTCTGAAAGCCTATTTCTTTCAGATTAGCAAAACGATGAGCGTGTTTGTTGGCCTGATTATTACCAACTGCATCGTGATGGGGCGGGCAGAGGGCTTCGCCATGAAAAACACGGCCTGGATGAGTTTCTTAGATGGAATTGGGAACGGACTAGGCTACAGCGCCGTACTGATACTGGTTGCGTTCGTTCGCGAGCTCTTTGGATCCGGATCGCTATTCGGTTTTCCTATCTTGGCCAAAGTCACCGATGGTGGTTGGTACACTCAGAACGGACTGCTCCTTTTGTCCCCAAGTGCGTTCTTCCTTATCGGAATCCTGATTTGGATCGTGCGAACGTTCAAACCCGAACAAGTTGAGGAGGCATAACATTATGACAATTCACAGTTTTGAGCATTACTTAAGCCTGTTTTTGACGTGTGTTTTCTTAGAAAACATGGCGCTCGCTTTCTTCTTGGGGATGTGTACTTTTATTGCCATCTCAAAGAATCTTAAGACAGCCATTGGCTTGGGTATTGCCGTCACCATAGTGCAAGCGATCACCGTTCCCGCCAATAACTTGCTTTATCAGTATTTGCTTTCCGAGGGGGCTTTGGCTCATACCTTGGGGCCAAGTTTTGCCTCGGTCGATTTAAGCTTCCTCGGCTTTATTAGCTATATCGGAGTGATTGCTGCGATCGTGCAGATTTTGGAGTTGGTGCTCGATCGCTTTTTTCCCGCACTCTACAACGCACTTGGGATCTTCCTGCCATTGATCACGGTCAACTGCGCGATCTTGGCTGGATCTCTGTTCATGGATCAGCGGGGCTACGACCTTGGCGAGAGTGTGGTTTATGGCTTCGGATCCGGTTTCGGCTGGGCCTTGGCGATCATTGCCCTGGCCGCTGTTCGCGAGAAGCTGCGATACAGCAATATTCCTATTGGGCTGCGAGGACTCGGAATCACCTTCATCACCGTAGGCCTGGTTGCCATGGCCTTCATGGCTTTTTCGGGGATTCAGCTCTAAGGCGAGCGGCGATGTAAAAACTACCAATCACAACCCGAATCGTAAGTGAGGGACCCGCGAAATTGTCCCTCGCTTACACTTCGGGTTGAGATACTCCAATCCGCCGCTCGCCGAAAGCGATCGCGCGATGCGGAATTTTTAAAAACTCGATTGGCATTCGGAATGAACAGCTATGACCGGCGTTAATTTGGTTCTGATCGGCGTCTTTTTTTTCACGGCTGTCGTATTGTCTTTGGTCATTGTCATCCTGGCTGCCAAGAAGGTCCTAGTGGCCGCTGGCGATGTGAAACTCGTTATCAATGATAGTAAGACCATCACCGTACCAGCCGGCGGAAAACTTCTAGGATGCCTGGCCAACAACGGGATTTTCGTATCGAGCGCTTGCGGCGGTGGAGGAACCTGTGCTCAATGCAAAGTCCGAATCCTGTCTGGCGGCGGTGAGATCTTGGCCACCGAGCGAACTCACATCAGCAATACCAAGGCGCGTGAGGGCTACCGCCTGAGCTGTCAGGTTGCGGTCAAGCAAGACATGAAAATTGAGGTCCCACACGAAGTCTTGGAGACAAAGAAATGGGTCTGTACGGTTCGTTCGAATCACAACGTGGCGACTTTCATCAAGGAGTTGATACTCGAGTTGCCGGAAGGTGAGGCGGTGGACTTCAAGTCAGGTGGCTTCATTCAAATCGAAGTACCTCCGCACACGGTCCATTACGAAGACTTCGATATCGAAGAGCAGTTCCGCGAGGATTGGGACAAGTTCAAGATCTGGCGGTACGATTCTACCGTCGAGGAGCCTGTCTTTCGCGCTTATTCGATGGCCAATTATCCCGGCGAAAAAGGGATCATCATGCTCAATGTGCGTGTGGCCTCTCCTCCGCCACGCGCTCCCGATGGAACTCCACCTGGTAAGGTTAGCTCTTACATTTTCGGATTAAAACCTGGCGATAAAGTGACTATCTCTGGCCCCTATGGGGAATTCTTTATCAAGGATACCGACAACGAGATGGTTTACATTGGAGGTGGTGCCGGTATGGCGCCATTGCGAAGCCATATTTTTGAACTTTTTCGAAACCGAAAGACCAAACGCAAGGTTTCGTATTGGTACGGTGGTCGCAGCGTCCGCGAATTATTTTACATTGATCATTTTCGAGGTATCGAAAAGGAATTTCCAAATTTCAGATTCCATATCGCCCTTTCCGAACCCAAACCGGAGGACCATTGGACGGGCCACGTGGGGTTTATCCATCAAGTTGTATTGGAAAATTATCTCAAGAATCATCCGGCTCCGGAAGATATCGAGTACTACTTATGCGGACCGCCTATGATGAACGCGGCAGTCTTTAAGATGCTCGATGACCTTGGGGTACCTCAAAGCAACATTGCCTTCGACGATTTCGGTGGATAACGATTGTCGCCTTTTGCTCCCCAAAAGTGTGTTAACGAGGTGCACTTTCGCGGAGCGAAAGGCGACAATAAGACAATGACACCTATGGAAAACCTATGTTGTTTTTTTCGCGACTAACGTCACCCTCTCGATCCATCGCGGTTCTCGCATTCATTTGCTTGCTTGCAACATTGTCATTGAGTTGCAACCGTCCGCAAACCAAGCCGGTTGAGACTCCGCCATTGCTGCAAGGTTCCACGATGGGAACCACTTACACGATTCGGTATCTTCCGGAGTTGGGGAGTCCAACCCGACAAGAAATGCACCAATTGATCGAAGAGGAACTAAAAAGCGTAAATCAGCAAATGTCGACCTACTTGAAGGATTCGGAGATCACGCGATTCAATGATTCCAATTCGACCGATTGGTTTTCTGTTTCGATTGAGACCGCTCAGGTGGCAGATTTGTCGTTGGAAATATCGGAGATCTCCGGTGGGGCTTTTGACGTAACCGTTGGACCGCTTGTCGATCTTTGGGGATTCGGCCCAGTCAAACGCAAGAACACCATCCCAACTGACGAGGAATTGGAAGCAGCAAGGGCTCACGTAGGTTACAAAAATTTGTCGGTCCGCATGGACCCACCCGCCTTGAAGAAAAAGGACCCAATGTTGCGAGTGGATCTGTCGGCAATTGCCAAGGGGCATGGTGCGGATCGCGTTGGCAAAGTTATCGAAACCAACGGTATTAAGAATTACTTTGTCGAGATCGGAGGGGAGATCTTTGCCAAAGGCAATCGAGCCGATGGCCAACCGTGGCAAGTTGGCATCGAAGCCCCGCTTGATTTCCAACGATCGATCAAGACCATTATTGGACTCTCGGGCGTCGCCCTCGCGACAAGCGGTGATTATCGAAATTTTTTCGAATCCGACGGCCAGCGATTTTCCCATACGATCGATCCAAACACGGGTCGACCTGTAACACACCAACTTGCTTCCGCATCGGTCGTTGCCGATAATTGCGCCTTAGCCGACGCGATCGCTACCTGCATGATGGTCGTAGGACCTGACCAGGGACTACAATTGGCCGAGACCAAGAACTGGGCTGTGCTTCTCATGCAGAGGAAGAACGGCCAGATTCCATCGACGTGTTCGACTCGATTTACAGAGCTTTTTCCAGAGACCAGCAAGCGGCTATCGGTAGCTGAATAGGTGTATCATGATTTGGACAATGTGGATGACAGTCTTTGGACTTAGCCTGGGCGTTTTTTTGCTGGTTACGATTGGAATGGCCGTAGGAGTGATGCTAAGCGGGAAGAGCCTCAAAGGTTCCTGCGGCGGCGTAGCCAATCCATCGTCCGCGGATGGAAGCACAAACTGCTCCCTCTGCACCAACCCCGAAGCTGCCTGCAAAGAACTAAAGCAACGAAATAAGAATGCCAAAAGGGTAGAGTATTGACCAAACGACGCCAAGCGACCCTGTACCTTCCATTGCCGTTTAGCGATTGCGTCGAGTCGCTTCGTTCGCAATTCAACCGCGACCAGTTCCAATTGATTCGAGCCCACGTGACTCTTTGTCGAGAAGACGAAGTCTCCGACTGGGGCGAACTGGCGTCGCGATTATTGGATCTGGGCACGATCGAAGTTGGGCTGGAGTTCGGAATGCCAATCCGCGAAAACAACTTGGTCTACCTTCCAGCCGTTGGCTCAACCGATTCGTTTGATTCGCTCCGGCAAACGATACTTTCGAGCAGCCTTTCGATGCCGCGGAAGCATCGTCCGCACATGACACTGATTCACCCACGAAACGGGCTTTGTACGGACTCCGTGTTCGAAGAAATCACAGCCCGGAGCGAACCGTTCTCCGTGAACTTTCGTTGCGTCACCATTATCGAACAAGTCGACACAGAACGATGGCAAGAGCTTGCGACCTTCGGCTGATTTTCGCGTTCCGATCCCCGTGTGGCGGACGATGTGACTTTGGAAGCATGGGTTTTTTATCGCAAAGCATCCAGCATCGTGTTGCACGTCCCTGAGTTTACGAAGGGCATGATGAATCGCTAGTGACGTTTGCGAAACTTCCCACGCCCACGCTTCGCTTTGGGCGTGCCACACGTTTTGGCTATGGCACGTGTGCGACACGCGTTGGCTTTGGGCGTGCCACACGCTTTGTGTGCCAAAGGCTCGAAGTGTTCGTTCTATTCTTGACCGCGCTGCCACGGGGCTAATAATCTTTTCGAATCGTCGCCATAGGTCTGCGACACGACAAATCCGCTGGCTTGCGAAATGTAAAAAATACGACCGTTGGAAACGACCGCGCCCAAACACTCCCGAGAATCAATGGCGGGTCCTGTCGACACGAGTTGGCTGTTCTTCGACAAGTCAATCATGTCCATATTCGCACCCAGAATATAAGGTTCCGACATCGTAAATCGGCAGCAAGCATACTTGTGATCCACGCCGCCAATCACAGTCCCTTTGTCGCGATCGAAGACATTGCCTCGACCTCGTAGCGCGTTCGAAAAGATAAATTCCTTTCCGACGGTAACCACGTTCAAGGCTGAAGTGATCGGATCGGACTGCCATACCAACGAGCCGTCTCTCGCATCCAAACACCAAACAAATCGATCGGTAGAAAGCTCCGAGGCTTGATTGTTGCCGCCGATGTAAATGCGACCA
This sequence comes from Pirellula sp., assembly GCA_031374925.1. Classification (GTDB taxonomy): domain Bacteria; phylum Planctomycetota; class Planctomycetia; order Pirellulales; family Pirellulaceae; genus JBKCUI01. Next base: position 40,377 of record JANMHA010000240.1, on the reverse strand, counting down.
TCGCGGGCAGACAAAGTGCATTTTGCGGTGACAAAATACCTGTTGGTCTGCCAAATCGATTCTCCTGTCATTGGATCAAGGCAGGCGGTCAGCCCGTTGTTCTCAACCGGCAAGCCTCGCCGCGCGCGATGACTGGCCGAGTACCCAAAGAAGGTTGAGTAAAAGAGTTTGCCATCAAGCATGCAAATACCACAATCATTGCCGCCACGTCCCAACGCCGAAAAGTCCTTTTGCCAAACGACTTTGCCGGTGTCGAGATTCCAAGCCCAAAGCAATGGCCGATTGTCGCTCGGATAATAAGGGTTGTCGTTTGAGTAGATCCAACTCATGACCTCTTTGCCGTCCGCTGGCTGAGGAGTTCCCTTAAACGTAAACGGCTTCTCCGTTCCTTGCGCCGCGTATTGGCCCGAGCCGGACGCATAGATCGCGAGATTGCCGTGAACCACCGGCGGAAACTGCCGACTCCAACTTGGCGAGCCCGAGAATGGGACTTCCCAAAGCATATCACCCGTCTCAGCATCCAAACATCGCATGCGAGATTGTTTGATCCCTGCTTGGGGTACCAACAGTTTTCCATTGACGTACAGAGGTGAGGTAAACGATAGATATACGTCCGGCCAATAGCGACGCCATAGCATGCGGCCTGTGTCTTGCTCCACGGCGATGATTTGTCCCTCCGCGGTATGGGTGTACATGCGACCGCCACCGCAAACTGGCAAATGCTTGACGGTCCCCTCAAGCCGGCGAGCCCACCGCATTCGCAACGGCGGAGCAAGCCCTTGGTCATTCGAATTCGTGCATCCAAAATCGCCGTAATTCGTGTACCAATCGTATTTGGAATCGGCTAGCGCATTGGTTAGCGGGCTGCGAATGTCGCGAACTCTTAAGTCCTTGGTGGGTAACGGCGCATTCCCGTATTTGCCGAACACATAAAGGTAACCATCTTCGGAAGCGACATAGACCCGTTGATTTGCAAAGGCCAACGGAGCGGAGATTGGCGAACGGAAGGCAGTTGCGTATTCAGCAAGTTCGCCCCCATTGAGTGAGACCACACGAAGCTTGCCATCGAGTCCGCCGTAAAGTACGTGTTCACGCGTGATCAGGGGAGGCGAGATGGCAGGTGCCGTGCAAAGCACTTCCGGTTGATCTGTTCCAACACGATGACGGCAGAGCCCAAGGCCCTGCTCGGGTTTGACTCGATAGACGTCGTCGCCTCGAACGCTCACCGAAGCGAAGCCCAAAAGGCCCGGCAATTGAATGGCGGTTTGAGTACCACCGACGAAATCCGTCTTGACAGAATCGCCGTCCAGTCGCAGTTTCTCAACGCGACCGGCGTTGTCGCGTCGATGCCATTGCACGTAGACATTTCCTGCGGCATCAGCGCTCTGCCCAAACGTTGCGGGGTATTCCTCACCATCGTAAGCCGGAATCTGGCCGACGGCACTGAGTTTGGGCGAGGTTCCTTGATCGTGAATGAAAACCGTGCGACCACCTGCTGGCATTACGATTGTCTTGCCAATGAGAGAAATATCGCGAGAGCAGACAAAATGATCGCGCCACGTAACCCGCTCTTTACGCGTTCGCAACCAATCTTCTCCGCTCCATCGGTCTCCGTTAAAACCGACAACCTCTTTTACAAAATCCCATTTCCAAACGACTGTTCCATTTGGCTCAACCGAATAGACCTGAGCACCGAGAGTAGCAAAGTAAACTCGGTCGTCACCTACCGCCGGGCTTGAAAAGATGGCGTCTTGGCAGTCAAGTTCCGTTACAACGTTGCCGGTCGCTCGATCTAAGACATAGTAGTAACCAGCCATCGTTCCAAAATGCAAATAGGGTCCGACAACGGCCGGCGACGAGACATTGTTGCAATTGCCTGCGCCGCCTCGCGAACGAAATTGCCATTTGATGGAAAGGGTGTTTGCATCGATCGCGGATACCACACCGGAACCATCGACAACGTAGACGACTCCATCGGCAATCGCAGGGGCCGTGTAGATCCCATCGGTCAATGGTACCGTGCCGATGAGTCCGAGATGGGGCGGAACAATGGCGGTTGGTACGTTGCCAGATCGCAGCGAATCCCCTTGCAACTGCGACCATTGCTCATTGGCAAGAGAGAATGTCGCGACAAGTGCGAAGAATAGAAAGAAGCAGTGGTTCATGGTACGCTCCGAGAGGAATCGGCGGGATCGACTAGCAGCGATTATAAGGGTTCCTCAATTTAAGTGGAGGATTATGTCGACTCTTTCCCGGCGGGCTGACGTCGTGAAGGCGAACACACTTCCTGCCACTAGCCACTAGCCACCGGAAGTAGATTCGTGCAGAGCGTTCCGATCCTGAAAGGATCGCAGAATCTGTGACCCTTTCAGGGTCATTCACATGTCCTTTCGTATCCCGGGGGTGCGCCGCTTCGCGGCGACCCCCGGCTACTTGCTAATCCCTATCGGGATATAAGCGGCAGTATTACCGTAGCAACGCGATGTCGCATGCGTTAGGATGGAGCGTTCCTACCCGTAGTGGGCGTTGCTTGGATTCTTTGCCCCAGATTCATGCGGACCAGTTGTAGTTACAAAAATCGTACGGCCCATGGGGCCACGCTCCAGACTCACCGAGTTCAACCGATGCCCCTGCAGCCTATCGACTCCGGGAAACGCTCACCTTGCTCGCTTGCATCAATTGGCAGCATTCTCGTGCTCTTTCTGATGACGATCGGTAAAGCCGCATGCATCGCCGACGACCGCATGGAGTTCTTTGAGAGAAAGATTCGACCGGTGCTAGTCGAACACTGTTACCAATGCCATAGCGAGGATTCGAAGAAACGGAAAGGCGACTTGCGGCTTGATCTCAAGGACGGTTGGCAAAAGGGCGGCGATTCCGGTACACCATCGATTGTACCCAACAACCCTGATGCTAGTCCGTTGATGCGAGCGATGCGACATGTTGACGATGTTTCGGCGATGCCGCCCGACAAACCGCGTTTGCCAACCGCGATCATCAATGACTTCACGACTTGGATCCAAATGGGAGCGCCCGACCCGCGTGAAGGCAACGCGGAGAAAAGGGATAAAGCTTCCGAATGGGAGAATGAGTTTCAACATCGACTTGACTGGTGGAGTCTCAAGCCCGTTCTATCGGCCTCGCCGCCTGATGTCCAGCATGTAGCTTGGGTTCGAACTGACGTCGACCGATTCATTCTTGCTAAACTCGAGGCTACAGGACTTTTGCCTGTACAGGAGGCCGTTCCTCGTACGCTAGCACGTCGGCTCAGTTTTGCGTTGACTGGCTTGCCTCCAGAATCGCAACTGGTTGCCCGCTTCGAGGCTGACAGCTCCTCGCAGGCATACGATAATCTGGTTAGCAAGCTGCTCGAAAGCCCGCATTTCGGCGAGCATTGGGCGCGCCACTGGATGGATGTGGTTCATTACTCCGATACGCACGGTTATGAATGGGACGTGCCTGTTAAGAATGCTTGGCGCTATCGTGACTACTTGATTCGTGCATTCAATTCCGATCTTTCGTACCAGCAGTTCGTGACGGAGCAAATCGCCGGCGACCTGCTAGACCCCCGCATCGATCCTTCAAGTGGACAGGATGAAGTCCTTTCAGGGCCGTTGATGTTGCGGCTCGGGGAGCGTCGCCACGGTGACAATTCGGCTGCGGAAGGAGTTGGGCAGGAAGCGGTTTCGAACATGATCGACACTTTGGGAAAAGCTTTTCTCGGCACGACGCTCGCTTGCGCCCAATGCCATAATCACAAGCTTGATGCGGTTGAACAGCAAGACTATTACTCGCTGGCGGGCATGCTGATGAGCACTCGCTTTAGCGCCCGACCTGTGGATGCGGTCGATCCCAATGCAACGGTTATCAACGAACTTCGAGGCATCAAGTCAATGCTTCGTAAGGAACTCGCCCGCGTCTGGCTTGAGGCCACGGATGAAAAGATACCCGGCGGTGTTGTCGAAAAAATTAGGGCCATCACTGCGGACCAGAAACCGCTTGCAAACTTTCCCTCGACGCTCTCGGAATTCTGGAAGCGAACTTCGAGTTCGCCCGTCAACTCCGATGAGTTTGCGATGGAACGCGAACGCCGCATCGTAGCCAATCGAACCAACCTCACAGTGCTCGCCGATTTTTCGAAGGAAGAGGCGAATGGCGGTTGGCGATGGGAAGGCTTCGGTATGAAGCATGGGCTGACGACCAGCGGCGAAATGATAATCAGCGACGAAGGTGATTCTGCATTGCAACATGTCTTGCCGGCAGGTCGATTCACGCACGTGTGGTCGCAACGGCTGGCAGGTTCTTTGCAGAGTCCCCAGTTAGATCCTACCAATCCAATCACATTTTCAGTCGAACTCGCTTCTGGGAAACTTGCGTCACTGTCCTTCATTGTTGATCGCGCTCTCAATCCTGAGCGACTTCAGTTTCCGAATCGACCGAATTTGGGATGGCAAACGTTGATCGCTGGGAATTTCGATTCCCTAGAAGGCAGTATCGACACGGCTCCGCGACGCGTTTATCTCGAACTCGCTACGAAGTCGCTGAACAACTACTTCCCGCCTCGTGTGGGTTATGGTGGAGCCACGGAAGCAGAGGTCGCAGATCCGCGTTCTTGGTTCGGTGTAACCCGCATTTACCAGCACTTACCTGGCCAAGTTCCGCAGGATGAACTCGACCGTTTCCGGCCATTGTTCGGTGAACATCAACAGGAGGCCGACTGGGCACTGAAACTTACGAAACTCCTGCGGGCATCGGTTCAGGACTGGTCTGCAGGCGAATGCACGGATGAGGATGTACGTCTGCTGAATGACGCCCTTCAACAGAAACTCTTGCCCAACGGGCTCGATACCTCCTCTGAAGTTGCAAAGTTGGTTGAAACGTATCGGTCGATCGAAAAGAAGATACAGCCCGATCGAACGGTTGGATCTGCAGCAGAATGGAATGAAGGCAGAGATGAACGTATCGGAATCCGCGGTTCGTATACAGAACAAGGTGATTCGGTCGAACGCGGCATGGTACGTTTGTTAGGAAAGCCTTCTCAGCGACAAAACCCTTTGTCCAGCGGAAGGTTGGATTGGGTTCGTCAGGTTACCGATGTCCGAAATCCACTCATAGCCAGAGTATATGTGAACCGCATTTGGAGTTATCTGTTTGGCGAGGGACTGGTGCGGACGCCGGACGACTTTGGACACCTTGGTGAATTGCCATCGCATCCCGAATTGTTGGACTATCTTGCTACTCGATTTGTTCAGGAAGGATGGTCCACTAAAAAACTGATTCGAATCTTGGTGACTTCGGCCGTTTGGCGTCAAGGGAGTGTTCCATTGCCTCGTGCCATGGACGTCGATCCTGAGAATCGGATGTGGCACCATTTGCCGATGCGGCGTTTGGAGGCCGAGTCGATTCGGGATTCTATTTTGGCCGTCTCTGGCCGACTGGATCGGACACTGTTTGGACCTCCTATCGAGCCCTTTCGTACGGCGGAGGATTCCCAGAAGCGACTCTTCAAAGGACCTCTAGACGGGGAAGGTCGCCGAAGTATCTACCTCGAGATGACGCTGATGGAACCACCTCGATTTTTAGCACTCTTCAATCAGCCGATACCGAAACAGACCGTTGGTCGTCGCGATGTTTCCAACGTGCCAGACCAAGCGTTAGCGTTGCTCAACGATCCGTTCGTGATTGCGATGGCGAAACACTGGGGCCAACGACTGGTTTCGGACGGCTCGAAGACTTCCGAAGATCGCATCGCATGCATGCTTAAATCTGCACTTGCGCGTCCGGCACTGCCGGAGGAAGTCAACCGCCTACTCCAATTGGCGAATCGCAGTCTTATACTGCGTGGGGGGAGTGAAGAACTGCTCGGTTGTCAGCCGGCATGGCAGGATGCCGCTCATGCGGTTTTTAACCTTAAGGAGTTTCTGTATGTTCGATAGCAAGTTCCACAATAATCGTTGTCCGGGCTGCGAGGCACCAGCATCGTCTCGGCGAGATTTTCTGCAGCGTTCGAGCATGGGCTTTGGCTGGCTCGCATTTGCGGGCTTGGCGAATCAGGGAATTGCAACCGGGGCTGACGAGCCAGGCCTCACGACGCCCCAGTCCGCCCTCCGTTTTGCACCTCGTGCTAAGCGTGTCATCTTCCTGTTTATGGACGGAGGTGTCTCTCATGTTGACTCGTTTGACCCAAAGCCTGAACTTACGAAAAATAGTGGCCAGCCAGCGAAATGGAAACAGGACCCATTGTCGCAAGCGGTCAGCGCGGGCCGAAAGTGGCTCGGCAGTCCATGGCAGTTCAGACAGCATGGCCAGTCCGGATTGTGGGTCAGCGATCTGTTTCCGTATGCTGCAAAAGTCATTGATGATTTGTGCGTGATCCGTTCGCTAACGGGTGAAACACCGCTGCATGGGGCACAATCGCTGTTGATGCACACAGGCCGGTCGATTGCGTCTGCACCGAGCATGGGATCTTGGATTTCGTATGGACTTGGCCAAGAGAACGATCAGCTTCCTGGCTATGTTCTTTTGAACAACGATTGGATCCCTAACGGCGGATTCCAGAACTTCGCCAGTTCCTTTTTGCCGGCCACGCACCAAGCTGCACTCGTCCGCGCCAAAGGTATTCCGGTCGACAACATTGTGGCTGCCGATTCGACGGACATTCAGCGAGCCAAACTCGATTACTTACGCGAACAGGATAGTGTCTTTGCTCGAATACAAGGCGCATCCCAAGCGATTGAATCGAGTATTCTCAACTATGAGACGGCGGCCCAAATGCAAACAACGGTCCCGCTGCTGTGCGATGTGTCAGGTGAAACCGCCGAAACGCAAAAACTCTATGGAGTTGATCGCGAAAACGACTTCGACAAGTTCTACTCGTTGCAGTGCTTGCGGGCTCGGCGGTTGGTCGAAGCGGGTGTGCGTTTTGTCGAAATCACTTGCCCCAATACGCATGCCAACAATTCGCCGTGGGACCAGCATGGCGAGCTAAAACTGCGACATGAGGAAAATGCCAGGATCACGGACCAGCCTGTAGCAGCCTTGATCACCGATCTTAAGCAACGCGGCCTGCTCGATGAGACGCTTGTTGTCTGGGCAGGCGAGATGGGGCGCACGCCACACAGTGCCGGTACCGACGGGCGTGATCATCACGTCAGCGGCTACACGATATGGATGGCTGGTGGAGGCATCCGTGGTGGGATGACCTATGGAATGACCGACGAAATGGGGATGAGTGCCATCGAAAATCGGCTCGACATCCATGACATCCACGCCACCATCCTGCACCAACTCGGATTGGATCATGAACGTCTCACGTTCCGATTCGGAGGTCGCGACATGCGATTGACCGATGTGCATGGCCGGGTCATCAAGGAGATTTTGGTATGACGTTTAGTGAGTGGTTGGCAATCCACGTGGCGGACGCTGCTAGCGTCCGCTCCGCGCCCATATGCATTAGGCTACGCTGGTGCTGCAAAACGCTACCAAAGCAAGCCCTGCGCGGTCGTCGTTTGGCAGACCGTTGCGGCATACTTGTGAGTTGCGTATGTTGACCTTTCATCATCCATTCATGCAACACGGGCAGCTAAAACGCCGTGAGTTTTTGCGTGTCGGCAGCTTGGGATTGGGAACTGCTCTTGGCGGACTGGCTCCTGGATTCGGATCCACGGCCTTTGGCGAAAGTCGCAGGTCGACACTAAAAGACAAATCGGTGGTGTTCCTCTTCATGCACGGTGGTCCGTCGCAGTATGAAACCTTCGACCCCAAAATGTCAGCAGCATCCGGCATTCGTAGCGCAACCGGCGAGATCGCAACGTCACTGCCCGGTGTCACCTTCGGCACCACATTCGAACAATTGTCAAAACGTGCGCATTTGTTTAACGTGGTTCGTTCTTTTGTAACGGGCGATGGAAATCATGACATCAAGCCAGTCATAAGCAAGGATACTTTGCGAGCCAATATGGGTTCGCTGTATTCTCGGGTAGCTGGACCCATTCGCACCCAGACGGCAACGCCTACTAATGTCGCGTTATTTCCTCGCGCGGTGGATCCCGAAGCTGGACCAGCGATTACAAGCTTTGGAAACTTTGAATCGTCGGGCGATCTCGGTGGTGCATTTGCCCCCTTTGTCCCTGGAGCTGGAGCGGGTCTACAACAGGATATGCAACTGAATATGCCGCAGACACGACTTTCCGATCGTCGCTTGTTGTTGGCCGAACTGGATTCGTGGCAAAGGGCGACGGAAAAAAGTCCAAATGTTGCCGAAGCTTCTGCGCTGCAGCAGTTGGCCTTCGAAACTTTAATGAGCGGCGTGTCCGACGCATTCGATCTGCAGAAGGAAGATCCCAAACTGCTTGCTAAATACGACACTCAGACACGTTTCAATTCCGATCGGATCGACAAGAAATGGAACAATCACAAACATTATGCCGATCATGGCAATTCAATCGGGCGACTACTGCTATTAGCACGACGGTTGTGTGAGCGGGGATGTGGATTTGTAACGGTCACCACGAGTTTCGTTTGGGATATGCATGCCGACATCAATAACGCACCGATGAAAGAGGGGATGGGATACGTTGGAGCGCCGTTTGATCACGCTGTCGCAGCCTTTATTGATGACATCGAGTCGCGGGGAATGCGAGATAAGGTGCTGCTCGTCTGTTGCGGTGAAATGGGAAGATCGCCAGTAATCAACAAGGATGGTGGACGAGATCATTGGGGCAATCTAGCACCCCTGATGCTCTATGGCGGCGGACTCAAGTCTGGTCAAGTGATTGGTAGTTCATCTCGCGATGGTGGACAACCAGCCAGTGAACCAGTGACCATCTCGAACCTTATGTCGACTATCATGCACAGCTTGCTAGATGTGGATCAAGTGCGAGTGACCAGCGGCCTGCCTCGCAACATACTGGAGGCCATTGCTCGCGGCACGCCGATAGCTGGATTGTAAGTCGGTGACCTCATCACTGGCCTGCCTTGGAGTGACGCTGCTGGTGACGTTTCAGCCAGAAAGATGTTTGGCGAATACGCGATCTATTATGGAAAGTAGATAGTCGGCTTGGTTTGCGATGACGGGCTGTTCGTAAAAAAAACGGATGCTGGTAAGACCTACGCTCCTCGTTGCCTCGAGAAATCTCCCTACGATGGGGCTAAGCCTTGCTTTTTGATCTCGCAAAAGCGAATTGAGAATCGTGAGTGGATATTGTTCATGCCGCAATTTCACCTTCGTGGTAACCACTCGCCGATTGGAAAGTTGATATTGTTACAATATATGGTTTCTCGCGTTTCAGTCCGATGGACGGTTTTTCATGCCCGCATGCGCTTTTGATTTTGACTATCTCGTAATCGGATCTGGTTTTGGAGGTAGCGTCTCGGCGCTGCGTCTTGCAGAAAAAGGATACTCGGTGGCCGTTGTTGAGCGGGGAAAGCGGTGGCGTAGCGTGGACTTCCCTAAGACGAATTGGAACCTCCGAAAATTCCTCTGGGCACCAAAGTTTCATTGCTTCGGAATCCAAGCACTGACGTTTCTGCGAGACGTTATGATACTGCATGGATGTGGCGTCGGAGGTGGAAGCTTAGTCTATGCCAATACCCATCTCGTCCCTCCCGACGAAGTTTTCCAGGATCCTCGTTGGCGACTCCTGGGAGACTGGAAGGTGGATCTTGCGCCACACTACGCAACAGCCAAACGAATGATGGGTGTCACGACTGCCCGTTGCCAAACGGAAACCGATCAATTGCTATATGAAATAGCACAGGATATGGGGCGAGGGGAAACGTATCATGCGACAGATGTTGCAGTATTCTTCGGCGAGCCTGGCAAGACTGTCCCCGATCCGTATTTCAGCGGAGCTGGCCCAGAACGCGCGGGATGTACGTTGTGCGGTGGATGCATGGTCGGATGCCGCCACAACGCGAAGAACACATTGGATAAAAACTATCTGTATTTCGCCGAGCAGCGCGGAGTAGAAATCATTTCGGAAACCGAAGTCCGGCAGATCCGTGAGTTGCCGAACGAGGGATATGAACTTGATACGGTGCGTGTCACCGACTTTTTATTCAAACGCAGGCGAACGATCCGTTGTCGCGGAATCGTCGCTGCTGGCGGAGTGTTGGGAACTGTACCCTTATTGATGAAATGTAAAGCTAGCGGTTCGCTTCATAGGATTTCAGACCAATTAGGATGCTTCGTAAGGACAAACAGCGAAGCGCTAGTGGGAAGTACGAGCCGCACGCGAGACGCAGATTTTTCGAAAGGCATCGCCATCGCTTCGGGCTTTCGTCCCGACGACAAGACTCAGATTGAAATTTGTCGTTACAGCGCGGGACAAGACTTTATGTCCTTGATCTGCACGGTGCTAGTGCCTGGAGGGCCACCTTGGCCGCGGTGGCTACGGTTTGCAGCTGAAGTAATGCATCATCCAATGGCATTCATAAGATTACTCAACCCGATTGGCTGGGCGAAACGTTCGGGGATTCTGCTCGTCATGCAATCGCTTCCTAATCACATGAGCCTGGAACTTCGCCGTCGATGGTTTTGGCCTTTTGGAAAACGGCTCAGTTCAAAGTGGAACTCGACGGAAAAAGTACCTAAGTACATTCCCGTCGCAAATGCAGTCGCTGAACGGTTGGCAAGCAAAATGAATGGTGACGCTTCAGGAACCATCCCCGAGGTAATTTTTAACTTGAGTACTACTGCCCATATTCTTGGCGGCTGCCCCATGGGCAAGGATAAGAACGATGGTGTGATCGACAACTACGGGCGACTGTTTGGATATCGGGATTTTTACGTGGCTGATGGATCGATCATCCCCGCTAACTTAAGCGTCAATCCGAGCCTGACAATACTTGCACTCAGCGAGTGGATTATGAGTCACGTCCCGCAGAAACCGCTTGATAAAAACCACGAAAAGGAATGAATGTTTGATGAAGTTAGGAATCAGTCTAGGAGTTGGACCATTCCCAATGTGGACTTTCAGAACAAGGGGACACACCATTTTATCGAGGGGGGAACAAGGGGGGGAACAAGGGGACACACCATTTTATCGGAAAAGGGGAGGGGAACAAAGGGGGAGGGGAACAAAGGGACACACCATTTTATCGGGGGGTAGTTGTTTTTCGGTTTTCGATATGATTCAATTTCGATACGAACTGACGGTTTTGATCATTATCTTTTGCGGAGGTTACCGCTATGGCCAGACTCGCGCGTGCGGAAGTGTTCGATCCAAGCGAGGTTGCTGCCCTTCATATCTGCGCTCGGGTGGTTCGCAGATGTTATTTGCTTGGAATCGATCCAGTTACTGGAAAAAACCATGATCATCGGAAAATCTGGATCGAAGATCAGCTCAAACTTCTTTCGGCGAACTTCGGGATTGATCTTTTCGCGTTCTCGATTCTTTCGAACCATTTCCATTTGATTTTGAGGTCGCGACCGGATGTGGTTCAAACTTGGGATGACAGCGAAGTTGCACGCCGCTGGCTCATGCTCTGCCCCATACGCAAGAAACCTGACAAGTCGCCTGAGGAGCCAAATGAATTTGAACTCAACTCCATTCGCAATGATTCCGATAAGCTCGCAACAATCCGCACCAGACTGAGCGATGTTGCTTGGTGGATGCGTTTGCTCTGCCAAAACATTGGTACGCGCGCAAACCAAGAGGACAATCAGGTTGGGAAATTTTTCCAAGGACGCTACCGCGCTGTGCGTATTTTGGACGAAGAATCGTTGCTCGCTTGTGCAGCTTATGTGGACTTAAATCCGATCCGCGCAGCCTTGGCAGAAACTCTCGAATCAAGCGAATACACATCGGTGCAACGCCGGATTCAGGGCTTGGAGTCAGCAGATTCGTCGACCCCTAGCCATGGGACAACCGTCAATTCGTTTCTGTCCCCGTTAACGATCGACGAGCAGAACGATTCCATCGGGGCTTGTGCGAATCAAACCAGACAGCGTTGCAGCGACAAAGGATTCCTGTCGATGTCGATAGAGGACTATCTGGAATTGTTAGATGCCAGTGCCAGAATGGTCCGTCCGGACAAGACTGGTTACACACCGAGAGATGTCGCACCGATCTTCGAACGACTGAAATTGGATCGGGAGTATTGGAAGTTGCAGATCAAAGAATTTGGTCGTTTGTTCGCCAACGTGGCGGGCAAACCGAAGGATGTTTACGAGATGCGAAGCCTAATGTCGAAGCGTCGGTTCTACCTCAAGCGTCTCAAGCCGGAACCGGTTCAGAGGACGTAGCGTTTTGGACGGAAGTTCTTAGGCACCGAATCAACTGGAACTGGTGGCCTAGCTTTGGAACTAATGGACAGATAGACTTTGGCGGTTGGCGGCGAAGCAAGCAACAGCAAGCACCCACGCCTGTTCCGCTTTAGTACTGTTGGGATAGATTGCTAGTGATTAATTGGCGAAAGAAAACGTGACGCTGATCGTACGTCCATCGCAAATTGATGATATTGATGCCATTCTGCGGATCAAGTTGGAGCCAACGGTTGCCAGTCACCAATACCCCGTCGACGTTATTGTGTATTCTGAGATGCTACAGCGAGTCTTGGGGGGCGACAACAAAACGGGAATCGTCACAACGCAGTTGTCTACAATCGATAAGGACGGCGAATCAATTGGTTATGTACGCCACGATCACTACGAGTTAGATGGAGTAAAAATGGTGTCATGTGCATGGAACTTGACATCGAACCGTTGGGGGCAAGGCATCATGAAACTATCGCTAACACAACTGCTCAATGAGTGGATACTTGGTACCGAAGTACAGCACGTGTTCGCCGATCACTTTCGCGGCAACAAACGTTGCAAACGCTTACTTGATAATTTAGCGTTCATTTTCCAGGAAATTCCACTGTTGGAGCGACTAACTACCGCATATCAGCAACGAAGTTTAAAGTGGGTAGTGAGGCGTCGGATGGACGCCATTACCTGGAAGCGTATCTCGCCAGAGCAATTGCCGCAGAATTGCAGCTAGTGTCCTGCGCCCCATTCCACAGGTTGGTACCTAGTACCCTAGTCCAGCGTCGAGCAAGCTTCACGGCAACACTGTGAAAGTAGCCAAAGACAGCGACTGACTTTTCCACAGGTTTGATTGCAACGCTGTGGAAATTGGCGCTGGTCGCTTGCTGAATGCGTTCTTAATCGGATAGACTGGAGCGGCTGGGAAGCGGGTTGGTTTGGAACCGTAATCCTTTTGATCCGCTTCGATTCTGTTGGGACAGACTACTATTCGTTCTATTCGTTCGATGTTATGGCTTCAAGGAGGACTGAATGCACTTTGAGAATGAAAACCCCCGTAGAAACATTTATCGTCAGTTTTCACTCTCCATGCTGCTGTTGCTTGTGACGGGAATCGCCTGTTACCTTGGAGGTCGTATGCATGGATACCGACAAGGAGTTGCGATTTGGGATGCGGCTCCGAAAATTGCGATGTCCTATGGCGTAGCCGACTTGATCACCAATCCCAAATTCGATTCCAAGGCATTATCGCCAGTCGATTTGTTGGTTCAGCAAATAAAGAACGAGGTAATGCCAGGCGTATGGCATGATAATGGAGCATCGCTACGCGTGATGCGAGAAAACTCATTGTTGGTAGTTGTCGCGAATCATCTCGTCCACGAAGCCGTTGCTTCGTACCTAAAGAACGCGAGGAGTCGTGCTCCGGCCGCTGCCGAAAAGTAATATTTGCATTAGTCGCCTTAAAATTTTACGAGTTGCAACACATCTGCTGGATCGGAAGAGTCGCAACCTAGCCTCTACCCTAGGCCGCAAGCTTCCCATCCACATGTGGAAATAGCCCGGAGCCGGGATCTAGCGGCTTCCACAAGTTGGATCAATCCCAATGTGGACATTGGCGCTGGCCGATTAGACTACGCGTGCGGAATCGGGTAGAGTGAAGATTGCTGGATTCGTTTTCCCAGTCCTTTCGATTAGCTCCGGTGCAGTTTTTGTCGATTGTTCTTCTGTACGATTTAAAGTTAATCACATGATAGACGATCGATGCTTTCGGATAACTGATGACGACATCGACGATCTCCGCGATCAAACACGTGACCAGCAACTGATTGACGCATATGCTCGTTGGGTCAATTTTTTCGCGCTAAGAGTTGACGAGGTCATTGATCAAATTTGCTACGCCTTCTCTGGCATCACACTTGGCGAAGGGATCGGTCTGTTCGAGGCGCAAGGATTGGATGACTACGCATCGTCGGAGGAACAAAAAGAGCTTCGAGAGAAGGATGAGAAGCTCGACTGGAGTCGGATCTCGCAATTGGACTTGGCTCGGTGTAATGCGTCGCCTTCTTTCTTCGATACTCGCGGGTTTGTCTTTCACCTTCCAGCATTTTTGATTGCCGAATTGAATGACAAGCATCCGTACGGTTTCATCGATCGTCTTTTGCGTTCGGATCGATTTCCCGCCCATTGGCAGAAACTATTGAACAGTCAACAACGGGATGCAATCATCACCGCATTGCTGTTCGTCGCCGAGCACCCAGAATACGCACTAAAGAAGACCCAATTCCATTCGGCAATTCACTATCTAGAATCTCTCGGATCGGACAACGAATAGGATATCCTTGAAGCGACACACACTTCCCACAAGTTGGATCATTCCCAAATGTGGACTTTGAATCCAGCAATTAGACTACGCCTGCGGGATCGGATAGACTGGAGCGGCTAGCGGCGGGGAATCGCAATTTCCTAAAATATGCTGATAACATTCCCAAATCCGGGATAAGTTCAAGTTCGTTGCCATGGGAAAAGTACCTCGCAAGAATTACGGATCGTCCATCGCTACATGCGACATCGAGGTTGCTCGTGAATCGCTTTTGCGAATTGGATACACGGTAGCCGCGACAGAAGTCTATGGTTCGTCGAGGTCATTTACGGTATCTCTAGGTTCGATGATGATGCGTGTGCTGTTCTCGCTAAATCAGAGAAACCCGAAGCGATCTTGGGTTTGGGCAACCCGGTTACCGGGAACATGGCTGCCGTGGCGGTTGTCAAAAGAAGATGCCGATTTTCTAAATGCGATCGAAGTATTGGAATACTACACTATTGGCTGGGTCGATGATGACTGATTGCGCGGTATTTCCGACGTCTAACATCCTTTCGATGAATTAAACTGAATGGAGTTATGCTTTTCCATTCATAGAGTGCCAGCGAAATGGGATAAAGATGACCATTGCCCGCAGGCTACCAGCTAGGCCCTACGCCCTTGCGTAGTCCGTCGTACCATTTCCCAAGCCCAAACACCGTGGACGTTGTCGCTGGCTGCTTGCTCGGCGACTGCTACATATTTCTGTAGCATCGATGGAGTAACTCTTTATCCTGTGTTCCTGGCGTACTCCTGCAGGATCGGCCTAGCCAGCAACCTAGCGTCTGCCGAAGCAATTGCGAATCCCATCCATTGTGAGAACGTCCGCTTCCTTCCGACAAGCTTCTGCGATTTCCACAAGATTGTGCCTAGATGCTAGATTTCTAGATTCGGCTTGATTTTTGTCTAACTCAACAACTGTGGAAATGAGATCGAATGCGGGAGAACCGGTTGAGGAGGAGTATCCGACAAAACAGCAAAGGTCGCGATGACGCCAACGAATTGACGATTCTTAGAATACGATCGAAGAAGGAGTTGCAGAGTATTTGACAGTGGCGACACAATCACCAGAATTCTCGCGTTGGCGAAATTCAGTCCTGGTCGCTACAACCAATCCGTGTCATACTCTGTTCGAACGCCAGCTCGTAGCGTTCTTGCTTGCGGACTATGTTGACAAGGTTCCGCATGCAAGAGAGTTGAGTCGATGGAAATTCTATTACTTGCGTTTAGCGGATTCCTGCCCTGCTTGGCACTTATCCTCACCTGTGTCTATCTGCTTCGACGACCAGTACCTTCAGAGAGTTATTGGGGCATCGCGATTTGTATTTCGTGCGGCCTATTAACGATTCCTCTGACACTGTTATTAGGGATGCCGCTGACTCAATTCACTTCGCGATTCGAAGAAGGTTCCATTCAACATGGCCTATACGATGCATTCGTACTCGCAGCCATTACAGAGGAATTTGTTCGAGCGATCGTCTTATTCTGTTTTCTGGGATTTCGACGCGATCGGATCACCTCGCGATACTGTCTGCTATGACAGTGGCGCGTAACTATGGTCAGTTCCTAGTGCAGGGTATGGCAATATGTGTTCTCATGCTATCGCCTTACCTTTGCGTCCAACTATTCGACCCAATCGTGACACCAATTCATCTCCTGAACCAACTGCCAAAGAAATCTTTTGAGTTGTTGATGCTGGAGTTGGAACCAGTAATCTTTTCCACAGTGGTTGCCTTTTACTTGCTCAGACTGGATGGTACTTTTTGGAAAATCGTTTCGCTCTCTGCATTACTCGGCGTTCATATTCTCGTTTCTTTGCTCTTCATTTTTGCGAGGAGCGAAGGTGCATTGCGATGGTGGTGAACTGTGGCCGGACCTCGCGGTGTCGCATTTTAGGAAGTGAACCTTGCCCTAAGCTCCCCCTCCCCATGTGGACGTAGCCCGTAGCCGCATTACCCAGCTTCCAGCGTCTGGCCATCGCGTAAACGCAAAAAGAGAGTATTGTTACGATGAGGGTTGCGCTCGGGGAGCTCTGGGGTGGAAAAAAATGGGATGCCTCGAAACTGGTAATTTCCTTTCGGAAGTAGGAGGTCTTTCATTGTGCCAATATTTCGCTTCCCTCCGACAAGCTTCTGCTATTTCCACAGGGTTGTGCCTAGCTGCTAGCTTCCCAGATTCATCTGGATTCATGCTAGCTCCACTGTGAAAGCGTCGTACTCCTGCAGGATCGGCCTGGCCAGCAACTAGGCGTCTTCCCTAGCCGCAAGTTCGATCATTCCCTATGTCGACATTTGCGATGGCCGATTCGACTACGCCTACAGGATCGGATAGACTTAAGTCGCGAGCGGCGGGGAAGCGTAACTCCCCAGACTTCAGGGATTACATTCCCAAACCAGGATAAATACAAGCTAGGCGAGACAACGCGCCTCAAATACAGATGAAACTTCCATCCAAACGACTGCTTCTACTCTCGATGTTTGCGTCGTTCCTCAGCGGTATGGCGCTGGCGGCGTATGAAGTCAACAACTTGCATCGGGTGATGACTGCGGGCAACGCGATCGGTGCTGCCGTCGCTAAGGGCCTCGGTGGGACAGTGTCCAAGACAACAGCAACGGTCTCGGTCAGCCTGTGCTTTGGACTCATTCCGCTGGGACCTGTAAGCAATCCGTATCTGGTCATCGCCGTGGGTGACGTCATTCTGGGCACGCTCATAACCGGGTTCGCCATCGTCCTCGTTTACACGTTGCGCGCGGCATATTGGCGCAACCGTCCAGTGGGCACGTCTTATGGAGAATCCCGCAACGCCGAACATTTAAAGGATTGAATTCTGCGTAGTATGGAACTGGCTCGATTGCTTAAGGACTGTTACATCCGATAGACTGAAGCGGGTAGTGCGACGGGGTAGGGCAGGCAACTATTCCGCTTCGCTACAGTTGGGATAGATTGTTATTCGTTCGTCGACCGTGTGACTGAAGGAAAAAACGCGTGCCAACTGGAACAGAACTCGTGCGACCGTTTTTGCCCACGAAGGATTTTGAAGCATCCATACGATTCTACGTGGCTCTGGGGTTTGAATTGACGCTCGATAGCGAGGTTGCCACCTTCAAAGCCGGGAGCGGAGGCTTCATTCTTCAACGGCATTTTGGAGCTCCTTTTCCATACGGTCCCAGCCAATCAACGTCGAACTGGTACATACTTTGTGGAGGTACCTTCGGTGCCTATTTTCGCTCCATCGAGAAATTCAAACGATAGGAAATCGAGTAGCCTATCAACGAGTCCCCCTTAATCGAAAGAATTCAGTTTTTCGATTAGCTCACGAATCGCGATCGTAACAATAACTTCACTTGTTGTCTTTGCAATTGGTTTGCTGCTCGCACCATTTCTCTTGATTAAGGGAAAGAGACCGATCGCGACAGATCGACGGAAACTCTAAAAGTACTGCAAGGTTATTGATCAGCGGTAGCACGCGTTCTCTGAGCAAATACGTCGGCCAGCGCACTAGGCAGGTCCGGAAATGAGAATTGGAAGTTGCCTTCCCGTAATCGCTTGGAGATTACATAGCGCCCATATAATGCGAGTTCAGGATCCGTGTGCATGAACAAGGGCGCACCAATTCGCACCATCCACTCGAACGCAGGCAGACCAATTGGCATTCGCATAACTTTTCGCATCTCTTTCATGAATTCTCGTTGACTCACCGGTTGAGGTGATGATGCAATATAGGCGCCACGCATCGACGGCTGTAGTTGCAGCCACTCCATGCCAGTGCCGCTCGCCAGGTGAGAACCAAACTACATCGCCTGGATGCTCAACCGTGCCACCCTCGCGCTGGACCCATCCGCAACCAGCTGTAATTAAAAGTGTTTGTCCCAATGGATGCGTATGCCATGCTGTCCGAGCTCTTGGCTCAGTTCAGCCAAAAATATAGCTAGCGTTTTCGGGAGTGCTGAGGATTTGTAGTTGTCGACAGCTGCTGCCGGAGCCGATAGCGTCCTCCGAAATGCCCCAAGCCTTGCTTGCAATTCTATAGCAGCGGTTTGCTGCTCAGATCGCTTGAGTTCTGCAAACGTGCGCTGAAACGCGTGCAAAGACTGCTGCTTGCCAACCAACGCCCGCTGTTTCTCTACCCTCTTGTTATGAGCTTTTAGAGACTTTTCCTTATAACCCTAGGGTCGTCCGAACAGAGATCCGAGAGACTTTTGGACCAGTTTAGCGATTTCTGGTCGAAAACGGGTTTTTAGGCGGTCGAGAGGTTATGAGGTAGAGAGAGTCGGAGAGAGCCGAATTCGCTGCGATGGAAAAGCGACAGATCAACGAAAAGACTGGGGATAGACGAAAAAAGGCTGGAGCCATGGCAGCACCAGCTTTTTCGTTTACTTGTGGGTAGGATTTCGTTCGCTACCACGCGTCAAGGTTGCGGGAGCCAGACTCCGTTCGAGCGCAAAACAGAGAGTTTTTGTCGCGGGATGGAGAGCAGCCTTTGGGGGTTCGGCTCGGAAGGGTAGACGGACAATTCTTGGCTGACAGCACATCCTAGTCTACAATCATTTTATGGAAACGAATCTCACTGTCGAACAATCCAATGCCTTGAATGCATCGAGCGAACATCGCTTGACGGTTCTCGATCCAGTTACCAAGCGACGGTACGTCATCGTCGATGAACTCACACTTTCGAAACTTGAATCCATTGAAGCTATTCGAGCTGGAATTGCGCAAATGGAATTTGGCGAAGGGCAACCATTGTCGGAAGCAATGGATGAGGTTCGTGACCAATTGAGACGACGCGCGTAATGTTTCGCGTCCTTATTCACCAACAAGCAAAGGAAGACATTTCTCGAAACGCCAATTGGTGGGCTGATAACCATTCCATCGATCAGGCATTGTCTTGGATCGACACTGTCGAAAAACAATTGCAAGGACTTTCTCAAAATCCTTATCGCTTCGGTTTCGCTGATGAGAATGGCTTGTTTCAATACGAGATTCGACAAGTTCTCGTTGGGCTCGGAAGTCGAAGCAGTTATCGTGGACTCTATACGATTCGCGATGATACGGTGCACGTGTTAACTGTCTTGCGAGCAGAGCAAGGCGCAATTGAGATCCAAGACTTGCCTGTAACATTCTAGAAAAATCAAATCCCGGTTGTCGTTAGCGTTTCAACGGATAATGCGAACATGGCAATAGGCGGCTTCCGAGAGACGAGATTCTTCCATGTTCGCACCCAAGCATGTTCAGCGATCCTACGACCATCTGCTTCGGCAGTTCGTCTGTACGACCGGTGACACGGCACATGCCTTGAGAATTGGCGTGCCTCGCTCGACGGCCAACGGCTGGCTCCAACCTAGAGCATAACCGGTCATATCGCTATCGCAATTTGGCCAGCATGTTGAATCGCTGGAAACTGAGGTGGCTAGATTGGATTCGCGCTACTTAGCATAGGTCTGACCTCCTATTCGCAGGAATTCTTTCTCATGCGACGCAAAATGCGCGATGATAACAGGTTGAGTAGCGACGATAAATTTTTAGAGATGGTTCGAACATATGCGCGAATGCATCGTGTGACGGAAAAGCCCTATTTAATGCATTTGGAAGTGTCGGTCCGATGCAGCTTTTCGATTTCTGAGCCCGGAGTCACCGTCCCTCCAGATCCGTTTAAGAGCAGCGTCCACGGAGATCGATACTGCGATGTTTTCGTTTCTGATATTGCAAGGGACCCAATCGAAAAAGCAAATAATGCTTACCCTGTCGACAGCGTTATTATCAAAGATAAGTACCCGAACGATCAGCGTGAAAACATCGTGGTCGACTCGAGTCTTGTACCGATTGTCACGACGCATATCGAGATACGGGTTTCGTCACGCGGGTTTATCTAAAAACTGCTGAAGAGCGGTCCCGATTTTAGTAAATGAACGAGCAAACAGTATGGAACCTTTTTAGGTCGAAACCGGTTTCCAAGACATCGAGTCCTGGAACTGACTTGGATGCGAATGTTTAGCTGGGAGTCGAGTAAACACCACTCTCCGGCGTGTCAAACCTGAGCGAGTTGGCCGGTGGTGTCTAGCCATCGCCAATCCGCCGCCGTCCGAGAGGCCACAAAAGACCGGCTAACTTCTTAAGCCCCAAAATAGAGAACGGCAAGCGACCGCAGTCCAGCCCGCGTAAGTCCCAAGAAGGACGACGCAGAATCTAATCCATTATATGTTCTGCTCTAATTCTCTGTTCGTTTTGGCTTAAGGAAATGATCTGGATCTTCCGGCTCGATCGTTGTGCCATCCATCAAAACGTAAACCGGAAATTGTGGCCAGCTACCAGAACCACCGTTTCCTGGTTTGGGAACTGCACTGAATAGCACGATCCAGCACCATTTGTCTTCCTTGATATCTAAAGGAGTTAGAGCGACATGCTCGAGCGACCAGTTATAGAACGCATGATCCTGAAATCTCTCTCTACGAAACTCATCGCCGATTTGCAATGCTCTTCGTGCACTAACCGGAGGATTCGCATCCGTATGATTCCATTGGGGCTGCGCTCGAGAAAGTGAGCTGTCGATCTCGATCGCAATATGCTTGTCTGATTCTAAATCACCGTAACTTTGCCAGCGCTCACCAGTTCCTATATCGGATGCAAGACCTTCGTATCGTTCGCCTTGTAAAAGCTGTTTGCCGTACCAGCTAGCAAGTGCTGCCACAACGACAAGCAAGAAAAGCCATCGGAGACTGTACGACTTCACGCTTGATGCCTTTCCATTTGCAGTACGCTGGCCGTAACCGGGCACGCGCCAGTACGGCTTCCATTGCAAAAATACCGGATCGAGTGCTCCGGTTCACGGCTTTGTTTTGCTGTCACTATTCGCAACGCCAGATTCGAAGGTTGATTCAGAAAAGACATCTTTCACCGTATCGGGTAAAATCACGAAAGGTGATGCGTGTACGCACACCAAAACCCATCCACTCCTGTCGCTCACAAATGCATGACTCATCCAATGATTACCCGATTCGCTTGCGTAAAGAAAGGATCCACCCAAGCACGTAACCTTGCTTTCGGAGTGCTTCATTTCGAAAACCGGGCGGAGAATGTGAATCGTGTCGTAATCGTCTTCGAAGTCAAACAATCGCCTGGGCACTCCATTCGATGTACTGTCACCGATTGAGTCAAAATAATTTCCGATTGGGAGAGCAATATGAGAGCCAAAACGCTGGAAAGTCAAACGCTCAAGGCGATCTCCTACCTTTTTAAACACAAACACATCGGGATTGTTAGATTTCTTGTCGAAGGATTTTGAATGCTCGAAAAGCCATCTTCCTGGTGGCAACGCGATTGTGCCAATGCTTTCAACGACCACATGAGACTCATAGGTTTCGCCCACCGTTGCGCTAGTGGCAATTAAAACGCAAAGTGCGAAGAGCATATGAACTTCTTTAAGGCAGAACTAGTAAGTCTTAGGCGCATGCGACTGTAAACAAAGATTCATTGTAGCCCATTTAGCTGGTCAAACGAGCTGTGAGATCCCCCAAAATGGTCTGAAGGCGTTTTAACGGCATTCCTGATTGATGCAAATGCGTCGCTGCTGCCCGCCGTGAGTCGTGTGGGGTAATTCGGCTAGCAGCAACCTAGCCTCGTCTTTAGCCGCCAAGCTTCCCATCCACACTGTGGACATAGCCGTAGCCAGATTCAGCCACTCCCACAAGTTGGTTCAAATCACGGGTGTATGCTCGCTTCGATCACTGGAATGTCTTGAGACGCCGCACGGTGGGGATCGTCCGCACGTTCATCTTGAGATATATAAGGCAACGATTGGTATGACGCCATTAAGGGTGTACACCGAATTTACCCACAGCCATAGGACGCAAACAGTGATACAAGCGGAGAATAACCTATTGCGATTTGAAATTGTCGAAGACAATCCGGATGTTGGATTCTACCTTTACGTGTACGAGGGGGACCGGTGCATTGCGGACTACCTGCAAAACGATGAGGAAAGGTGCAAGCAGTTCGCTTACAAAGAATACGGCGTCCAACCAAGTCTTTGGCATGACGTGCCTGAGCCTAAGGGTAGCTAGTCGGGAATTAGACCGTATCCACAGCGTTGTCCCATCCAGGTAAACAGCTTGCTCCTTCCACAATCGTTAATTCACCAAGCATTTCGCCAACTAACGCCGCGAATGCGCTCCTTATTCTCACTTTCCCAAAACCCACTGGAATTCGTTCGCTACCATTCGTCAAACCTCGA
Organism: Pirellula sp.; assembly: GCA_031374925.1. Lineage (GTDB taxonomy): Bacteria > Planctomycetota > Planctomycetia > Pirellulales > Pirellulaceae > JBKCUI01. Next base: position 17,541 of record JANMHA010000240.1, on the reverse strand, counting down.
GAGACAAACTGAAAGCGTCATACTCCTGCAGGATCGGCTAGACTGAAGCTGCAAGCGCACTGATTGAAACGGCTATCGCACTGTCTCCCCCGTGGTTTTGGTGAACATCTTTCAAGTTGCAGAACAAGACATTCCGTCACTTCTCAAGGCTTGGGAAGCAGACGCCAATTGGATGAAACAGCAACCTGGCTATATCTCGACGCAGTTGCATCAAGGCATTTCTGGTAGCACTGTTTTCATGAACTATGCAGTGTGGGAGTCCGTGGCACATTTTCGGTCCGCTTTCAACCATCCTCAATTCAAAAGTGCGTTGGAAGCCTACCCGTCTTCCGCCATAGCGTCGCCACATCTTTTTACACGTCTGACGGTGCCGAATCTTTGTGTTGGTCCATAGGCCAGCGAACCTCTGAATATTGGAGTTGGGACGACGCGGTTTCTTTTTGCGAGAAGCTTTCGGACTTGCCGGAAGAGAAAGCGGCTAGACGGTCGTATCGATTGCCCACAGAAGCGGAATGGGAGTACGCATGCCGCGCTAGTAGTAGCGCCTCATACAGTTTTGGAGACGTTGCGGAATCGCTTGGGGAGTATGCCTGGTTTGGTGACGGTAAGACACATCCAGTAGGAGAGAAAAAGCCGAATCGATGGGGCTTGTATGACATGCACGGTAATGTTTGGGAGTGGTGTCAGGATTGGTATGCTGAGTATCCACCAGATGCGTCGACCGATCCAAAAGGTCCTAAATGGGGCACGGATCGCGTGATCCGGGGCCACAGCTGGTGCGACGATGCTGGCCTCTGCCGGTCGGCGTCTCGGGCTGGGCTCAATTCTTGGATTCGCATCAATACCATCGGCTTTCGCGTGGCTCTGATTCCGTCTGTCAAGTAGCCGGAGGCGCGCCAGTTAGCCTTGTTACGCTAATCAATGGCTGCCAACGTCCGCTTCCCTCCAACACGCTTCTGCGACTTCCACAAGATTGTGCCTAGCTGCGATCCATGTTAGCTCATCAACCGTGAAGCGTCGTACTCCTGCAGGATCGGCCTAGCCAGCAACCTAGCAGCTGCCGTAGCAATTGCGAATCCCATCCATTCGACTCAACGCCAACTGCTGCTGACCGATTGACTGCCTTTTTCGGATCGATTGCATTCGGTGTCGCGTTGTTGCTTGCAACATCGACAAGACGGACTGGCGTTGGCTCTCACTCTTAACCTAGGACTTACATGGGTTCTTTCGTCCAAAGAAAGAGGGCTTATGAATGAAACGGATTGCATTCGTGTCCACAGTAGTAATTTTCAGCTCCCTCATGGGATGCACGTCGTTCAATGGAAAAGCGCGAGGTATTGCAGACGCGAAACGCAGGCTTCAGAATGGCGAGCTCGTGCAGACTGTAACAATGGGTCGTTACGCTGATTGGATTGGTGAATATCGCCAGATACTTCGAGATGAATATGGGATCGCGCAAGAAGGAATGCTTGGAGAATCAATTGAGTACATCGAAGGATTCGAATCCGTAATGAATCCAGAGATCAGCCGCAGGTTTGATCGAGAGTTTTTCGACAGCATCGGTGAACGACCTTGAATACAGCACGCAAAGGACATCCAGTAAATCGAACCAACAACTGTAAGGACGAACTATGCGACCGGGATATCCACAAGGATGTTCCATGTTCCACCTGCTAGCTTCCCAGATTCGCTGGCGGTAAGCTTCTCGAATTGTTTGGCAGGATGCATCACTAGCTCAAGTGTGTAAGCGTCGTATGCATGCAGGGTCGGCCTGGCAGCAACAGCCTCTTCCCTAGCCCCCAGCTTCCCATCCACACTGTGGACATAGCCGGAGTCGGGATCCAGCGATTTCCACAAGTTGCTTTCAAGCCGACATAGTCAATCAGCTACGCCGTAGCCAAGCAACTACGCGGGCAACATTGCGGAAGTAGTCGTAGTCGGAATCCAGCCGCGTCCGCAATTTGGTTCTCAACAACTGTGGGCGGGGGCAGCCGGAACACATCCAGAAACTTTTTGATCTACTTGCAACCGAGTCCCGGACATAGATCCTACCATCGACCACTTTCCACAGGTTGTTCCTAAACATTGTGGACGTGGGCTTTGTCTGCCATGATTCATCCCTTCCACAGATTGGCTAGAAGCTACGTGGGCTACGGCGCTGGCTGCTTGCTGGAGGATGGATGCGTCGGATAGACTGAAGCGGAACGTCGAAACAGGAATCGGAGCCATGGAAGTGATAATGCGAATAACAGTTCTGCTTTCAGTCTCACTTAGCGTGATTCTCTCGACTATTGGCTGCGAACCGAATGTGGCCGGATATGGGGTCTTGGATTTTGGAGACGAGAATAAGCCTCAGCTTAAAGAAGAAACACAACGGCTCAAGGAGGCCAGAGCAGAGACCCGCGCCAAGATTAAGTCTCTTTACTCACCAACGACCGCTGATTGGGAAGCGATAGTCGAACCAGATTCAGTTACGATCCTCGAGCTAATGAATTTCCCTGAGGACACAGAATTGGTTACGGACGATACTCTTGAACGACTCCGTGTTTTCAAAGGCCTGAAGACATTGGTGATTGGATGCCCACAAGTTTCCGATCGAGGATTGAAAACCATCGCGGAATTAAAAGGCCTTGAAGCACTAATCATTTATGACGGTCGAATTACAGATGGTGGGATACAGACTCTCAACGCTCTACCGAAAATGCGTACCCTTGGCATCTTTGGGACACAAGTTACGTTGAAAGGCATCGACCGTCTAAAAGCTGAACTTAAAAACGCGTCCATCGAGTTATGGGGAATGGGAGAGCACGGGGAAATTTTTGACGCAAACGGTTGTCTCACGTCGAAATTTTTAACGGAACATCGCGGACTAATTCTCAAAGGTCGATGATTATTCACAGTTTTGAACCGCCAGCGTGCTACCCTGATTCGCGGTCAGTAATTTGTTGCCTAGTTTCGCGCCCATCACATCCACTGTGGAAATGTCCTCGCCTGCAGGATCGGCCTAGCAGCAACCTAGCCGATTCCCTAGCCGTAAGCTTCCCATCCACATGTGGTCGTAGCCGAAGCCGGGATCTAGTCGCTGCCACAAGTTAGTTCAACCACTGTGGAAGTGGACGAAGCCAGCGACAGCGCCCCCTCCACAGGTTGTCCTGAAACGACGTGGGCGACGGCGCTGGCTGCTTGCTGGCGAGGTGACGCTTCGGATAGACTGAAGCGGATAGCGGTTTGCTCCTTTCCCATCTATCCGATAGACCATCACTCATTCGCCCATGAATGCGTTCAGACAATTTTCACGTCTTGCCGTGCTCGGAATCTTCTTTGCAGTTTCGCCGCTGACTTTTGCCGATGCGCCGACTGCACCTGATGAACGTGATCGTCAAGTGATTGAGTGCTTGTTGCTTCACTTGTTGGAGGACCCGAAGTTTGACATGACACGTTCGGGACCTGCCGGGACGAGTATTGTTTTGGATGGAAGTTCGCCATTGAAAACCGGCTTTTTAAGCTCCGACCAGATTAGAAGCGAATTTCCCAAACGCACTTTGCCCAGTGACGCGGTTAATGACATGCGTCAACGAAACACACCGGCCGGTGCAAGGCCCGGCACCTATGATGCAGTCAAGGTAAGTTACGCGGAACTCAAACTGGATGCTCGTATCGTTTTGTCGAATTTAGAGAAGATTCGGGAGAAGAGTATTAACAAGTTTCGTTTCTTTGAGGATGCTTACCCTAATGCACGAGGTTGGTTGGCATCGTATCTGCCCGGATATTCCAAGGAAGGCAACCAGGCTATAGTACGCGCAGAAGTCGGACCATCGGCTCACGGCGCAATGATTACCGCAGTATTAGAGAAGAGTGGCGATAAATGGGTAGTGAAGTGGTATCAAATCTCACGGTATTTGTAGAATCTTCCAGAAAGACCGTCACTGTGGACATAGCCGTAGCCACCTACCTGCCACTCCCACAAGTTGGACCATCCCCAATGTGGACATAGTATCCGGCCGGTTAGACTACGCCTGTGGGATCGAAACAGTCGCCAAGCCGCGTTCCTAGGCCGCAAACTTCCCATCGACACGTGGACGTAGCCCGGAGCCGGGATCCAGCCGCCCAGTTATGCATGATTCGGCCTCCATTTATGGAATTGCGACGACTCCATTTAGGCAGGCTAAGCTGTTTGTGCATAGATCATTTCCCGGTAATCAGTTACGACTATCTAAGTGCCATTCGTCACCCAACCCGGAGCGCCGAATCGGCTTGCATTTGCAGCTACCGCTTCCACAGGTTGGACTTCAGGCTCCATTGTGCAAGCGTCCGCTACCCTCCGACACGTTTCTGCGATTTCCACAAGATTGTGCCTAGCTGCGATCCATGTAGCACCTCAACTGTGAAAGCGTCGGACTCCTGCAGGATCGGCCTAGGCGGTGAGAAACCGATTTGGCCACAGGAATGGCTCCCCAAACCGCGGTAATTTCAAGTTCGTCGGACGGAGTAATCAATTGTCATCAAATCCTTATGAGGCGTTAGCGACTCAGAGTCTTCAAGATAAATCGATCACGCGACCACTCAACTGGCGCATAATCTTGATCTCGATTGTGATCTGTTTTGGTGTTGGTTGCGTTGTTGGCATTGGATTTGGAATAATAGCGATTGCACACGCGTTCACACTTGGTTCGTCAATAACCACCTACATTGGCAGCTACAGACGCACCTTTATTGTTTTTCAAAGAGATTCCGTTCGAGTCAAATGCATCGAGCTCTATTTCCGAAACACAACGATTCAACGGGCAACATGGTCGTTTGCCTTGAAAAGGGAACGCGTTGCGTTGTCCTATTGTCAAACGACGTACGAGCTGAAAAGATTTACCCCGAGATAGTCGAGATGCTAATAGGAAAAAGCCTTTTGCCTTGGTCTTGGGAATACGATTGGTTGCCCCCAACCTAAAAATCTCCGCCGATTGCCGCAGCTCCCGTAATCCCCTTTTTTCTGTTTTTTTCCGCAACTTGTCAGAGAAACGCACGATAACGAGACTTGTCGCTCGATAATCCTTTCTTTGGCAAAACTAAACTTGGACGAGAAAAATGGCTTTTAAACGAATTCCTCCAATTTTGGTTGTGCAGAATAACGCCTGGTGGTGCTGGGCTGCATGCATGGAGATGATCAACAGGGCTCATCCGGAGAAGTTTTCAGGAACAATTCGCAATCAATCCGAGTGGATTGCGGCCATGCAGGCCTCACCAGTTGCTCACGTTGCGCTAAATTCACACGACGGACTTAACATGAGCTTCTTCGGACAGTTTACGAATGCGATTGGAATGTTATTCAATGGTTGGATCGGGCCGCCTGCTGGCGTTCCAGATTTAGCATTCGCAGAAAGTAAGCTCCACCATAGTTTGTTGCTAGCTGCGTTTCGCGTCCCCGGCGGTTGTCATTTCGTGGTCATCCATAGTTTTGACGGGTCCCACGTTGGATATACGAACCCAGCTCCAGGAACCGGTGAACAACGAACTGACTATTCCCGAATTCAGTCGGGGCCACTAATGATTGCATGGAAACTATAGCGCTTGATCAGGCCATTCGGGTCAGACCCGGGTCTGACCCCAACGAACTCAACGAACTTACCCAGATGCGGAGCTCCGAACCGTTTCGGTCGAGCTACCGTTAGCGGTGGAAGAGCTGCCAGTACGTGGAATGCATTGATACGGAGCGGCATTTGCATACGGCCGGAACGCTATCGCTTTAGCAATTCAAAGATGCCGCAACCGTATTGACATCCAAAGTTTTCTCGAACGTCGTTCAATTCGAGTGTTACATCCACAAACAAGTCCCCTGCATCGTTGACGTACGAAAAGCTTCGAATGTCGTAGTGGTCTCGCAGCAATTCTAGCAGATAGCCAACAGAAAAGACGCGGTGTTCGATGGCATGCAATGAGGAAATGGAGTCGCAGTAGTTCCGCAATTCCGCTTGTAGCTCCATCAGGTCCGCCTTGCGGAACGAGATGTTCTTGACTTTGCTTTTTTGTTCGCGAATATCAAGAATCTCGATCTCACGGAAGACGGCAACATGCGCCACGAATCCATCGGTTCTCGAGCCAACATCCACGTGCCTTTTGCTTCTTCCAACGAAAGAAGTCCCGAACAAAAGTTGGTCCGCCGTTGAGGACGCGCAAAAGAGCCTTGGGCTTTAGGCTGGACAGTAAATTCAAATGATATGCGCGTGGCATGGTGGACTAGTTTCAATGACTTGAAGATCGGCGTGTCCTGCTGGATTATTCTGATTCCTGGCTACGCAATCGATCGCCAATGCAAAATCAACTAGTCGCTACAAAAGCAGATCGACCCATTCGTTACTGCTCAAGTTGTTGATTTTGTCTTTCTTGGTTCCAGTCAATCGAGCAAAGAACCAATCGCGAGCTGAGCCACCGTTGAGCGTGTCCGAAGCCGTGTCCTCAAAGATCGTTGCTTGAGGCCCCGAGACCTTTAAGAAGTAGTTTTCATTGGCCCTCGTTCCGACACCAACTCCGCGAAGATTGGCAATGCGATCAACGTAGCTGCGTGCGGAAGACCATTCGCGAAGCACCGCAGTCAATGCCACCGCGCTGGTATCAAATGCAGTCCTTGCACCGACAAGAAGATCCCCTCCGCCACCGCCGAATAATTCATCGGACCCAAGGCCACCGATTAAGACGTCCATTCCGTCTCCGCCATCTAGTTCATCATCTCCGTCTCCACCAACCAGCACTTCGTTGCCCGCGTTACCATCGAGTTCATCGTTGCCGGTGCCACCAAAAAGCAAGTCGTTGTTACTACCTCCCACCAGTTCATCTTTGTCTCCACGGCCTTGGAGCGTCACCGGACCTTGGTAACCCGATGCATTCAATTTATCTTTGTCCGATGATCCGTTAAGGAAGACGCGATTGACACCTGTGGAGGGACGTGTCAAAACCAATTCATCGTTGATATAGACCTTGAGATTGCTACCAACGGTTTTGACTTCGAGTTTGTCCTTGTGCCCGTCGTCGATGTTGCCGGTGACGTAGAGTGTGCCTGTCACGAAATCGAAGTAGGTGCCAGCTTTTGTACCGGTGGAAAGACCGAAAGCGATCGTGTTGAGGGTGTCTTCGGTGCCCAGGAATCCTTCCTGCGCGCTGTAAGATGTACGCTCGAATGCCCGGTCGGGATCGTCCGCCGTGCCGAAGATCCCATCGGGCCCGACAACAGTCGCGCGGCTGAGAAAGCCGCTCATGATGCTGTTGGGGGTCGTTTGTGCGGTGTGCCAATTGCCGAAGAAGTGACCGGCTTCGTGGGCGACGAGTTCGCCGATGAACACTCCAATGTAATCGACAACCGTCTTTCCAGGGGCGAGCGGGACAGTGTCGAGGTCGCGAGGTAGCGGCGACGCATCGGGATAATAGTCGTTATTCTTCGACGAACCGACCATCAGCGTCCCGTCGGGATGGTACAGTTCCAGACGACCGGCGTGGCCGAACACATTGGCACCGATAATGTCTCCTGCGGCCAGATCGAAGCGGAATCGGAGTGTCCACGTCAACCGTGATAACATTGCCAGCGGTTGCCTCCACGCGAAAGAAGTCGTAATCGCCCGATTCCGTCCCCGCTCTGCCAAATGGCCCGTCGCCGACCACGCCGGTGACGTATGCCTTGCCCGGTTGGGCGAACGTCAGTCCCGTTTCGGCAGCCAGCGGAATGGAGCCATTGTCCTCCGACGAAGCGATGATATTTGGGTTCTCCAGCAAGATCGTGAGGTCATAGATTCCCTCGCTGGCGGTGCCGCCGCCGGAAGCCGAGTTGAATGGGTTTGCCTGAGGGGCTGCTCCGGAGCCGAAGACGACGACTGAGTAGATGTCGCTGGACGGGACGAGGAACCGCAGATGGCTGTCGAACGAAACCCCGTAATCGAAGTTGTTGTATCTGTCGTCATTCATCGCCAGCAACGCCCCGCTGCTGTCATAAATCGCCGCGACCGAATTGAATGTGCTGCTGAAGAGCTCTACATCAATGGTCAGTAACTGATTGGCCAGGGCCGAAACCCTGAAATGATCGTAGTCGCCGGATTGAGTTCCAGTGCTGCCATGTGGCCCATCTCCGATCGTGCCGCTGGCCGTGAAACGACCGGCGACGCCAGCAACCAGGCCGGTCGGGTTGGCCAACGTGATCGAGCCATTATCTTCGACGGGCGTCACGGACGGCGGCAACGGACCAAGAAAACCGGCAATGTCGATCGCGGCCTGATCGCCGGTTCCCGTTCCGAAGGTCGATAGGAACTGGGCAGTGCTTTGGGTGTTATTCTGCCCACCGGTATTCGGAGGTTCTGCTTCGTTGACGTGTGCCGGACTCGCCTGGGAACTGTTGGCACTTGCCGAATGCGAATAGGCAAATCATGCTCGGTCTCCAGCAGTTGACGAAAGATAAAAGTTGCGTGTCATTGTTCCCTACCATTCCAATGCGTCGAAAAGCTTCCGCGCGCTTCACCGAAAGTGAAAACAATCCAAAATAAATTGTTGTACCAATACCTGGGCGATGGATTTCGAGCGCGCAGGCCATGGCGAAGGTTCACGCTTGGCCTGGGTTGTTAATAGTTCTGGATTGAATCAGCGATAGGGAATGAGGATGTCGGTTGAAAAGACGCAGAAATGAAAGTCGGTTCGGACACTGGCTGATACTTGCCGGTACCGATGAGAAGCTCGAAAATCGGCGATGCCATCAGGGTCGTGATAACAGCCATGATCACAAGTGTGGCGAAAAGACCTGGGGAAATGATACCTTTCTGCAGTCCGATATTGATGATAATCAGTTCCATCAACCCTCGTGCATTCATGAGGATCCCGATGCCCATGGATTCGCGATTCGAAATACCCGATACCCACGCCGCCAGCCAGCACGCAATCCCTTTGCCCAACACCGCTGCGACGAGCACCGCGCCGCATATCATCCACAATGTCGCGTTGTTGAGTAGGTTTATCTGGGTATTCAGTCCGGAGTAGGTGAAGAACAACGGCAGTAATAACGCGACAGTCATCGGCTGAATTCGGTCAATAATATCGCGTGCCATTACACTCCGAGGTATCACGGCCCCCATTATGAATGCACCGAATACTGCATGAAGCCGAATGTAGTCCGTCCACCACGCGCCAAGTGCCATCAGAGACAGCCCAACGACGAGACCACTTTCGGTTAGGGAGCCCTCTTTTGTCAGATGAGGCTCCAGCCTCGCAAGCAATGGTTTGATGACATAAAGTGCGATAATGACAAAGAGAACTCCGCCGCCGATATTGAGTGTCGCATGAGACCAATCGTTGTCGATCTTCGCGAGAACCACAGCGAGTAGGCACCATGCGGTCGCGTCGTCAATAGCTCCTGCACCGATTGCCACAGTGCCCATAGTGGTACCATTTAGTTTCTTGAATTGAATGATCCGGGCGAGCATGGGAAATGCAGTGATGCACATACAAGCTCCGAGGAAAATCATTGCGGATGTCATCGATACCTCCGGCCCAAAGAGACCGAGTTCAGGATGGCTATGGCAGCCCCATGCAAGGAGAGCACCGAAAGCAAACGGCGTTACCATTCCCGCTGCCGAAACTGCCATCGAGGTTTTCAAACGGTGTCGTATGATGTCCATGCGAAATTCCATGCCAACGACAAACATATAAAGCGCCAGGCCGAGCTGTGAGGCGGGAAAAAGGTAACTCTGGGTGTCACGGACCGCCTGGGCTTTATCCCAAGGAAAAAGCCAAGCCTGTGTTTCGGGTGCAAGCAGACCGAAAAGCGACGGCCCCAAGAGAACACCAGCAATCATTTCAGCGACTACTTGAGGTTGTCCCATGCGAGCCGCGATTGATCCAACGAGCCTGCAGAAGAGCAGAATAACGGCGATCTGCAGAAAAAAATGGATCGCGAGTTCAAGATTGTTCATGGAAGACTCGGTATTGAAGTTTTCAGGGATTTTGTTTTATGCGCTCATCAAATGCAATTATGAAAAATCCACCAGCTCGTGAATATCTCCTCGGATCGGGTTTGGTTCTCGACGAGTCCTGTCGAACGGTTCGATCTTCATAGGCAGTCCGTTGCGGACCATCATGATATTCGCGCGGGTCAATCGGTCGACTTTCGAGCCCTCGGGAATCGAGATGCGGTAGCGTTGCAGAATCATCGGTAGCATCAGTCGCAGCGCGCGTTCAGCGAACACAAGGCCGATACAGGTGCGAGGCCCGGCACCAAATGGCAGGTATGCATAAGGTGGTGGGGAGGTGTGCTCCCAGCGTTCGGGCTTGAACCGTCGAGGCTCTGGATAAATATCGGGGTCATGATGGGTGGCCAACGGACTGACCAGCACGTTGGCGCCTTTGGGCAGCGTGAATTTTCCAACTTGAAGGCTATCGGCACAGACCCGTAGAAAGAGTACTGGCACTGGTGCAAGTAACCTCATGGACTCCTTGATCACACGGTCGAGCATTACCATCTTCGGTGCATCCTCAGGGGTCGGCTCCCTGCCCCCCAACACCACATCCAATTCCTTGAGAACACTCTCCAGTATGTCGGGATGGCGCTCTAACAAGAACAGGGTCCAGGTGAGCGTCATCGCGGTGGTCTCATGTCCGGCGATAAACAGCACCATGGCTTCGGCGATCAGTTCCGCATCTGACAACGGCTGATCGTTTTCATCGCGCGCAGCCATGAGCAAAGCCATCGCGTCGCGCTGTTCGCCCCCCAAGCGTCGCTTTTCCTCAATCAGCGTAGTAAACTCCTGTGTAATCCGCTCGCACAAATGCAAGGCATGCCGGTATGGCATACCGGGCAAGTTGATTGGTGCCAGAATGATCTTCGGTGCAGAAAAAACATCCACGAATTCGGCCGCCAGCGCCCCCAGTTCCGGTACTCCTTCCTTAACATCGAGGCCATACAAGGTCTTTACAGCCACGCACATCGCCAGTTCGCGGCACAGTACATCCAGTTTGGCTGTTCCGCCAACAGGCCAAGTTGCCAGACGCTGTCGCGTCGTTTCTACAATTCCTGGAGCATATCCATCGAGGGCTGACTTCTGGAAGGCAGGCTGCATCAGCTTCCGATGCCGTTTGTGCATTTGGCCGTTGATGCAGACCAGAGCATTGCGCAGTTTTCGCATCGCGCTCCCCTCGGGGCCTCGAAACAAATCCTCGTCATGCTGAAACATGCCAGGAACGCTCAGTATCTCGCGGTTGCGTTCGGCACCGTAGACGCAAACGATCGCAGGGCTACCTTTGACTACAGACGCTACATCGCCGTACTTGCGAAGTCTCATCACGACACCTACGGGATCTTCAAGGAAGTCGTAGAATCGTTTTGGTGCACCAATAATGGGAAATGTAGGTTGACCCGGAACCGCCACCTTTTTGAATCCGAATAGTTTAGGCATAGTTTTTCTCTGAGTTAATTTTGTTTGAAAACGGGAGCCTTAAGAATTGGCGATGGAATCAACTTTGGCAAGTAACTAAGTTGGAAGTAAAAAGTTCATGCTCCGCTACCAAGTGCTTCCGCGATGTGACCTGAATCTTGGGACGCAGGACCGCCGTGAAGTGCCGTAGCAGTGGCGCCTGGTGAAGGATGTCCAGACCTCGCAAAGTCTCGCGCCGATTCCAGACTATTCGAATTGTCTCTACCACATGATCAACATGTGATTGTGTGTAAACGCGACGGGGCAATGCCAATCGCAACAGATCAAAAGTCGCCGGTTGCTCTTTGCCATTTGAATCGCGCCGGCCAAGCATAAGCGTTCCGATTTCAGTGGCTCGGATTCCACCTTCAAGATAAAGTTCCGCAGCTAGCGAGACGCCCGGGAGATCTGTCGGCGCAAAATTGGGAAGAAATCCGCGAGCGTCAATGTACACCGCATGCCCACCCGTCGGCTGAACAATTGGTACTCCAAACTCGGAAAGACGCTCTCCTAAATAGGCAACCGAGGCAACACGGTGGCGCAAATAATCTTCATCGAGTGCCTCCATGAGTCCCACCGCGACCGCCTCGAGATCACGTCCCGCCAGTCCGCCGTAGGTAGGGAACCCTTCCGTGACGACGAGCAACTCCTTGTGTTTTTGCGCCAATGCTCCGTCGTTTGTACATAGAAACCCGCCGGTGTTGGAGAGGCCATCCTTCTTGGCTGACATCACACATCCGTCGGCGAGGCTGAACAGTTCTTGAGCAATGGAGAGCGGCGTCCGGTCATGGTAACCCGGCTCACGTTCCTTGATAAAGAAGGCATTCTCCGCGAAACGACAAGCGTCAATGTAAAGTGGTATTCCGTGAGACCGGCAGACTGCATTAACGGCCCTGACATTTTCCATCGATACGGGTTGCCCGCCACTGGCATTGTTGGTGACGGTGAGCATGACCATCGGCACTCGACTGGCTCCAACGCGATTGATCAGACGAGCGAGTGCATTCACATCCATATTTCCTTTGAAGGGACCCGGAATACTTAGATGCGAGGCTTCGGAGGCCAGTAGGTCCACCGCTTCGCCGCCGGCAAGTTCACAGTTCGCCCTGGTTGTGTCGAAATGGCTGTTGTTCGGCACGATATCGCCCGGCTTGCACCCAACACTAAATAGGATACGCTCGGCAGCGCGTCCCTGGTGAGTCGGAATGATATGCTCAAAACCAAAGATGGATCGGACGGCATCTTCGAAACGAGTAAAGCTGCTCGCTCCAGCATAGGACTCGTCTGCACGCATCATCGCCGCCCATTGGTGCGTCGACATAGCGCCAGTGCCGGAGTCCGTGAGCAGATCGATCAGCACGTCATCGGCTTTGATCATGAAAAGGTTGTAACCAGCCGCGACCAGCAATCGCTCACGCTGCTCGCGAGTAGTTGAGCGAATGGGCTCGACACTCTTGATTCTAAAAGGCTCAAAAAATCTGGGAGCGGAGGGGGCCTTGACAACCCCGTCCTCGGGCTTGATTCCGCTGTGTGTCTTGCGCATCTTTGCATGAGCTTCACATCGCGCGCACGGCGTCGTCAAGCTCTCGAACAAATCGTCATCGATGGCGTTTTGAGGCGACTGCGGTCCGTTTGGGTCCGGTGCTCCCGGCGGCGGAAAATCAAATAGCTTGTCTCGCACCCACTCGGGTGCATCCTTGTTGCCCCAAGTGAACAGTTTCATCATGATCTCGTCGGAAAACTCCATATGGCGTGAATCGCTTTCGCCCCAACCGTAGATGTCTTGTGGCAGCCATTCTGCTTCTCCGAGCGCTTTTAGCATCTGATTTGCCACTCCATCGACTGTGATGGAACCGCGATCAAGTTCGTCGAGCAGTCGCGTTGTGAGATCGAGCAATCCTTGAGCTTGTTTTGCGAACGGTGCTCCGGCGCCTGGCCGAGGCTCTTCATCGAGCGCGGCGAGAATCGAATGGTCGCGGCTCTGCTCAAATTTCATGATGCTGCGGAAAATCCACAGATCGCCGTAGAGTTTCAATGCCATCCAGACCTTGGTCCAAGCGTCCCACAGCTTAAAATCGGCCATCGAACGATACGCATTTCGGACGGTCTGATCGTTGACTGCGAGTTGGGCACGATGGAGTCGGTCGATGTAATCGAATCGCTCCATAGAAAAATCATCGGTGCGCAACGCATCAAGAAGACGGCTTCCCACGGCGTGAAGGCTTTCAAACGTGTTGATCAACCCACGGGAGTAAAGCGCGTCAATGAACCCACAAGCGTGGCTGAGTACGGTAAATCGAGGCCCGACGGTAGCGGTCGAGGAATACTGGAGCCGGCCGGTCCCCGTCCAATGCCGCACGGCCTTCGTCCCCTCGAGATGGGCAGCGATCGAAGGAAAGCGATTCACGATTTCCCAAAACTCCTGTTCAGGTGCGATCTCGCGTCGCGGAAACTTTTTGAGATCCAGGCTTAAGCCCACGCTGGCAAGGTGGTTGGTTGAGAGCCCATGATTATCGAACGGGATGATCCAGAACCACCCACCGTCAAAGACGTGGTGCAGCGTGCCATCATGCCAGCGCTGCGAAAGGCCGGACTGTTCGTTGTCGTTTAGCAACTCGTCAAACGGCTTAAGCCCCTCCATGTGTGTAAAAATAGTTCGTGAGCAAGTGGCTGCATTGGGTGTCTGATCGCGCAACCCAAACTTGTCCGCCAGGACCGAACGGAAACCTGTGGCATCGACAAGGTACCGCCCTTGAAATATCTCGCCATCAGCAAGACGGACCTCCACACCGGAGTCGTCTATGTTGACATCCTCGACAACGACGCCCTCTCGCGACGTTGCGCCATAGGCGACCGCCGCATTCAGCATGTAGGCATCTGTATCCTGACGAAAAAGATGGCTCTCTGCAAAGTGCGGCACTCTTGGCGGAACCAGTAGATGCGATTCGTTTGCGTCGTGGCGAACTCCTACCCGGTGATATGCAAATCCGATGGCTCGCTTTTGGCCATGCTTCGACGAAATACACTGTGCCAACTTCTCGGGCGTACACAGATTGCCGATCTCAGGAATACCGAAGCGTTGGGAGACGATCCACATCCACATCGCGCTCTGAGGCAGCATCGCCTCGCCAACAGCAAACCGAGGGTGACGATCCCTATCCAGCAGGAGGACGCTAAAGCCCTGCTTTGCAATGATCGCGGCCAGCGATGAGCCCGCCAATCCGGAGCCAAGTATGATCGTATCGAAGCGTTTCATTGTGTCTTGATTGTTCATGTTCATTCTCTTGGATTCGTAAAGGTATTGGTCATTTTTTCGAGTGCGGACGATTTTCGGAAGACACGAATCTTTCGATCCGGTAATTGCTGAAAGGCACTAATTTGCGCGAAATAGTTCCCTACCATTCCAATGCGTCGAAGAGCGTCTGCGCGCTTCACCAAAACCAAAAAAATTAAAAAATTGAAAATTGACACGACTCGCTGACCATCACCACGCAAGCCGCGTGGCACAATGAATCCCGCCGGTTTACCCTGTGGAATCTCGGTGACGGCTGCTCGAACCTCGGTGTTAAGTCCGACTTCCATGCAGCTGAGAATTCGTGATCGATTCAGTTCTTCAGAGCATGTGGTAGAGAGAGTCGGAGAGAGTCGGAGAGAGTCGAATTCGCTGCAATGAAAAAGCGACAGATCAACGAAAAGACCGGGTATAAACGAAGAAAGGCTGGTGTCATTACGGCACCAGCCTTTTCGTTTACTTGTGGGTAGGATTTTGTTCGCTACCACTCGTCAAAGTTGCGGAGCCAGACTCCGTTCGAGCGCAAAACAGAAGGTTTTTGAAGGGATTGGGAGAGAGCAAACGTGGGCTTCCGCACCGGTGCCTGGCTAAAGTCTCTCCAGAATTCATATCAATTCGGCCAACACCTCGAAAAAGAGCCCTCGATCCCTACCGTCTCAATTCGGCAAAAAATGCGACCACAATTCGGCCCGTAACAGTTGAGACGCTTGAGGTAGAACCGACGCTTCGAGATCAAGCTACGCATCTCGTAAACATCCTTGGGTTTGCCCGCGACGTTGGCGAACAAGCGGCCAAAGTCTTTAATCTGCATCTTCCAATAGTCTGGATCCAAGTTCAAACGTTGAAAGATCGGGGGGACATCCGCGGGGGTGTAACCAGTTTTGTCCGGACGGACCATTCTGGCACTGGCGTCTAACAACTCCAGATAGTCCGCGATCGGCATCGACAGAAATCCTTTGTCGCTGCAGCGCTGTCCGTGAAAGAATGATCAAGATCGTAAGTTCGAACCGAAATTGAATCACTTCGGAAACCGAAAAACAACTACTCACCCGAAAAAATAGTGTGTCCCCTTGCTGATTCTTTTTGCCTGGCATACTGTCCTCCAAAGCCGTTCCCATTTTCGAACAGGGGAACTGAACCCCTGTAGTTCACGTCCATACTGGGCGTACGATCGCACCAACCAGCAATCAGATGTATTTACAATTCAATGATTAATCGCTCCGCTAGGTAAATTGAATCGTTAGTACGTCCCAAGTTTGGCTATGTGTGATGCCGCTCGTCAATCTGTTATACGAACTCGACCGACAGCTACAATGGCGCAAGCACTTGGCAACTCAGTCCACAACGCAGCGATTCCACGTTTACTTGAAATCGGGGCACTAAACATGGAATACCCAAACTTCAGCGCGGAGACGGTTGCGGCTGCATTCAGTGAAAAGATCGAATCGCTTTTTGAATATCACATCACATCGTTTGGTTTTGCAATTTTGGAATACACCATTGATCAAATGCAACCGCTTGATCCACACGACCGAGAAAAACTTTTTAAAGTTTTAACCCAAGAAAATACGACGACCTAGCAAACGCGGATTGAGTGCGGTTGGGTTGACCCTCATCACTTGTTCAGCCTTTTTGCAGCCGTACCGTAGAAGTTGGCGAACAAAACTGGAACACCGGCAGCGGAGCCGTTGGAGGGAAGGGGATCACCGAAGAGTAGTTGTGTACGCTAGGCTAGTGGCACTGGCCAGTCGGATGCAATCGATGATTGATTCGGGTCAGGTAGTAACCTTTCAACAGCTAGCGGAAATCGGCGAAATCAGCCAGCCAAGGATGACGCAAATCATGAGCTTGCTGAATTTGGCGCCAGATATTCAGGAGGAGCTGCTGTACTTGCCGGAAGTCATCCAGGGGAAAGCGACGATCCATGAGAAGTTGCTAAGGCCGCTGACGAGGGAGATGGATTGGCGGGTGCAGAGGAGGATGTGGGCGAGGATTAGGAAATGGCAATAAATCGAAAGGGCACATTCACGGAACCATTTTTTAGAGCAAAATTGCTCGTCAAACCGTCGTTCGATTATTTACACCATTTGGACTCTTGCATTCCCAACTCCAATCCGGTTTATCCCGGCGCTCTCGCCTTAAATAGACCTGACCCTATTTGACCCTTTTCAAGAAATGCGATTTTCGCTCCAGGTTAATTTCTGTGATTTCCTGGCTCTTCCCTCGTTTGATTCCAAGCGTTAACTGTGTTCCATCCATACCTTCCAAATACCCGAACGCTTCACTAAAACTAATATTGAGCAACAACTTTTCTCCCCAATCCTTGGAACGAACAAAAACGATTTCATCCCCAACCCGTAGCTCGTTCCCCAACACTGCCGGTCCATTAGGAGAGAGGGCCTTAACATAAAACCGATCTTCTGAAACTTGCAGTTGGACTCCAATCTTGCCCGGGGTATCGAACTTTAAGTTCGTATAGCTCTCTATCCGAACAATGTTGCCTCTCTCGACGAGGAGGCAGAGTATCTCTGGAAAAACAAAACCAAAACTACCAGTACTGTTTTTCCCTTTTAGCATTAGAACTGTCCCGGTAAACCAAGATGCTTTAACCCTTTTTTATCTGGAAAGATGTCCGCGATCGACATGGTTGATGCGTTTCTTTCGGCGCTCGTTGCATTGAATCGGCTCAAAGACAATTCTTCGCCCTCAATGCTCCAGGTAGCCTCGTACTCATCGACGAACGAATTGAGCATTCGCATTTTGGGACGATTGCCGGAGGCAACCCAATATTCCTCCAGTATACAAGCGTTGATTGAA
>JANMHA010000236.1:0-2710 GCA_031374925.1 Pirellula sp. | reverse complement strand
ATTTGCGAGTCTCGGAGAGACTCGCCTACGTGTTGCTCAATGTCGGTTGCCACGATTGCAGAATCTACAGCGCAAAACGTCACCGTTGCGGCAATGGGCATCGTGCACAATGCGACTAACATGAAACCGTAGCGTAGATGCGAAGAGCAACCCCGTAGCAGTCGCAGCCCGAATGCGAGCACAAATGCAATCAGTGCAAACTGCCACATCGAGTGCACCAATGTCCAACCAATTCGCTTACTTATTTCGAGAATGAATGCATCGTTCATTGCTTATCCACCAGTTGGTCCAGCAAATCGCGAATCGCTTGCAGCTCCTTTACCGTAGCTTTTTTGCTCGACAACGCATGCAGCATCAATGCGGCAGCCGACCCGTCGTAGACTTTGTCGATCAAATCCACGAGCATCTGTTTCTGCGTGCGTTGTTGCGGCGCTGCTGGCCGATACACCTGCGGCTTGGAGTCGTCGTCACGCTTGAGCACCCCCTTGTCCAACATCACCGACAGCATTTTGACTGTCGTTGAGTAAGTCGTTTGCTTGAACTCTTGCAGCGAATCGTGGATGTGTCGAGCTATACTTGGCCCATCGCTCCACAGGATTCTTAAAATCTGCAGCTCAACTTCCGTCGGCTGTGATGAAACTTGACGTGCCATAAATGACCTCTACAACAATGAAACTTCCGCATTTGTGACGAACGAATTCGCCAACGTCTCTTCCATAGTAGCGAACGAATTCGTCACGTCAAGAGAAGACGAACGATTTTCTCATGTAGGAGCAGGCGGACGGTTGTCTCGGTGAGTGACTCGGTAATTCGACATACGCATTTCGCGTTACTTCGTCGCCTTGATCGATTGGATAGAGCTGCCATTTCCTAAATCCTTGATCTCGATATTTGGATTTCCCGGCTTTTTGACGGAAAACTCGATTAGCTTCGAATCCTCGAACACAAAGCTGTAACCCTTGTGGAAATAGTCAAGTACCTCGTCGCGAGACTTGATTTGCGTATCTGGAGAACCGAGCGCTTTAACTACCTCCGAAACCGTCGATCCCATTCGCAATTTATCTTCGGTCATCCCTTGGAAATCGCGAGCAAACAAACCCATCCTCGCTCGGCCATAACAACGTATTTCGTTCAATCCCGTACCTTCGATCAGGTCAAGCTCAAAACCTTTGGATGAATATAGCAGACGAGAAGTCTTCAATATCGTCGGAACATTCCTTTCCGGACGTTCCGTCGACTCAATGGAACCAAGTTGTTTAGCCTTCGGATCGGACACCGGGCCGTTTTGGAGAGGCAGTGAAAACTCCTCAATGCCATCGGGCGCACCATACCTTGCAATAATCTCGTCTTTGCTGGCACCGAAAGGCACTCCACCAAGTCCATATCTAGCCGAAACAGTCAAGGTCGCTAGATCAATAACTTTTGTCGACTTGGTTTCCTTTCGTTCAACCAACTCGTAATCTCTGGATGCCTTTAGGCGAACGAAAGGGTCAGCGCATTACACGGATTGGCGTAATAGAACTGGTTCCGCTTCATATCACGCGAATTTGCGACACTTCTCGCTGATCAACGGCATCGATCTCTCGAAAATCGTACTCAGTGAAACGGTACTCGTCCTCGATCGGGCTTCATCTTCGAAAACGAGTACCGCCTGGGGCTCAGTACGACTACGAAAATGCTATCGATTCGCGATCTTTATCGTGCGAAGTACCGGCGACCTGAGAGAAGTGTCGAATTTGAAGCCACAATTGCGCGGACGTCGATCACTTACGCACTCGCTCACAGCCCGCAATGGTGTTAGAAACCCCAACGCGAGAACAACAAAACCGAGCGAACCTTACTTTTCGGGCTTGCCGGGCAAGGAGTTTGCTTCCGTTTCTCGAACGATCAAGTCGGCGTACAGCACTCGGTAGGTCTCCTTGCCATCCGGTGTGAACCAGGCGACAGGTCGATTCGGCTGATTCAATCGAGCGCCGGGAAAGTAGTGGAAATCCAATTTGTCCTGGGGTAGCTTGAGAAAATCCAGTCCATCCGAGATCGCAAGTAAGAACTCCTTCACTGCTTCAGCCTGAGCCACGGCGATCTTCGTCCCCTCCTCGTAGCTGTTAGCGGCATCTCGCCGGGCTGCCCACTCCCGGCTGACTTTCGCCACGATCGCATAACATGTCCCTTCAGAGTCGGCGTGTTTCAAAGACGTCGGAAAGACCGAATCGTTGTGCTCAGCGCATTTTCGCAGCATCGCCACAAATCGATCGAACCTATCCGAGAGGGCTTTTACTGAAGCTGTCATCGTGCGAACCTCGCGGTATCCCTTGGGGACTTCGACGGCCAGCAACTTCTCGTCGAGTTCAACATTGTACTGAAACCCCGTAAACACCACCCATGTCACCGCTAGCTCGTTGCTGGGAATGCCTTTGGTTGTCGGTGCTCGCATGCGGACTTCGACGGGTAATTTGGTCTCTGGGTCAATCCAGACTTCGACAACATCACCATGCATGTCCGATTGAAAACCAATCGCCATCTTCCCATCAATGACCCGTTTACTGAGGTCTCGAACGGAATCTCGATCGGCGAGAAAGTGGCTCCGTAGCCTTTCCACGAACGCTAACGGAGTCATCTCGTCGTTGGTTCGGTCAGGTAACGTGAGTCGCCGCGCCTCTTTGCGATCGGTATCAAGCAGTATCGACTGCCTCGTTGCAGCATTGGAGAT
>JANMHA010000226.1:0-15271 GCA_031374925.1 Pirellula sp. | reverse complement strand
CGCCATCACCAACCGCCAGCGGCTATGCCAGCAGACCTTGTGAGTCTTCGATGGGTCGCTTCATGAGGTCAGAGGTTCGCGATTTACTAGCACGCTCCCCGACAGGCTTGGCCGAATCGAGTTCACTTTCGTTACGGACTGCTCATTCTCCTCCAGTTGCTCCCTACCTTTTCTGTTGAAAACGCAGTTACCTTCGGATACAGGGCGGTAACGACTTCCCTGATCGGGACTTTCACCCGACAATTCAATCGCCTTCACAGGCGCACTAGCCATGGGCGAAAGCCCATGGACTTGTTGGCAGGCATCGCCGAAGTCCCGAAGGGACGGCATGAGCGATCGTTATATTTGGGTATCTGAAGGCTTCATGTCGTCCCTTCAGGACTTTGCAAACCATGACGCCACACAGACCATGGGCTGACGCCCAATGGCTACACCATTTCGTCCTTTCAGGACTCAGAACAATACGACAATCATGATGCTAGTTTTTAGACAAGTTTCAATCGTACAATTCGAATGTTTTTTGCTTTACATGACGATTGCAAGTCGTTCGCCCTTAAAATACCTGCTAAAACCAAGTCGATTGTGCTGCTACCCATAGCTCCTGTATAGAAATTTCGCCAGAGAAACGCCAAAAACGATGATCCAATTTCTAAAGCAGTTGGGACAGGCACTGGTTCTCGTATCGATTTTGCTTTGCAATCCCGAAGCACTTCGTGCCGGGGGGCGATCACTTCCAGCAGCGATCCACCCTCGCGTTATCGTGTCGGAATCGGGAGAGTTTAAGCTCAAGTTGGACCCAAGTGATCTCAATGCTCGGTTTCACGCAAACTACACCCTGAGCCTCAAGGATCAACCGCTTTGGACCAAAGAGCTTCCATTCACATTGCTAGACGCCGCCGTCACGAACACAGGCCATATCGTCGGCTACGCATACACGCACGGCGAAGAGGGCTTCGGAAAAGACCGCGATACCGGCAAGGGTGATTTTGTAGTCGCTATCATCGATCGTGATGGCAAACCACTACTCATCGACAAGCATGAGCGTGAAGGGTCGCGTTTTCTTCATAGCGATCCTGACCCAACTTCCAAAGGGATGGTAGTTGACGAAGCCAACGATCGCCTTATCGTGCGAGTCCGCAATCCTGATCTCAATATTCGAGAGGAGGCATGGTGGCAATACAAAATCTCCACGGGACGGGCGCTTCCAATCGCCACCCCTAAATTACGATCAAAAACAAAAGCGGATCCAAGCCCGATTCACGTTCGAACCGTGAAAGGAACCAATCTCTACATAGTGCAGTGGTGGCTGGTTCGCTTCCCGGAAGGGTCCATTGGCACAATGTTTAGTTTGCATGAAGAGAACGGCGTTGAAGTTTGGTCGATGTCGTTACCTAACGACTATACGTTGGAAAATGAGGACGAGCAGAGCGCGCTTAATGAACAGATCTGGGCGGGTGGGGCCATTTTGGCGAACCCGCAGCTGAAGACTTTTAGTTTGCACTTTTACGCGGACAAGGCCCGAGTTAACTTCGAAGTGGGGCAGAACAAAAAGGGAGAATGGAGCGTTCAAGAAAAGTCGCGAGAAGCATTCCGTAACAACAAATCCAAGCCTCCCTCGCTCGACCAACCTGCGCCTTCTCTGTTGCCCAAGAAACACGAGGCTAGCTTCCAATCGATCGAACTCAAGCCGTTCAAAGCCAAGCAAACGCATCCAATTCGCAACATTCAATCTGGCTTCGATTTTGATTCCGATGGCAACATTGGCTTTGTGCGACATGAATCGGGATCTGAAGGAACATTTTTGCTAGTCGACACGGTTGGAAAGGTTCTTACGACGATTCCACTGGCGATTGAGCCGGAAAAAGATTCCAACTGGGATGGAGTTGCGTTCGTTGGCGCGAATCAATTCATTTTGACGTTGTCTGGTTTAGGAATCGAAGCCCAAGCCAAGGCATGGAAGATTGACACCAAGAAGAAGTCTTTGACGCGTCTCCCGGAATTTAAGTCGCCCGCTGTGGAGTGTATTGCGGGTGGTGCGGACGGTAGCTTCGTTGTCTTGGCTTGCGAAAGATCTAAATACACGATGACCGATTCCGTTTCGAAACACGATTCGAACGGGAGAAGACTCTGGACGATTCCAGAAAGCTACGAAGACTTCCCGAAGGCGTTGTTCAGTCCCGAATCGTTGTGTGTCAGCGATACGGGTGAAGTTCTGGTGCTTGACAATATTGAAAAGAAAGTCCAAGTCTTTCACGCAGACGGCACATACAGTCGCGTCATCGACTTAGAAGAACAGTGGGGACGCGAGCCCAACTACCCAACCGAGATCGCCAGCGCGCCCGATCATGGACTGCTCGTTTACGATTTCCAAGGAAGTCCGTCCATGGTGATGATGCGAGCGAGTGGGGCTCCTAAGTTTTCCTTCGATGCACGGCTTGCGAAGAACAGTCCACCTTTGGTACCACACTCCGAACCCAAGATGGATGCTGAGGGACGAGTTTGGATGTCCGACGGAGACACCATTTTACGGCTAGGCACGGACGGCATTGTGGATCGGGTTTTGGGTGAAGTTGCCGACAGCGAAACGATGGGCGAGATTGCATCGGTCGCAATCGATCGGGAGGGGAACATCGCTGCAACGTCGCGAAGGACCAGGGTTGTTCACCAATTTGATCGGAATGGTGTGTTCCAACGCACTTACATGGACGAACCAGCTCGCGGTTTTTCAAGTGATCCAGTGCACTTCGGAGCAAATGGTGATATCTATATCAAGGCGAACGAGGAATACGAGGCTTCGAAGGTAATTCGCGTTTCAAGCGATGGGGTCCAACGCGAAGAACTTCAATTTGCCTACGGCCGCGTGCAGCCCTTGGGAATCACCGGAAGTTTTTTGTCTGAAGATCGTAGTTCTGTCAGCATGATCAAACAAAGCGGTGAGCTAGTTCGAAAGATCGAGAGGCAACCCGATGGCAATTGGCTTGAGGATGTGGATGGAATCAAGGTCGCGCGCAATGGCGAATTTGCCGTGCTAACAACCCATTTCAATTCTGTTCCAAAATTGCCAAATTCCATTAATCTCTTTTCCGCAACGGGAGATCCGATCCGGACTCTCGCGTTTCCAAACCTTCAGCGATTTGCAGGCTTCGACTTTGATGGCGAAACCATCGTCGTTTGTAGTCCGAAGGCAATAGTGGTGTATGACTCGCAAGGGAAAGCCAAAGTTTCGCTTGATTACCCAGGCAAGAAAAAAGAGGGATCCTGGCAGGTGACACTAACGAAGGCGGGCAGGGAGTTAGTCCTCGTTGACGGCAATGCTCCGCATTCGATTTTCCGCGTCGAGTTGCCGGCCGCGCCGCCCACGCCGTATTGATCGTTGCGTTCCAGCAATCTTGCAAGTAGGTTCATGGCCTTTTCGTTTCCATGGCAGTTGGTTAGCAAGTCCGCGATACGACCGTGAACTCCGGTCATTTCTCTGGCGTTCACGACCCGCTCCAAACATTCAAGCGCCAAATCCAATTGCACTCCCCCCAAGATTAAAAGCTTTGCCGCATTGTATCGAGCATAGTCCTGGTCGGTATCCTTTCCTCCAGCGGACGCGCGGCAATCGCTTTTGGCCCCATCCTTTGGATCCACCAAGTAGCATCCCGGCTTAGATTCTCATCGTTGCTTCCAATGTTATCGATAAATGCTGGGAGCGACTCTTGTGAGTTAATGCTTGTGCGGCGTCCTGGCCCAACGCTCCGAGCCGCTCAATTGACCGTCGTCGCACCTCAAGCCACTGGCTTGAGGTCAAGTCAATCAATCGCGGTATGGCAATCAGCCCCGTTGAAGGTGTTAACTCTAGATCCCTTAGAGCCTGCGCAACTGTATTGGGTTCATCGTCGTTCAACCTCTTAAGAATTTCTTGAGCGATTTCCCCCTTGGCGACGTTTGGCGAGTCGTCGGCGATTGCCGCTCCGATAACAAAAATGAGCAATGCACATAGTATCAAAGCAAGCGGCAGGCTGAAAACAACCTGCCAAGGGTTCCAATGGGAGAGCGAGGCTTCTGGCGAGCTAGGCTTTGGTTCGGCTGGAGCCTCTCCCTCCCTGCATAAACAACGCTGCCTCTCAACCAACAGAGAAAAACGAACGCGTTTTGGCATGGATGAGTTATTCCTGAGAATTGTGGTTTGGTTCAGAGAAAAGCCTCCACGGTTTTGTGTTTTTTTCTAGCTCGGTGGCGGATGAGACGACTATTTCCCACTCTTCATTGTAAGCCGCGTCCGCCGTAACTGGCCCCGGATTTGCCAGCAATTCATTCTGTTTAGGAATTCGATCATGTTTTCATCCTTGGTTCGCAAACTTCTCAGCCATTCAAAAAATGCTCGTCTACGCACGCAATCCGCACGCCGTCGTAAGCACTCAATTCTGCGATTCGAAAACCTCGAAGATCGACGGATGATGGCTTTTACAACGCCGATCACTTTTTTGGCAGGGACCAACCCAGCAGGAATTGCCGTCGGGGACTTTAATACCGATGGTCGCAGTGACATGGCGGTCGTGAATAGTGGCCTTTCCGGTTCGGTCAGTGTATTGATGAGCAACGCGGATGGGTCGTTTGCTCCCAAGGTTGATTATCCCGCAGGCGCTAGTGCGATTGACGCCAGTGCCGGTGACTTGAATGGCGACGGGAAGCTCGATTTGGTGATCGTTGGGGCAGCTCTCGACGTGCTTCTAGGGAATGGTGATGGTACCTTCGGTGCCCCGATCGAGTTCCCTGTGACTGCATCGGCTCATTCCGTCAAAATTGCAGACTTCAACAACGACGGCAAGCTGGATGTTGGCACGATGAATTTTAACAGCGCCAGCGTGTTGCTAGGCAACGGCGATGGTTCCCTGCAAGCTCCGGTAACAGCACCGGTCGCAGGTAACAATATCAACTTGGTGGTTGGCGATTTCAATCGCGACGGCAACATGGACATGGCAACCTCGAATACCAACAGCATTGGAACCGTGAATGTCTTGCGTGGCCGCGGAAATGGTTCGTTTGATGCGTATTCAAGTTACTACGCTTTCTCAGCACCCGTCTATCTTGCGGCTGGCGATTTTAACGAAGACGGATACATCGACTTTGCCTGCCCGAATTCCTATTCAGCCACATCCATGAGCGTGTTGCTCAACAACGGAGATGGTACTTACGGTGTCCCTCACACCTATGGAATCGGCCAAACGGGTTATGAGATCGAGGTAGCAGACTTTAACAATGATGGCTTCGACGACTTTGCCGTTCGAGGTGCATCGAAGTACATGGTCAGTCATGGAAAGGGAGATGGTACGTTCTACCCCTCCGTTGAATTCGCGACTCCCATCGGTCGTTTCGAAGCGGGTACGCACGGCGATTTCAATGGTGACGGTGCGGTCGATTTGGCTTACCCGAGCACGAGCGGCGTTACGGTTTTAACGAACGACAATGCCGACGTTCAGAACCTAGCTGGAGCCGTGACATTCCGAGTTACTGCTCCTGCTACGACGACCTCCAAATCGGTTTTGCCGATGACGATCACAGCGGTTGACGCCAATGGCGATGTCGTGACAGGCTTCCGCGGGATGGTTTACATCAGCAGCAGCGATCCGTCGGCCAGCACTGCTACAGGTTATGCATTCAACCCAGCCGACGCCGGAATTCCCTTTTTGTTTACCGCAGCGGATTCTGGATCGCATTCCTTTACAGGAGCAATTCGATTGGTGACGGCCGGTACTCAAACGGTTCGAGTCTCGGCTCCCAACATGATAGCTGCGTCGGTTAGCGTCAATGTGACCGGGCAAGTCAAGCAATTGCAATTTAGTGCACCTGCTACGGCTGTGGCTGGCGATACGATGGATGTGACGGTATCGGCCATGGATACAACTGGTGCTGTTGCCCCTGGATACTCCGCCAAGGTTCATTTCGCTAGCACTGACGTCATGGCTGGCCTACCCGCTGACTATACTTTCACCGCTGCCGACGCTGGTTCACACACATTCGCCGTAACGCTAAAAAGTTCTGGTGCGCGTTTCATTAGCGCTACCGAGGTGGGTGGCTCGATCAACGGTGGCGTAACCGTGAGCGTGACAGCGAAGGTCGCATCGAGTTTGACACTAACGGGTGGAGCGGGTGCGATTGGCGTGCTGCGACCGATTACGATTGTGGCTCGCGACGTCTATGGCAATCAAGCCTCAAGCTACAATGGTACGGTTCACTTTACCAGTTCCGATGCGGCTGCAGTATTGCCTTCGGATATGGCGTTTGTGAACGGTTTGGCATCAGCCAACGTTAAGTTTTTTACGGTGGGAACTCAGACGTTGACGGCTACGGATGTGATCACTCCGTCGATCACCGGGGTCGTGTCTAGCGATGCTACCGCACCGATTGCCAGTTCGTTTGCAGTGACTGGATATCCAGCGACAGTTGCAGGAAAATCCAACAGCTTTACGGTGAGCGTGGTCGATACGATTGGCCAAGTTGCTACTGGGTATATCGGAACGGTCTATTTCGCCAGTAGCGATATTCAAGCGGGCCTACCAGCGAGCTACGCATTCACCGTGGCGGATGCGGGAGTTCATAGTTTTGCCGCCACGTTGAGGACAGCCGGCAATCAATCGATTTCGGCAAGGGATTTGACCGGAGCATTGACTGGAGTTCAAGCAGGAATCGCGGTTTCGGCAAGCGACTTTTCTAAGTTCCTTATTTCCGTGCCTAATGGTACCGATAGCAAGGGGCACGTTTTGGTGACTGCGGGAGAAATCATCCAGTTGCGAGTGCGGGCAATCGACCTTTTCGGTAACTCCGTATCGAATTACAGTAACACGATTGGATTGACCAGTTCGGACGTCGCAGCGAACCTGCCAAGCAGTTATGCCTTTAGCTCGGCGGACGGGGGCGAGCATATATTCTCAGTTTACTTGGCAACTGCCACCGTCAATGGCCAAGTTTGGTCCTTTACCGTGACAGACACGATCAATCCTGCAATTCAAGCGACATTGACAAATTTCGAAGTGTTCAATGGGGCAGCGACGTTATTCACAGTCGCGATGCCTACCAATATCGTCGCAGGTCAATCGTTTACCTCGAAGGTGACGGCCCAGGATGCGTTTGGTAACACGGCCAAGAACTACTTCGGCACAGTTCATTTCGTAACCTCTGCCGCCAATGCCATTCTGCCTATCGACTACGCGTTCGATAGCACTGACTTAGGCGTTCATGCTTTTACCACAGCATTGAATACCGCTGGTGCTCAAACGCTGACCGCAGTTGACAGTAGCAATTCGAGTGTGCTGGGTGTCGGGGCTGGAAGCGTATCTGCATCCGTCGCTACGTCGCTATCGCTTTCGGTGAGTGGCGAGGCTGTCGCCGGTAATGCGGTCTCCGTTACGGTGAGGGCTTTGGATGCATTTGGCAACGTTGCCACGGGTTACCGAGGGACCGTATCCTTTGCCAGCAGCGATTCGCTCGCTGTTTTACCGACCAGTTTTGTTTTCAATAACAAAGAAGCTGGCGTGCAAACATTCAGCGTAACACTCAAGACCGCTGGCATTCAGTCCATTAACGCGACAGACACAGTCAATTCCACGATATCGGGTACTGCGGCCGACATCAACGTACAAGCGGCCAGCACAGCCGGCTCCTTTATTGTAACTGGCTTTCCAACGACCACTGCCGGCTCCGCTCAATCGTTCACCGTTAAAGTGAAAGATCCGTTTGGGAACCTGACCAACAGCTATCTAGGCACAGTGAATTTTAGCAGCGGTGATTTGCAGGCTAGCTTGCCCGCCAGTTACACTTTTATTGCTGCGGATGCGGGAGTACACACTTTTACAGCGACGTTGAAGACGGCGGGCATGCAGTCCATAAGCGTCAAGGACTCTGTGATCTTAACAGCGGTAGGTAGCCAAGTTGGAATTACGGTGAATGCCGGGACAGCGGCATCGATTGGTGTCTCAGGATTCCCAGCGACAACCGCTGGAGTGGCTCGCAACATGGTTGTCACGGTCAAAGACGCCTATGGAAACTTTAGCCCGAACTACAGGGGCACCGTCGCATTCAGCAGCAGCGATGTCAAAGCTGGGCTGCCTGCCAGCTATACGTTTACCTCAAGTGATGCAGGAATTCACACGTTTGCAGCGACGTTGAAGACCTCAGGCTTGCAATCGATCACTGTGAAAGATTCCGCCGGAGCGATGGTCGCTATCCAATCCGGCATATCGGTGACTGCAGCAGCGGCGGCAACCTTTACTTTCTCTACTCCGTCCACTGTAACTCAAGGAGTTGGGTTTAAGGTGACAGTGACGGCACGCGATGCGTACGGAAATGTCGCTACCGGCTATTTGGGCAAGGTCACTTTGAGCAGCAATGATCCCAAGGGGGGCAAGACCAGTTACAGCTTCAGCAGCAAAGACAATGGAGTCGCCACGCTCAGCTACTCCTTTGGCACCCTTGGTTTACAAACACTTAGCATCGTCGACTTGGCTAACAGTGCATTGACAGCGAGCGTTGCAGTGAATGTTGTGAAGAAGTAGCCACACGAGTTCCAGCCTCCATGATCCGAAATGTCGTTTCTAATGAGCCAACTCAGTGAACTAGGTCACTCTTGCCAAGAGTGACCTAGTTGCTGGTCAACACCCACAGGATCGGCTAGACTGATATCCACCGCGTGGTTGGCGGAGTGGTTGGCGCTGAGTACTTATTGCTCCGATCCGCTCTGTTTCCGTTTCGTTAGATTGCAACTCTTGCGCTGGATCGGGCAACTCGGTAACTCACGATGACGAGATTCATTCTTTTCACTATTGTTCTGTGGCAGATTGGATTGAATTTTATCGCAAACGCACAGGAATCGTTGACGGAACCCTTGAAGGTTGCCAAGCCGCAATCCATCGATGAGCTGTTGTTGTTCTTTCCAGCCAAGTATCCGACTGGAGATTGGCAGCCCAAGGAATTGCGATTCAACGACGTTTACTTTGCTGCAGACGACAAAACGAAGTTGCACGGATGGTACTGCCCTTGCGAAAATCCGCGTGGCGTAATTTTGCTTGCTCATGGTAACGCGGGTCATGTTGCATCACGGGCTGCTTGGTTGCGGTATCTACAATCAAAAGCAAAAGTATCGGTGTTTTTATTTGATTACCGGGGCTACGGAAGAAGCGAGGGTACTCCGACTGTTGACGGTGTTCTCCTTGATGCGCGAGCTGCTCGGGCCAAATTGTGCGAACTCGCGTCGACGAAGGAGTCCGAAATAATACTAATGGGCGAATCGCTTGGAGGGGCAATCGTCGTGCAACTTGCAGCCGAGGCTGCTCCGCGCGGCTTGATTTTGCAAAGCACGTTTTCTTCATTGAAGGATGTTGCCGATGTCCACTACCCGAAACTGTCTTGGTTGGTTCCTAGCGACAAGCTTGATTCGTTACATGCGATTGCAAAGTACCGTGGGCCATTGCTGCAAAGTCATGGTGACCAAGATAGAACGATTCCGTTCGCTTCCGGCGAAAAGCTTTTTCAGGCTGCTAACGAACCCAAGACCATGATTGTCTTGGCAAATGCCGATCTCAATAATTGGTTGTCCGACGATTACTTGCGGCAACTCAACGATTTCGTCAACCGCATTGGCCAATCAGTAAAATAACCGATGACGCCCGAAGATCCATTGATACTTCGAGACATGGTTACCGAGGCCCAACTAATGGAGGCAATTGCTTTTACCAAGCAAAAACGACAGAAAGATTGAAGGCAGAACAAGCATGCCTGCATTCTGACGGATTCTGCCAAGGCGCCGAACAAAATTGCTAAGGCGTCTTCGACTCAGGCGGCGTGATCCGTTGCACCCAGATATTGCGAAAGCGGACTGGCGTGTAATGATCCTGTAACCCGAGTGTGCCAGACGTAGCCGCGCCACCGATCGGAACGTGATCTTGTACGAGTACTCCGTTGTGGATGACGGTCAACGTACAGGGCGTCGTCATTTTGCGATCCACGTCGAAGCGTGGTTGCTCGAGCGTGATATCATAGCTCTGCCATTCTCCGGGTCGGCGACTGACATTGACCGTCGGTGGATACTTGCCGTAGACCGCGGCAGCTTGTCCGTCGGCGTAGGTTTCATTTTCGAATGAGTCCAAGATTTGTAGCTCTTGATGGCCTGGGAGAAACACACCGCTATTGCCGCGGTTTTGCCCCTGGTCTGTTGGTTTGAACTCGGCTGGCGTGGCCCACTCCAAATGAATGCGGCAGTCGCCGAACTTCTCCTTAGTGTAGAGATTGCCGCTGTTTTTGACGACTTCAAAATAACCGTCGCCGATCCTCCATTTCGGTACTGTCACCGGCGGCTGTTCCTTGGCCCCCGGACGACGCACCCATTCCGAAAGATCTTTCCCGTTGAACAATATGACCGCATCGCTCGGCGGCTTGGCAAACTCTTTCTCGGTTCCTGGGCCGGGATCGCGCACCGGCGGTTTCGGACGATTGAGATCATGCGGTTCCCAGACTTTTTCACTTGCGGGGGACTGGGCGGAGTCATCGTCTGCGGTGAGCAGCTCGGTTCCTAGGAAGAGTGTGCCTGCGAGCGTTGCCAAAATAGTTGCGTAGTTTCGCAGTTTACATGTCATACTTACACGTCATCTCAGTTCAAGGCAGGGGAAGCGGTGTTCTTCGTTTCTCACCACGTGAGACTGATTGTAATTCGTTTTCGGCATGGAAAGTTGACCTGCGATTGTTAAACCCATATGAATCGCCGCAAACCAGTGTTGTCGTTCCAAGGCCGATTGAAAATGGCTTGCTCGCGGTCAGACAACTCCACGGCCTAAGGCCATTTTTCTCGACGAACATCGTCGGCTTGGAAGCGAACCAAATCAGATCCAGTGGAGTTTCCGCTGAGGCAGGAAAAAGACACGGCGATAGCTATTTGGCTATTTGGGGATTCTCCGTGTTATACTAAGGGTGGCAATTTCGTTCGAAAACCAGCCTTCAAATTATCCCACCTACTATTGCCGAATCGATTTCCAGTTAGGATCGGCCCCTGCCCGAGAAGTATTTCATGAAGCCATACCTACTTGTGTGTTCTATCTTGATGGCAATTCGCCTCGTTGTTTTAGGGGACGAGTTGCCGCCACCCGTTGAACGTCAAGTGGAATATGCACGCGACGTTCAGCCGATTTTTTCGAAACACTGTTGGTCGTGCCATGGAAGTGAAAAACAAGAGGCGGGATTACGGCTTGACCGTTCTGATTTAGCCATGCTTGGTGGCGATTCTGGTAGGGCCATCGCTTCGGGTAACAGTTCCCAGAGTCGATTGATTCACTACGTCGCGGCAACGGATTTGGAAAAAGTCATGCCGCCCGAGGGTTCGCGATTGTCGCCAGATGAAATCGGCGTTCTAAGAGCATGGATTGATAGCGGGGCGGTTTGGCCTGATGATAAATCCGCGAATGCAAATCAAAAGAGCCATTGGGCCTATCAACCTTTGAAATTGCAACTGCTGCCGGAGGTAATTCAAACGGATTGGGTCATCAATCCGATCGATCGATTCATCCTTGCCAAGCTAGAAAGCCGTGGTCTTGTTCCGTCCCCAGAAGCGGATCGTTTTACGCTGATACGTCGGCTCCATTTGGATTTGATCGGCCTGTTGCCATCGATTGCCGAAGTCGATGCGTTCGTAACTGATATGCGGCCAAATGCTTTTGAAGCACTGGTGGATCGATTGCTTGACTCACCCCATTTCGGGGAGCGTTGGGGGCGACACTGGCTCGACATGGCTCGCTATGCGGATTCCGATGGTTATGAGAAAGATAACCCTCGGCCGGATGCGTATCGTTGGCGGGACTGGGTAATCGATGCGATCAACGTGGATATGCCATTCGACCAATTCACGATCGAACAACTAGCGGGTGACTTGCTTCCCAATGCTACCCCGATGCAGCGACTGGCCACGGCGTTCCATCGCCAAACTTTGACCAACACGGAGGGGGGAGCCGATCAAGAGCAGTTTCGGGTTGAGGCCTGTTTTGATCGGACCGAGACGACCGGTGCCGTTTGGCTCGGATTGACGGTGGGTTGTGCGCGATGCCATTCGCATAAGTACGACGCAATCAGCCAACGCGAATACTACCAACTGTTTGCCTTTCACAATAACGGCGACGAACAAACGATTGTTGTACCCAAGTCGGAACAGGAAATAATAGACTACCAGCACGCCAAAGAATCACACGACGCTGCGGTTGCCGAAGTTAAAGAGGAGTTGCGTGTAGCTCAACTCGGAATCCTTCCGACTCTATCGATCTGGGAAGAAGAAATCCAAAAGCAGATTGCGAGATCCAATGAGAACCCCACCAAGCGAGTACCTCTGCTTGAGCCACGAGCAACCAGCGATGGCGAAGCCACGTTCACAAGAGAGTCCGATGGCTCATTCTTGGCAGGGGGACCCAACCCAGACGTGGTAACGTACACGATTCAAGGCATGATTTCCGGTACCACGTTCGATACCGTTCGCTTGGATGTGCTCGCCGACAATTCGTTGCCAGCAAAAGGGCCTGGGCGGGTGGCGCACGGCAATTTTGTGCTTTCCGAAATCACCATCGAATGTTCGGAAAAGGAGGACTTTACCAATCCTCGAAAACTTGATTTCGATTCTGCGAAAGCCGATCATGAACAAGCCGATCGGCCGTGGTTGGCAAAGCATGCGATCGACAGCGATGACAAAACAGGTTGGGCTATCGGAAATAAATACGGAAAGGACCATTGGGCCGAATTTCATTTGAAGGAGGCTTTCTCGGCTTCAAAGCCGTTCTACTTCCGAATCCGGTTGAGCCACCAGTATGGAAAACAGCATACCATCGGCCGCTTCAAAGTCTCCATGCAGTCCGGAATAGACACACCCATCGATGTTCCAAAGAACATTGTCAAAATCCTGACTCTGCCCGCCGAGGTTCGCAACGATGTGCAGCGTAAGGAGTTACTAGATCATTTCAGCGGCATCGATCCTTCGACAAAACCACTCGTCGAAAAGCTCTCTGCTTTGTCAAAGAAGGAACCCGCCAAATCGGAGCTTTCAGTTCGTGTGATTGGCCAGCGGATCAAGGATCCTCGCAGGACGTTTGTCCTGCGGCGCGGTGAGTTCTTAGAACCTGTGTTGGATGCTGATGTAAAGCCATCCGGTCTTAGCACTTTACCAGCAATGATTCCACGAAGCACCGAAGAACCTAGCGATCGATTGGATTTAGCGAGATGGCTCGTCTCACTCAAGAACCCGATCACGCCGCGAGTCACCGTCAACCATATTTGGCGAACTCTATTCGGAACAGGAATTGTAAAAACGAGCAATGACTTCGGTGTGCGAGGTGACCCGCCTACGCATCCCGAACTTCTGGATTGGCTGGCGCGCGACTTCATCGGTTTGAATGCAAGCGATGAAGCCGGGGGGGCGCAGTCTCGGACGGCTTGGTCACGCAAGGCACTGATTAAGCAAATCGTGATGTCAGCAACGTATCGACAGGCTTCCAAACGGCGAACGGACCTGCTTGAAATCGATCCACAGAACCAAATGTTAGCAAGCCAGAACCGATTGCGAGTCGAAGGTGAAATCGTGCGGGACATCACTCTCGATGCGGCAGGTCTGTTGGCTCGCAAGATTGGTGGCCCAAGTGTCTTTCCGTCGTTGCCCCCTGGAATCGCCGAATTGAGCTATGCTGGGAACTTCAAGTGGACTGTTTCAAGCGATATGGACCGCTACCGACGCGGGATGTACACCTTTTTTAAGCGAACAGCTCCGCATCCTAATTTAATAACATTTGATTGCCCCGATGCGAATCTTGCATGCGTTGACCGCAACAAATCGAATACTCCGTTGCAGGCCTTGGTCGGACTGAATAATGCGTCTTTTGCCGAATCCGCGCAAGCGTTTGCCAAACGCGTTCTTTCCATAGGAAACCTGGATGCGAAGTCCCGGCTCGAAACTGCATTTCGCATTTGCGTTGCGCGCCCACCTAGTGAACGAGATTTAGCCGAACTGCTCGCTCTCTTGGACGCATCGCTAAGTTGGTATGCCGACCATCCAGATCAAGCCAAGGCATTGGTGGGCAATTTCGTAGTTCCAACCATTTCCATTGAAGAAAACGCGGCCTGGATTGCAACCGCTCGCGTTTTGATCAATCTGGACGAGTTTATCACTCGCGAATAGGTATACTCATGTCACCGTTCGAACAGCATGTTGAACAAGTTCGCCGAAACTTTCTTACTACTTCGGCAAGCGGCTTGGGAATGGCCGCTTTGGGTGCGATGCTAGGTGCCGATGGACGTCTAGGCTCCGTCGCTTGTGCGAACGACCGGCAAGACGGCGCGACCAATCCCCTTGTACTAAAGCCCCCGCATTTTGCGCCAAAAGCAAAAAACTGTATTTTTTTGTTGCAGGCCGGGGCTCCATCCCAGTTGGATTTGTTCGATCCAAAGCCGAAACTGAACGAACTGCATGGCCAACCTTTGCCAAAAGAAATATTGGAAAAGGTTCGTTTTGCGTTCATCAAGAAAGAGTCTGCTGTCTTGATGGGGTCGTCGCGAAAGTGGTCCAAGCACGGTCAATGTGGAATGGACTTCTCCGACTTCCTACCGAATATCGCGTTGTGTGCCGACGACATTCTGATGGTCCGATCGATGTTCTCGGAACAATTCAATCATCATCCCGGACAATTGCTCCTCAGTTGTGGTCGAGGCACGTTTGGGTTGCCAACCGTGGGCAGTTGGCTTACTTATGGCTTGGGCACTGAGTCACAGAATCTACCTGGTTATGTCGTGTTGACGAGCGGACGCGGCTCGAGCGGCGGCTCGTCCCTTTGGTCCAGTGGATTTTTGCCATCGCATTACGCTGGTGTCTTGTTTCGAAATGAAGGGGAACCCATTCTGAATTTATCGAATCCGAATGGTCTACCACCCGAGTTGCAGCGTCGTGGTTTGGATGCCATAAAATCTTTGAACGAAAGCCATTTCAACGAAGTGCATGATCCAGAGATTGCTAGCCGCATTGCAAGTTACGAGTTGGCATTTCGAATGCAGTCCTCCGCGCCCGAGTTGATCGATCTGCGAGGCGAGTCCGCCTCAACGTTATCGGAGTACGGAGTTGAACGGGCTCAACACCCGCAAGCCACGGGCCGCGGCAACGTAGCCAATGCTCATTTGAGTTTTGCTCGCAACTGCTTGCTTTCGCGACGCATGGTCGAGCGAGGCGTGCGTTTCGTCAATATTATCTATGAAGCCTGGGACCAACACAGCGACTTGG
>JANMHA010000224.1:0-8812 GCA_031374925.1 Pirellula sp. | reverse complement strand
TTGGCGTTTTAACTAACCACCCCCCCACCCCCCCCCTACCCCCCCCCCCCCCCCCCCCTCGGGGGGCCGCGGGGGGAGCGGAAGGCGATACTTTAAGGTCTGAGCTGCACTTTTAGTACGCCAAAACGGCGTCCGTCGGAGGCAAGCTCCGATCGGACGGAGCCAAGCTCTGATCGGATCGCTCACGAGATTGCCTTAAGGGCACAATTCACATTGTGGCTAGATGCGGGAAGCTTTCTACCTGTCCCGATAACCGACTCGGCACTGCTTCCGCTGATGCCTGCGTCAAAAAGCAAACGCGTTTCGCCACTTCGTACGAACACGCAGTTGCCTGCACTCCCTGACTGAGCACCCTCTAGCAAGCGACCAGCAATCCATCTTTGATTCTCCCTTGAGTTCGATTGCTGGGGCGGTCTTTGCGTCGTTGTTCTGCCGCGTCCCAACACCTTCATTAACTGCTGAGCCTTGACAACTTAGGTCACAGCTGCCGTGAATTCGAAAATACGTGAATTCGAAAATAATTTACGATTACGGTTTCCAGTAGCCGCAAGGCGGAAGCCATTGTGCCAATGAAAACGCGGAGTTTGTGTTGGTGAAAAAGTATTGGTGAAATTAGTTCCAGTCGGAAGACGGTGCAGTGACGACGGCTTCAACGGCAACCTTAGCGTCCAGCAGTGGCGTCATCGCGTATGCGCAAAAGAGGGAGAGTGATGCAGAAACCTTTGCGTCAAGCTTCGAGCTGAACTGCGAGCTCTCGTCCAGCAAACATTCGTAGCACGTCAGGAAATCCAGCGGGCCGAGCTCGTCGAATTCACTCGCCGATTACTGGGAATGCAACAGGTGATCGACGCCCGCGACCGGATCTCTGATAAAATCGTGGATCGCCGAATGGACGAATTGTTGGATCCAAACTTGGAGTGGAACCAGCCCGAGAGTAAGCTGCGAGCGACGGAGCCGTCCGAGCGTTGAAACAAAAGGCTTTGCCATGCGATCAAATTTGCGAATGACTATTCTTGTCCTACTCTGTGCTCTTCTCGTACAAAACTGTGAATGCGTGTTAAATCAAGCGCTGGCGGATGGTTTTCTGGGAGATCCATTATTACTAAAGCTAGTTGCAGACCAAAACGAGAAAAATGTTCGCGCGATAGATTGTTGGCAAGGGGCGGTCGAAATTGTTGAACAGAGCCAAAGCAAAGATGGAATGCAGATTAAGTGGCGAAGACACGTTCACTTTGCTTTCGATCGACAGAAGCAGGCTTGGCTGTGGTCCAACGCGTGGCTGGAGTTTTCAAGGACCCAAGGTGACGATCAACTTCCGTCAGAATCGCTGAAGCTCGATGGCGGAATGGTCAAAGATAGCGCTTATTACCAATTTTCCCCCTACATACCATCGAGCAAACAACGTAAGACAGTCGTCATCCGGCCAATCGAGGAGTACCCCGGAGGCTTATGTGTCGAGTTCACTCCGATGGAATTTTTCGCGGCTGATTGTGGTGAGGCAGCATACAAACGCTTTGGTGGCCTGTATTCGCTGACCAAAATTGGCGGGGCGAAAAGCTGGACAGTTAATCGGGTGGGGGACATGGTCACAGTTTCGACCACCGGTGAAATACGAAACCATTACGAAGTTGATTTGAGCAAGGGTGCCAACGTCGTCAGAACGTTCCACTCAGATATGTGGCTGTCCGAAGAGATCACAACGGAATACGAAGAGAAGGGGGGAATATGGCTACCAACTCTGCGAGTCCATAAGCGCGCAAGACACGAAGGTACGGAGAGTTTTCACCGTGAATACAAATTGAAAACGAGTGGAGTCAACCATGCGATGGAGGAATCCGTAATTTCGATCGAATCGCTTGGTGCTGTTGCTGGAGATAGAATTGTCGATCGTCGAGACGGCAGCGAGCGCACATTCGGTAAATGAATTTCCATTCACCGTACCCGCACACCTGTGTTTCGCTACCACTGGCTTCATGCCAGTAGGGCGATAATTGGCAGCTACTGGCAACCCGTGAGGGCGACGCTGTGAAGCATTTTCGTCCGATCGGAGCTTGCCTTCGTCCGATCGGAGTTTGCCTTCGTCCGATCGGAGCTTGACTTCGTCCGATCGGAGCTTGACTTCGTCCGATCGGAGCTTGACTTCGTCCGATCGGAGCTTGTCTCCGACGGACGCCGTTTTGGCGTACTAAAATGTGCGGCTCCGACCTGAAAGTACCGCCCTCCGCTCCCGCCACGACCCCCTAAGGCGGTCGAGGCGGGAGCGGAGGGCGGCGGTTCGCGGGGTGTTGCGTAGGACGCCAAAACAAGGTTGAGGGGAGGCAAGCTCCCACTCAACCTAAGCGAAATTGTTGGTGAAAATACTTCACAGCGTTGTCGTGAGGGGCTAGGCTCTCCCCCGGTTTCATACCGGTGTAGCATATCAGCTTATCTGTGTCGTCGTTATACTTCTGTAACGTTGCTCGAAGCAGTTCGCCAGCAAATAGCCGGGGAAAAGAAACTAAAACGAAATCTCGAATCCAGAGCCTGCCGTTCACCTAGTTTGCCAGTCTCGCAATTCAGTTGGATGATACAAGCGCGGTTCCTATTTCCACTACCATGATTCTCATTCGACGCTCACGCCACCGGCTGGTGCTCACTTTACTGTCCTTGGTCCTATGCTGCACGGCCTTTGCTGATAATCCGATGCCGCTGCCTCCTTCTATCGAGCCAAGCGGGCTCACGGGCCAACGGTTCCTCACCCTCAATACCATCGTGAGGGTGCGACAGATCGAGGTTACCCGCGACGCCGCGCATGGGCCGGACGAATCCGCCGTCCACACCCCCGCCGAGGCCCGCACCTTTCGCGAGGCCATCGAAAAAGCCTGGCCTAGCGCGCGCATCACCTGGGCCTTCAGTTGGCTCGCCCTCCACGACCCACGCGACAGCTACCGCGAACTGCGCGAGTTGGTCGTGAGTTATCATAAGAAATTCGGCGATGAAATTACTTTCATTCCAGGAGCTTACTTTTCAAACATGTATAACACGCGCGAGCAGGTCAACCGCGATCTCCACGACGGCCTGCGGCGCGTTTCCGAAATCGTCGGCGACGGCTATC
Organism: Pirellula sp.; assembly: GCA_031374925.1. Taxonomy (GTDB): domain Bacteria; phylum Planctomycetota; class Planctomycetia; order Pirellulales; family Pirellulaceae; genus JBKCUI01. The sequence goes on along the minus strand of JANMHA010000224.1, from coordinate 5,718 downwards.
GGCCGAAAAGTGTGATCGCCGGATTCCTCTCGGCAGTCAACCTTCGCTATCTCGCGGAAGAGGAGGGCATCCACGCCTGCCAGGGAAACATCTGGAGCCAATACGCAGTCGACAACGGGGACGGCGACGGCTCGATCTGCTATCCATACTATCCGTCCCGCGAGCACTTCTGCAAACCGTCCAGAGGAACGGAGGACTTCATCGACATCGTGAATCTCGACGGCTGGACGGTCGATTTCCTTTGCGCACGCATTCCGGGCAGGAAGACGGTCAATGGCGAGCTCTGGCGCAGCCGCCAGGGAGTCGGGCCGATCGAAACCATGCTCGACATGGGAACTGAAAGGGGCCTGAAGTCGATGCTCGTCACCACCGCAACGCATTTCGATAATGGCTTCCACCGCAACGGCTTCGCTTGGGTGACCTGCGGTTGGGAGATGAGCTTGCCTCCGACGGACACCGTTTTGGCGTACTATGAATGTGCGGCTCAGACCTTAAATTACTTCACTTCGCTCCCGCCTCGACCGCCTAAGGCGGTTGAGGCGGGAGCGAAGTGCGGCGGTTAACGGCAGTTACTTAGGACGCCAAAACAAGGTTGAGAGGAGGCAAGCTCCCGCTCAACCTTATGCCGACTATCTCCCGAAGAAGTGTCGTTCGTTCTGGGACTTCGGACTCGGCCTGCTCGGCTGCGGCACTCATGCCGGAGCACCTCGCATCCTACCCGAGGAATTGAGCGGCCAGTGGAATGCAAATCCCCCGGCGCAAAACATTCCTCGCGTTGCGGGCGGTCCGTTCCGCGAGTGGCTGCACGCGATCAGAGGCGAAGGCCCGGAACCGGGATCGAACTTCGACTACTCCGCCAAGCTTACCGAGATTATCCTGTTAGGTGTGCTGGCCCAGCGCTTCAACACTCGCATTGAATGGGATGCCACGGCTGGCCGCGTCACCAACCACCCAGAGTTTAACGCCTTCGTCAGGGAACCCGCCCGGGAGGGCTGGAACTACGGCGAAGACCTTTGGAAACAAGCATGATAACGAAAGCAATACACTCATGAAAATTCCTTTTCTTCCCTGCTTCGTATGCGTCCTATTGGCTGTTCTCCCAGCCAAAGCCGCGCAGAAAGAAGAGCAAAAGACTTGGACCGATCCCGAATCCGCACTTCGTGAAGACCCAGATTTCGCGATCCAGGGCGAATATCGAAGCGCCGAAAGCGAGACGGCCATGGGAGCCCAGGTGGTAGCGCTCGGCAGCGGTCGTTTCGACGTTTACATTCTCGATGGCGGCGTGCCAGGCCAGGGATGGGAACCGAGCAAGTCGCGCACCATCCTGAAGGGCGGGCGCAAGGACGAATTGGTCGATTGCGCGGATGCCTCGGGCAAAATCACCGCCACGATCGCCAATGGCCTGCTTGCTCTTTCAGCCGGGGACGGCGTGAAGCACAAACTCGCGCGTATCGAGCGCCACAGCCCCACGATTGGCAACAAGCCACTCGTCGGCGCGGTGGTTCTCTTTGACGGAACTTCGGCGGACCAATGGGAAAACGGCAGGATGGAGAACGGTCACCTGCTCGCCTCCGGATGCACCAGCAAGCGACACTTCAGCGACTACACGCTGCACCTGGAGTTCCGTACACCTTACAAACCTAAGGCAAGCGGCCAGCAACGCGGTAACAGCGGAGTCTATTTCGGCGGACGCTGGGAAACCCAGATCCTCGATTCATTCGGACTCGACGGCAAGGACAACGAGTGCGGCGGCATCTATTCGATTTCCAAACCCCGCTTGAACATGTGCCTGCCGCCTCTCGCTTGGCAGACCTATGACTTCGAGTTCACCGCAGCCAAATTCGATGCTTCCGGAAAACGTACGGCTTGGCCACGCATCACGGTCCGGCTCAATGGCGTGCTCGTGCACGAAGACCTGGAGCTCGCCAAGGATTTCACAACCTCTGCCCCGATCTCTAAGCCCTTAGACGGTGCTGATGGTCCTGTCTTTCTGCAAGACCACGGCAACCCGGTGGTGTTCCGTAACATCTGGATTGCGCCGGGACGGGCCCGGTAAGATCATTCGTTGTGAATTCCAGGCGTTGGATCGCGGAGCGATCCACGACTATGCAGGACACGCTCGACCCAGTCCTGTTTTTCACGCTCCCAGCCCTGGATAACTTCCTTGGGGATCGAGTCGACGGTGCGAAACGTTACGAAGACAATCGCCCCGGCCTGCGACCAATGCGGTCGCAGGCGATCGTGAATAAAGAGTTCGGCTTTCGGATCAAATAGTTCGCCGAGCATGATTCGGTCTTGCAATGTCGTGATTGGTGTTAGTCGTGGTTCGCTCAGCGAACCAACGCTTCTAGAAACAGGTAGCACCGTTCGAAAGACATTGGCGGAAGTGTCCTATTTATTCGCACTTGCTCGCTTAGGTAGTACCCAATCCTTGCGAGGAAAGTGGCATGTATAACCGCCTGGGTTTCGGACAAGGTAGTTTTGGTGTTCTGGCTCGGCTTCCCAGAAGTCGCTAGCGGGTTTGACTTCCGTCACCACTTTACCGGGCCACAAACCCGATGCGTTTACATCCTCGATCGTGTCCAATGCAACTTGTTTTTGTTCGTCGTTGTTGAAATAGATCGCCGAACGGTACGCGGTTCCGCGGTCATTGCCTTGAAGATCCTTTGTAGTTGGGTCGTGGATTTGGAAGAAAAACTCTAGAATCTTTCGGAAGTCTGTCTTGCTCGGATCGTAAACCACTTCGATGGCTTCGGCATGAGTACCGTGGTTGCGATACGTTGCATTCTTCACGTCACCGCCTGAGTACCCGACACGCGTCGAAACAATACCGGGCTGTTTGCGAAATAGATCTTCCATTCCCCAGAAACATCCACCTGCCAAAATTGCTTTTTCAGTCTTCATTTTAGTTTTTTCCAAGGTTGCTGGTTTCGAGTTAACACCTGCTCCGCCGGGACTTTGAGCGTTACCGTAGAGAGCCATGCTAGCCACAAGGAATGCACATAATCCGGTTGGTATTATCGAAGAACAAGTGGTTTGTGTGTTCATTTTTGCCTCACGGTGTTAGGGAGATCTGTGGTTGGTACATAGGTCAGACGTCTCAACTCGCGAGTTCTTACCATTGGGCAATTACGCGTCAGAATTGCTTTTGCTTTAGGACTTTAGGGCTTCGTCAAGCTTCGAAAGTCAACTTCGTTCGGAGCAAAGTATCATAGCAAAGCGATTCCGAAGTCAAGATGACGTTGGAAGTTCCCCACTTCTTGCTCTCGCAGCGAATTGAAGCAGGTAGAATGGGCATTCCGTGCCTACCTCAATTTATTCTCAACGTTCGCGAGAGATTATGTCCAGCTTGTTTGCAGGTTTCCAAAAACGGTTTCGCTGTTTCTTATTGCTGGGTATCTGCTTGGTGTCGGCTCACTCGTGGCGTTTGACCGCCGCCCAGGCACAACAACCAAGTCGCGATCCGATTTGCTTGACCCACGGTCCGATGCTTGGCCAACCGACGGCAAATTCGATGGTCGTTTGGGGACGCACCTCCGAACCAGGCGAATTCACGGTGCACTACGGTATCCATCCCGATCGTTTCGCTCAAGTTAGCCAGCCCGGCGCGACGGCTATCGAGCGCGACAATACCGGGACGGTCAAGCTGCTCGATCTACAGCCCGATACACGCTACTACTACCAAATTTGGGTCAATGAGCGACCACACGGTTTGCCGGGATCGTTTCTGACGTTGCCCAGCAAAGAATCTTCGAGAAACGACGAACACAACCCGAATGGACTATTTAACTTTCGTTTCCAAATCGGCTCATGCGCCAATCAAAACCCGCTCAACGGTGCCGGGCATCGAGCCACAACCTACGAACATCTCAATCATGACTGGGCTAATAGAGTTCACTTTCACATCATGAACGGGGATTGGCTGTACGAAGAATTGCGAGTCTACCCACCTGAAGCTTGGCGATTGGTCCAAGGCTTGAGTAAGTTTCCCCTGATTGTCGATGTCATGCCCACAATTGTCGGCGTTTGGGAGAACTACAAGTTGTACCTGAGCCGCGGCGTGGAACTGGCAAAATGGCATCGCCATGTCCCCAGCTACTTCACCTTCGATGATCATGAACTGGTCAACGACATTTGGGGTTCAGGAGAAGCCGGCAAACGACACCGCCGAACCGTCTTCCGCGATATCGGGACCCAAGCTTGGTTTGACTACCTGGGCTGGGCCAATCCGACGGAACACAAACACCCCATCCATTTTGGCAAGGCATCGATGAAGGCGGGAAGCGACCTGTTGGTCGACAAGGATGCTGACTTCACCAAGCTTCCGCTTAGTGAAATGCTAAATCTGCACGTTCACTGGGGCACACCAGAAGCCGGGGTGAACGACATGATTTTCGACAATGACGAGGGGAATAAAAATTCGTATGTGTATAACATTAAGGAAGTGGTCGATCCGCATACGCTGCGTTTGCACATGCCGGCCAAAGTCGATGCACAAAACATCAGTTACTCCATTGGACGACGAAGCTACGGTAAATTCCGGGTCGCCAATTGTGAATTCTTTCTCATTGACACGCGCGGTGATAGGGACATGCACGACGTCACCAAGCGCGACAAGCCGGGCGTGTCGATGATTGGCAAACCGCAACGCGAATGGTTGCTAAAGTCGATGAAAGAAAGCGATGCAGATTTCTACTTCGTGATCTCGACCGTGCCATTCATGATCCCGCACACTGGCGCGGGAGGCTTTGAGGCGGATGCGGAGAATAAAGAAGAAGCCTGGACCGGTTTTTTTGACGAACGCGAGATGCTGATTGATCAGTGGAACAAGATGGGGAAAAAAGTGTTCGTGATGACGGGTGACCTACACAACAGTTTCGCGGTCAAGATTACGGACAATGTATGGGAGTTCTGCTGTGGTCCTCATAACAGCGTCAACCATGTGCCGGCACTCGATGAAAGTGATCGACCAGCGACGGGCAAATTTAAGTTTGGACCGCGTGTATGTGACATTCGATGGAGTAGTTATGTTTTGCCCGACGTGCCACGAGACGAACGGTTGTACCCGCACTTCTGTGTGGTCCAAGTGAATAACGTCTTCAACATGCCCAAAAAATTGGGTGAGAAACGCTTGGTGGCGTATCCGCACCCCCAAATTGTCTTTCAGTACTACGACGGTCGCACCGGCGAGCTTGCTTATGCCGAAGCCATATCGCTGGATCGTTAGTCATCGCAAAACAACGATTGGCCGAGTGTGTTGCGAAAGGCCGAACGATCCGCAGGATAAACCTGCGGGATTTGGCAAAAGCGTACGCAGCTTGGTGGCGATAAGCGAGAAGTGTCCTATACAATACCACATAAGCAGAGCGAGGGACAATCCACGACGCGGCTGAATCGAAACAAAGTTGCAAAGAAGTCAGCGATGGCAATTCAAAAATGCACCATTTAATTCGGCAAGATCTTTTGGAACTGGCAGCGGCTTATGCCGAGTACGCGGTCATTATCACGACCGCGGAGCTTGATGAACCTGGCCCGCAGTTTTTGTATGTGAATTCAGCGTTCACCCGCATGACCGGATATTCCATGCTGGACACCTTAGGAAAAACCCCGCGAATTCTACAAGGCCCCAATACCGACCGCGCAACGCTGCGCCAGCTACGTGAATCTCTTTCAGCCGGCCACGATTTTATTGCTAGGGCGACAAACTACAAACGAGAC
>JANMHA010000194.1:0-22512 GCA_031374925.1 Pirellula sp. | reverse complement strand
GGTCGAGGCGGGAGCGGAAGGCGGGAATTTTGGGACTGAGTCGCACTATTAGTACGCCAAAACGGCGTCCGTCGGAGGCAAGCTCCGGTCGGACGAAAATGCTTCCGGGTGTTATACCTTATACCTTATACCTTTAGTCTTTAGTCTTTAGTCTTTAGTCTTAAGCCTAATTCCCGAACTATCGATTTGGCGCGTTCGCCGTTGGCTTGGACGCAAACGTGTCTTGAGTTTGGAGACTCTCCAACTTCCATGTGAATTCGCAGGGTGTTTCCTGGCAAAAGCAGGGGAAACCTATCAGCCCATTCCACAATCGTGATCGCGTCGGCATCCATCATCTCTTCGATTCCTAGCTCCAGCATTTCGTCTTCATCTCCAATTCGGTACGCATCCAGATGGTAAATGGGTGGCTGACTATCATATTCATGTACCAGCATAAACGTCGGGCTACTTATGGTTTCTGGCTGCGCTCCAAGCTCGATTGCAAAGAAACGTGTCCATTGTGTTTTTCCAGCCCCAAGTGTTCCCGACAATGCGATTGTCAAAGGCACCGTTGCATGTTCTGCCACCTGTTCTGCAAAAAATCGGCAGTCCGCCAAGTCCTCAATCAGGATCTCGAATTGCCACCGCTCGACGTCGTAGGATAAAAGCTTGATGGTAAATCGTCTATTCTAAGAAGCGATGTTGGCACCGTTATTATTGTCGCCTTTCGCTCCGCGAAAGTGCGCCTCGATAACGCACTTTTGCGGAGCAAAAGGCGACCATGGTAACTTATGGTTTGTCGTGCCAACCCAGGCTGAGCATCAAATCAGGATCGTTGAGTTGGTCGGCTCTTGGACTGCAGATTCTAGCAAAGAAGAGATCCTCGGTTCCGGGTATCGGTACAACACGAAACCTAGTCTGATCATCCACAACCGGGGCCAATAATCGCAAGGATTGTCGCAAATCGTCAATCTTGTAGTTTTTTGGCATGCGAACCGGGACAATTCGAATCAGTTTTTGACGTGCTTCTCGGGTCGTGAGCCAGACTGTGTCATCGAGGATAGGGACAATTTCAAGGGCGAAATCCGTTAGAAAGCGTTTGGCCGTCTGTGGAAAAGTCCTGCCACCCAATACGATGGCCGTTGACTCTTTCGGGGTCAATCCATGGCTCCATACGTTCTGCCAATCGATCACCAAATTCAATTTGGTCTCGTCGGCTGCCGTCATCAGCAAATCCGGTATCGGGCGTCTTTCAGGGGCGATAACGGTCGGGCTGATCTTGCGTTCGAAGCCTGCGAAACTACTGTTCCAATAACTTGGCGAGAAGACCAAGGGTGACTCGGTAGGCATGCGCCATGAATGACTCGGATCCAGACGCTGGAGTTTGGCCAGTTCACAAAGGGAGGCCTGTAAATTGGCTTTTTTGATGGGAGAGGCTTGCTCTCGCCAGTTCAACCGACCATCGCTAAAGCCACAAACATCATCGTATCCCCACAATCGAAGCAAAGCATTGCTTGCCTCCTGCTCGGACCCCTCTGGAAATAGACCAGTGGTTGTCCAGTCGACCTGCAACTTCGCCTCCATGGCCGCCTTCGATGCGGAAATAATCGGTAGACCGTTTCCATCTAAAGCCCACTCCAAACCATTTGACTGAACGAGTTGCGCCATCAACTCCGCAATGGACTTGTCTTTTTCGTCGATGTCCACTTTTTTTGCAAGATCGATGCCTGCAACGCGGCAGGATTGCCAGTCGATTGTAATCCCTACTCCTGTCATCCTTCCGAACAAGTCGATGCACCTTAGCAAGCTGATTTTATCTTTAGTTCGAAAGGCGGACTGAACGAGCTTGGAATTTTCGTCCCAGCTTGGAACGGGTTTTGGCAATGGGTGGAAGACTTGCGCCTGATAAACTGCTGCATTCTCGACATTCAGCTCTGGCAGATCGCCGTTCGAAGTCGAGATATTCAGGCTCGTGTTAGCCGTTCCAAGAATGGAGGGGATGCCTGCAAAGTCGAAAACCGAGGGGACCACATCGTTATCGAAAGTGCTTGCTGGCTCTTGGCTGGGCGCGATTGCTGGGCTGGTCGGCGCAGTCATCGCGGGCGCAGATTGCGGTGCGATGGATTCGGGTGTATCACCCGGAGGCTTTGCCTCTGTTGCCTGGGAGGGAACGTCGGTGTTACTACCTTCGTCCACCGGTGGATCTAATCCAATCCACGGATCGGGTATTTTTTCAATGACACTTTCAGGTTGGTTTAGTCCCGGCAACTGAGGTGCAACCACTTGGCCTTTCGCCATGGGTTGGCTCTTGCTGCCAACCATGCGGATAAACACCACAAAGCACCCAATTGCGAAAAGTGAGCCGGTGATTCCGATGGTTGCTAGGGTTAGCATCTGACGCCGTTTGGCGATGTTAGTATTTTGCCAAGCCTGTTTATGAATAGGCTTGTTGGATTCCGAAGCGGGCAATGGCGTGATTGGAGTAAAAGTGGACGGAATGGGAATGAAGTCAGGTTCGTTGACCGATCTGAATCGCGCGCCCGATTCTCCTCCACCTTCGTTCCGAGTCGAGAGATCTTCGCTCGCTAGCACTTCGTTCCAGTCGACATCACCCACTTTGGTCATCGCGGCCGAATCAAGGAAGGGTGCGCCAGCCCGTTGGCCAGTCGGTATCGCCGTCGATGCGACTGACTTAGGAGTCGTTGCATTTACCTTGACAGCAGGCGGATTCGGAGCCAAGGGTGTTTGAGCGGGCGCTTTCGCTGGGACGGCCACGGATCCTTTGCATTTAGGGCATGGCAGTGTCTGCCCGAGCAGTTGCTCATGGCGCACGATAATTTTGCTTGAACAGTGGGGGCAATCGATTCGAAAAGGGTCCACGGGTGGCACCAAACATGAGCGATGAAGAAAAGCAAACGTTAATCTTCCTATATTATCCCGGCGGTGCCTCAACAAGCAAAGGCGGCTTCACTTTCGGGCGGGAATTCCCTATCTTTAGTCGCATCATGATACCGATTTTTCCATTCGTCCCTGATTTTTACCTGTTTGCGTCGAGCGATGCCATCGACGGAAGCTTGAGCGGCAATCTCGTTGCCTTGATCGCGTTATGCGCGATGGAGATTGTGCTTGGAATTGATAACTTGGTTTTTCTCTCGGTACTGTCCAGCAAACTACCCAAAGAACAGCAAAAGTCAGCCAGGCTGATCGGCTTAGGATTGGCTATGGGAATGCGGATTGGATTGCTAGCCACCTTGTTCTTAATCATGAAGCTGAAGGACCCAATTCTATCTTTGGATATTTTGCCGCTGGGGGAGGCTGCCAAGGAATGGTTGTTGGAGCGACCTGAGATAAACCGCATTTCGATCAAGGATCTCATTTTGATTGGCGGCGGTCTATTTTTGCTTTGGAAAAGTGTCAAAGAAATACACCATTTGGTCGAGGGACATCAGTCTGAAAATACCAAGATCGTTCCGCCAAGTTACGCATCGGTTCTCATTCAAGTGATGGTGCTGGACATTGTGTTTTCTTTGGATTCGGTGATCACAGCCGTAGGCATGGCAGACCAGCTGTGGGTCATGGTCACTGCAGTGATTGTGTCCGTTATCATCATGATGTTGTTTTCGACCAAGGTGGCCGTCTTCGTCGAACAGAATCCGACAGTGAAAATGCTTGCAGTTGCATTTCTGGTAATGATCGGAGCCATGCTGGTTGCTGATGGGTGCGGAACCCACGTCAGCAAGGGCTATGTCTATTTCGCGATGCTGTTTGCTTTAGGGGTGGAGATCTTGAACTTGCGAGCGCGAGGCAAGAGTGAGGAAGTCACGTATTAAGAGCGTCGATTTGATCGTGATTGGGGCGGGACTCGCCGGTTCCGCCATGGCATGGCAAGCTCATTGGCGAGGGTTGAAGGTCGCAATCATCGATCGCCAGGATGTTCAAACGTCATCGAAGGTCGCGGCAGGTTTGGTGACTCCGATTACCGGCGCACGTGCCGCTGCAAGCTGGCGATGGAACGATTTTTATCCAACTGCCAACCTCTTCTACAGTCAGGTTGAGCGAACCGTGGGGGCTGTTTTTTGGCACATCGAGCCAGCCCTGCGTGTGTTTCACAGCCAAGTTGAACGGGAGTCATTTCAAGCGAAGTGGATCGGGATAGAACGTCATGCGCAACCTGATTCCATTCGAGCCGAATTGTTTTCAGGACGGGACACAATTGGGTTGAAGGCGCCGTACGGTATTTGCCGCATGGATCCCGCCGCCCGGCTGGACACAATTGCCTACCTAGCTGAAACACAGCGGTATTTTGAAGGCATCCATGCTTTTCATGGGTTCCATCTCCAATGCGATAGCGACATCGTGTTCGAGTCCATGAGTTCGGAGTATCCCGTCAAGATTGCTGCATTGCAATTGGCTGGGAAACGGATCGCGTTTTGCCAAGGTATTGCAGCTCGCGAAAATCGATTCTTCAGCGATTTACCATTGCATCCTGCACGTGGTGATATCCTGCTTGTCAAAAGTCCCGGCGTCGCGTGCGATCTTGTTATTCATCATCATGCCTGGGCAGTTCCGATGGGCGAAAAACGCTATCTGATAGGTGCAACCTATGACCGTGACTCGTTGCAGGACCCCGCCGAACCCAGCGACGAGAAGGCGACACAATTTCGTGGCGAACTGATGCAGCGTTGGGAATCGCTAACGAACGGAACGTTTGAAGGAGGTCAGCATACCGTTTTGGAACAGCGATGGGCGGTGCGGCCAGCGAGTTACGATCGCCATCCTTTGATAGGCCCGCATAACGTGCTTGCCAATGCCTTTTGTCTGAACGGGTTGGGATCGAAAGGGACACTCATGGCACCTCGATTGGCCGAGATATCCCTCGATGCGATGAACGGAGCTTCGATCGATCCGACTTTGTTGAGGTCTCGACGAAAGTAATCATGCATTTCACGGTAGAAGCTCAAAAGTTTGCAAAGCGATGTTTGACGGCAGGCTCCATCGCAATCGATGCGACTTGTGGGAACGGTTTCGATACTTTGTTTTTGGCCGAACAAGTTGGTATTACGGGCGTGGTGTATGGCATCGACATCCAGGAGCGAGCCATTGAGACCGTGCGAATGAAACTCGAAAAAGCAGGCAGTTTGTCGCAGTGTCGATTAGTGGTCGGATCCCATTCGCACTTGAATTTGATTGTAGATCCGGCGCACGCAGGCGACGTATCTGCCATTATGTTCAATTTGGGGTACTTGCCTTACGGTGACAAGACCATCGTTACCATGCCTGAGACGACCGTCTATGGACTTGAGCAGGCCTTCGAATTGGTTAGACAGGGTGGACTGATCAGCGTTTTGGCTTACCCAGGCCATGCGGGAGGATTGGAAGAAGCGAATTGCGTGGCTGGCTGGATGGAACGGCGTAGGCAAGGGTTGCGGATAGAAAAATTTCAGGATCCCGACAATGCCAATAGCCCGGTATTGTGGTTGTTGACTAAAGTTTAGCCCCGCATCGTTAGGCGACGGCAGTGCGTTGCAAGTATTCCATGGCGACGGCCCTGCATTGTCGCCTTTTGCTACGCAAAAGTGCGTTGACGAGGCGCACTTTCGCGGAGCGAAAGGCGACATTAAGACAAGGCGACAATAAGACCACGATCCAACGAGGTGAACTCGTCGGCATTGGCGTGCAGCCGTAGCCTGCGGCTCGGGGTTAAACGGGGGACATATCCCCCGAAATAGATTAGGATGAACAAGATGACATTCCTTGACGTTTCGTAATTCAAGATACCCTTCCACGATTCTTTTTTCATGGTTCGATCGACCACATTTCCGTTTGACTTGATTCACACGGATAGCAAAACTCTGGGGCGACGAGGTCGATTGCATTTGCCTCATGGCATCGTGGAAACCCCTGCGTTCATGCCCGTCGGGACTCAAGGTACGGTCAAAGGTTTGACTATCGATCAAGTTATCAGCACGGGCGCTCATATCCTGCTCGGCAACACTTACCATCTATCTCTGCGGCCCAGCAGTGAGCTAATTGCAGAGCTAGGCGGTTTGCATCGATTCATGGGCTGGGACAAGCCTATTTTGACCGACAGCGGTGGCTTCCAGATTTTTTCGCTCGGAAACATGAACAAAGTCACGGAGCAGGGTGCGACGTTCAAATCGCACTTGGATGGTTCGACCATTCACTTGCGTCCCGAGGATTCGATTCGCATTCAAGAAGAGTTGGGTAGCGACATTGCCATGGTATTGGACCATGTCATCGCGTTGCCTGCTTCCGACGAAGCGGTCAAGGACGCGAGCGATCGCAGTGTACGCTGGGCACAGCGTTGCAAGGATGCGTCAGTAAGCTTGGACCAAGCGAAATTCGCCATCGTTCAAGGTGGTCTCAGTCCAGAGTTGCGAATCCAATGCGCGGAGCAACTTATTGAAATAGGGTTCGATGGCTACGCCGTCGGCGGATTGAGTGTCGGTGAGCCACCGTCGGAGATGTATCGCATACTGGATCGGATTTGCCCAGTTTTGCCGGCGGACCAGCCACGCTATTTGATGGGGGTTGGCAGACCTATTGACCTAGTCGAGGGTATAGCGCGCGGGATCGATATGTTTGATTGTGTGATGCCGACTCGCAATGGGCGAAATGCTTCCGCCTTTACGGCCGAGGGACCTCTCAAGATGCGGAATCTTTGCCATGCCAAAGATGATTCACCCATCGAAGCGGATTGTCCATGTTTGGCTTGCAAGCACAGTCGGGCTTATATTCGCCACTTGTTCCAAGCGGACGAAATGCTTGGTCCGACGTTGTTGTCGATCCACAATTTGACGTTTTATCAACGGCTCATGCGTTGGGCTAGAAACGCGATCGAAGAAGATCGATTCGAGGCGTTTTTGCATGAACAGAGAGTCAAGCTGGGTCGTGGATAAGTCCTGACTCAAGAAAACACAGGTTGCAACGATCCGGAGCGACGCTACATGTAGAGATGCTTCATGCAAAGTTGCGACCAGTTTTCAAGTCGATCCAATTCCGATTTAATGGACTCTACGGATTCAAAACCGCTTTCCTCAAGGTGATCTTCGCGGGTTTGAACTTTGCAGGATGCAAGTTGCATGATGTGGACAATTCCAAGGTGGACGCGGCCAACTTCAGTCGAATCGTCGTAGATTAACCCGACGATGCGTTTCTGCCCGTTGCACTCAATGCTAACTTCTTCCTCGAGTTCCCGCTGCATGCCCGTGCGGTACCAATCGTCACCGGTGGCGTCCTCGACAGAAATATGACCGCCGATCCCAATAGACCGAAGTGCATGCAGCCTTTTTTCCCCTTGGCCTTTTCCACGCGTATATTGAAAGAGTTTGGTACCATTCGCATCGCTGCATTCGAGAATAACGTAGGGGATCAACTGTTTGAAGGAGGGGTCCGTTTCTACCAAACTTCTTGGACGAAACGACTGATTTTCGCGATCAAGTATGGTCGAAAGGTAACGGTCGACGTTGGGCTGAAACCCCGAGAACGGTCCAAGTTGATCAAGCAATTGTGCGGGAATTACAAGAACTTCTTCGTCTTTGGCCATCTGCAACTGCGTTTTCTATTGGATTTCATGGACTTTGGAGAGTTGTCCCTTGGGAAACAGGGTTCCCTTGACCTGTTGATTTCCGATACGATACACGGTTTGGCAATCGCTGACTATTCACTTTTTCGACCGATTTAAGACTCCAATCCACTCCTTCAACTGCCGACCCATACTAAGCATGAGCGTACACCTCTTTACATTCGTTCCACGTGTTGGATTTTCGGGCCGTTTGGTGTCTATGCTCGCAGCAGCAATGCTGACTGGAATTCCTGGTTTGGCGCAAGAAAAGCCTTTGCCAGCCAGCAGACTTCTTCCGGCTGAAACGCAGGCTCTTTTTTCACTCCCAAATTCCCAAGGTTTCTTTGCGGAGTGGAATAAGACTCAACTGGGTAAACTTGCCGATGACGAAAAACTAAAGGATTTTTGGACTACTCAGAAAAAAGAGATTCAAGATCGCTTCAGTGAAGCAGGTTGGCAGCTCAATTTGGAAATGGACGACCTCAAGGAAGTCTCAAGCGGACAGACGAGTCTGGGATGGGTCGCGAGGACCAAGGATGCAACCAAACCCTATTCGATCGTATTGGTAGTGGATATCGTCGATCGAACCAAACCAGCAGAGGGCCTGTTGAAGCGGGTCGATACAGAACTCAAAGCCAGAAATGCCAGTGTGAAGTCGAATGAAATTGCCGGCGTCAAAGTGGTCCAGTACACGCTTCCAAAAGTAGCTGGAGACGTAAGAGCAACGGAATCCTTCTATAGCATTTCAAAGGATCAACTGCTTGCGACCGACGATGTGGTTACCATGACGGAGTTGTTAGCCGCTCAAAGTGGGAACAAGACGGACTCGCTTGCCAATTCGGAACTCTACAAGCGGGTCCAATCGAAAATCCAAAACGAAGGGGATCAACCGGAAATTGAGTACTTCGTTCGACCCATCGGCTTTGCCAAGCTACTTCGCTCTATTTCGGGAAAACCTACCAAAAATCAGGCGGACTTGTTGCTCATCCTCGACCGAGAGGGTTTTGGCGACTTGCAGTGCGCCGCAGGGAATATTCAGATTTCGGCTGATCTTTTCGACTTCTTTCACCATGGTTTCTTTGTGGCAAAGAAGCCGTTGCCTACCGCAGTGCAGATTTTAGATTTCCCAAATGTAACCAATCTTTTAGCCCCCGAGTGGATCAATAAGGAGTCAGCCTCCGTTTTGTCCTTTTCGTGGAATATCAAAGAGGCATTCCCTAAATTCCGAGGAATCGTCGATGCGATTGTTGGGGAAGGCACTTTTGATGAAATGATCAAAGGCCTACGCGATGACCCTCAGGGACCTCAAATCGACATTATCAAAGACGTGTTGCCCTTTTTGTCAACAGAGTTCCATGTCGTGACGGAAATCGTCAAGCCGATTTCGCCCGATAGCAAACGCTCAATGGTGATTTTGAAGCTCAATGATCAGGAGAAGAAATTACCAAAGATCTTAGATCGCTACGGTAAAGGCGAACCGGATTCTAAGCCAATTGATTTTGAGGGAAATCGAATCTGGAGTTTTGAAAACAAAGAGGATGTCGATATAGAACTGGACTTTGGTGGCAAAGACAAAAAGAACAAGGCCGATAGCGACGATGAACCACTTCTAGATAAGTGGGCTATCACCATTTTTGGAAGTCATTTCATCTTTGCATCGGATGTCGAAATGATCAAAGATGTTATTCGAAGGGGGATGGTAGCTAATCAAATGAATGCGTTTGAAAAAGAAGCGGATGTGACACGAGTTTCCAATATGCTTGAAAATATTGCGGGAAACGATGGCAAAAGTATGAGTCAAGTAACTCGGACGGATCGATCCTTCGAAATGCAATACGAACTTTTTCGGCAAGACATTCTTCCCGAGTCGAGAAGCATGCTAGCAACGATTTTGGACAAGATTCTAAAACCGAAGAATCCACGACAAGATCAAGTGCAAAGAGTCAAAGGGGATAAGCTACCCCCCTTTCAAGCCATTCAAGACTACTTTACCCCAAGTGGTGGCATGGTCCGTACCGAAGAGGATGGTTGGTCCATTCAAAGCTTCATCTTGGGCAAGTAATTTTATGGCATCACACGCTGGCCAGGTATCCAACCAAGATCGCCTAGAACGACGCATTGAGGAGTTAGAGTTTGTCGTTATGCACTTGCAAAAGACGGTGGACGACCTCAATACAGCCATGCTGCTGCAGCAAAAGAAAGTCGACATTATCTGTCGACAACTCGAGCAGGCAAAGTCCGATGTCCGTTCGATGATGGGCGCTGATAACTCACCAAGATCGTTGGCCGACGACAAACCCCCGCATTACTGATGTCGGCTTCGTTGTCGCCGTTCGCTCCTAGGCTGTGAATTTATTCGCAAGGAGCTTACCATCGTGTGGCACGTCCCTGAGTTTACGAAGGGCGTGGGAGTCGCTAGAAGCATTTGCCACAGTTCCCACGCCCACGCTTCGCTTTGGGCGTGCCACACGCAATTGTCGCCTTTCGCTCTGCGAAAGTGCGCCTCGTTAACGCACTTTTGCGGAGCAAAAGGCGACGCTTGTAGACGAGCGAGGCCCTTCGCTCGTTGGATTCAATCCCAAGGAGCGTGCCGCAACACCGGCACGAAGTGCCGAGCTACACTTAGGTGTCGACACCCGAAGTGCTTGGAGCGAGCGGTGCTTTGTTTTGCTTGGCTTCGGTTTTTTCACGCCAGGGCGTTTTCATTCGATAGCTTTCTAGTTCGGCTTCCAATTGCTCCAGTTGTGGTTCTTTGGTTTCTCGTCCCAATTGAACCGCCTTTTCGGACCATTCCACCGCTTTGTCGAATTCGCCAACCTCAGCGTATGCAGCGGCTAAAGTGCTCAAAATGTGCGGTTTCTTGTATTGGGTAAGTTCGCAAGCCTCAAGTCCTAACTCCAGTGCGCGCTTGCCATCTCGAACCGCGTCTGTCAAACTCGTCGAAAGGGTCCAAGACAGGTTATTCAAAATACCAGACCTTTCCAAATCGTCTTTCGGGACAAGCTCCAATGCCTTTTCGAAATCAGCAATCGCCTTGGTGTAGTCCTTCATAGCAAGCAGAGTGTCACCTCGCATTCGATAGGCTTGCCAATTCTCCGAATCCAATTTGGTTACTTGTCCAAATACCTTGATCGCTTGCAAAGGACGGTCGTCCATCGAATAGAGCAGCCCAAGTTGCATCAGAAGAGCAACATTCGGCGATTCCTTTGGCTGGTTCTTGATGATCAGCATCAAGTCTTCGATTGCATCTCCAAACCGCTTTTGCTCGGCAGCGACTGTCGATCGTAACAGGATGGAATCGATTCTATCCGGAGCCAATTCGATGGCCTTGTCGACATCCTTCCGGGCTGATTCCAGATCGTCCGCTTGAATGGCGACTCTTGCTCGGAACAAAAGTCCCTCGACATCGTCTTTGGACAATTCCAAAACTCGGTCGAGGTCCGCCTTGGCTAAGTCCGAATCTTTGTTTACGGCGTGCACGCGAGCGCGTGTTTTCAGCAATAAGGTCGATGTGGGTAGCAGCTTTATCTTGGCGTTGAGCAACTCTATAGCATCCTTGATCCGATCTTTGTCGGATGCCAAAAGCTCGGCGGTACATTGGATAATCGTTTCATTTTCATTGTTCGTTGCGAGCACTTTTTGAAAGAACTCCAACGCCTCATCCGTTCGGTCATTCTGAACCAGACTTTGCCTGAGAATGGCAATGCCTGCTTGATTGTTTGGGTCGTATTGGATCGACCGTTTCAAATCCGATATCGCTTCGTCCGTTTCGGATTGCAGCCCCGCACGCATCATGAATAGCCGGCTCAATTTGATCTTCGTTTCGGGCTCCGCAAGCTTGGATTCCACGAAAGGAACCAATGAACCTATGCCCTCGTTGACAACATCCCTGGCTGCATCCGGCTCTTTACGCCTGGCATGCAATTCCGCCTTCATCAAGTAAGCGTCGGCCAACAACGGGTCAAATTCGATGGCTTCGCCAAGGTCTCCCAGAAAATCGCTTATTAGCTTGTTGATTTTCGAACGCGAACTACCTTGCCCCAGCGTGCGTATGCCTTCTTGTGTCTTTTGCAGATAAGAGTTGGCAACTAACTTTTTTGCCGATTCCATGTCCGCCTTATCGAGCCCTTTCTCGATAGCTGATTTGCCGAGAGCAATAATCTCTTTGAGTTTTTCGATCGAATCGACATTGAGCCTGAGCCGACAGGCTTCTTCAAAGTCTTCGTCGCCATCAAAAGACTTCGGAACAATGATTTCGGCAGGTTTTTTCGCTTCAGGCTCCTGCCCGAAAACAACTGCGAAACTCATTGGTCCTACCAAAAACACTGTCCCCGCAACCAAAATTCGGGCAAACCAACCACGGCGTTTTTGGATGAGTCGCAAACGAAGGGAAAGCGGCGGATTAATCTTGGATTGAGTCATATCGAAACCTGGTCATTCATGGAACATCGATTGCAAGCACTCCACCGAGCCTTTCTCGAGCTGGATGCAATTGGGATTTCGTTTCATTGTAGCGTCTAGGCGAATACGAAAGAAAGTTCGGATTGAATAACTATTCTTCGGAAAAACTTGTTGGTACACGCGAGCTAGAATCGGGCCAAGCCGCCACACGTCGACCTAAGAATTCCAGGAAGGGCATTATTTTGCGTGCGACGTCCAGTCGCTTCGGCTGGGCTGCGAAATAGGCGAATGCACGCACGCTTTGCGGTCGATATTCTGGCCCCACCATTTCCGCCATGACAATTTGCCTCGAATATTCGTTGTTTTCTCGCAGTGGATTGTATCCCTCGATCTGATCCAGTTCGGCGATGGTTGGGTCCATGTCCGCATGGTCAAATTCCCAAATCTCACCAAGCAACCAATGATTGCCAGGTGCGGCAGCAGGATACGGCCCCAAGTCATACAAGTCCGATTGAATCGTTCCAGCAACGATCCGGCGTGGTTTGCGAGGCCACAGTCCGCCGCGTAAATAGGATTTCTTAAGAGTCCCATACACAAAAAAAGCCGTGATATCATTCGTGTTCATCGGTCATTTTGCCTGATGGGAACTTGAGTCTCGATCGCATCGAGAAATAAGGGTTCGAACAATTTCATTGGCCGACAATCCCATTTTGAGCATCTCCAACTTAAGCTTCGCGTCGGCATTCGTCTTTTGGACATGTTGCCAGAATGCATACCCTTTAGGAGTCGCTGCTAACAAAACAATTACTGCAAAAATCATCGCAAAAACTGTTATCTTGGATACTATTAAATGCATTCATGACTAATTTCCTTGCACTAAATACCTAAGGCATCAATTCGGCCGTTGTCTTCTTGAACTTCGCGGTATTGACACGAATCTTGGAAGAGAAGTCGGCAGGCGTTAAATCCCAAGCCGAAGGCGGTGTCGCGTCAAGCGTCGCCAACGGCTCGGGGGTAAACGATACTTCACTTCCTAGCACGATCCAACGTGATCGACAAAAACAGCAATCTGGCGATGGATTCGTTGAACGTCTTGCGCCGCGTCGACGACCGTTGTCTTTCCTCCAGCTTGGGCAACCTGTTTTAGGAATCCTTGGCGAACAAGTCGAAAGTACTCAAGGCCTCGTTTCTCGAGTCGGTCAGGACCGCGCTGAATGCGTTGGAATGCGACCTCCGGATCGAGGTCGAGAACAATCGTTGCATCTGGTGTGAGGCCACCTGTCGCGCACTTGCCGACTGCCCAAAGATCGTCGACGCTCAGGCCACCCGCCACCCCTTGATACACAACATTGGCGAGCAGAAATCGGTCGCAAATCACAGTTGAGCCAGATTCGAGAGCTGGTCGAAGCTGTTCCGCTACTAACTGTGCTCGAGCTGCCATGTAGAGGAGCATCTCGGATGTAGTTGCTAACGGAATGTCTTCTCGGTGCAACAGTATTTCACGAACCGCTTCGCCAAGTTTCGTTGAACCCGGGTCTCGGAAGCAAATGACCGATATTCCTTTCGACTCGAGATGCTGGCGAAGCAAGTCGATTTGGGTCGATTTACCAGCACCGTCGATACCATCCAATGAAATAAACATTAGAGCGCAAACGCTTCCGCATCTTCCTTTGGGGCAGCTTGATATCCGTGCGGCTCCATCGAACAGCCCGCGCGGCCTTGACTGAGCGACCGGATAGCACTTGAGTAACCAAACAGTTCTTTGAGTGGAGCCAAGGCCGTGATGCTGGATGTTGCTCCGCGAGCTTCGGTACGTTCAATCAGCCCTCGGCGTTGCTGAAGATCCCCCACGATTTCGCCTAGATAGTCTGGCGGAGTCGTGATTTCCATTTTCATGACTGGCTCGAGCAATGTAGGGCCACCGGATTTGAGCCCCTCGTCGAACGCATCGTTTGCGGCGATCTTGAAAGCCACTTCGTCGGATCCCACTTCCGCCACTTCGCCGCCAAGAATACTGATGCGCATGCCTGTCAAAGGAAAGGAACCTATGAGTCCACCTCCTTCGGAACGGTTTCGCAACTCATCCAAGGCAGCTTGACGAAGGCTTTCGGGCAGCATTTTTTCTACCGGCGTTCGGTCGAGAATGATGACTTTGGCGGAGACATCTTCAAGCGGTTCAAATCGCACGTGCAGCCTGGCGAACAACTGTTGCGAACCAACCTGCCGATTGCATTCTCCGACGACTTCCGTGACGCTGCAAACCGTTTCTCGATAACTAACCCGCGGCCTGTAAAACTTAACATTCAAATGGTAGTCGCGAACAAGACTGTTCTTGATCACCTCCAAATGCAATTCGCCCATGCCACTAATGAGAGTCTGCCCGGACTCAGCGTTCTCAATGGCATGGAACGTTGGGTCCTGTCGTTTGCGCATTTCCAAGACTTCGGCGAGTTTTTTACGTTCTGTGGCATTTTCGGGCTCAATGGCCATCGAGATCACCGATTGCGCGAACTGGATTGATGGCAACTCGATCATGTCGCGAGTATCGCATAAGGTGTCGCCGGTAATCGAGTCGCGAGGCCCAATGATTAGGGCGATGTCGCCACATTCGAGCGAATCGATCTGCCCTTGGCGCTCGCGTTTCGTGGCGTGGATCTGCCAAAGCTGAGCGACGTTTTCTTTCTTGTCGCGATTGGGGTTGTAGACTCTCGAATTCGAATCGAGTTTGCCGGAATAAACGCGAATCCAAAACATATCGCCGGTCTTGGCGGGTAAAACTTTAAACACAAGCGCGCAGAATGGTTCTTTTGGATCGGGTTTGCGTTGCAATGTTTTGTCTCGCTTTTTTGGGTCAACTCCCACGACCGCAGGTCGGTCCAATGGACATGGGAGGTAAGCTGCAACCCCGTCGAGCAATGGTTGTACTCCCGCTCCATGAAGCGCGGATCCGCACAGAACAGGTTGCAGTTTCAATGCGATGCAAGCGTCTCGCAACGCCTTTCGAATCAAGTCATTGGGAATGGGTTTTTCCTCCAATGCCAGCTCCATCATCTCGCCGCTGTGAAGATAAAGTTTTTCGAGCAAGACGTTTCGCCAATCCATCGCGTCGCTCATGAGCTCCTTTGGAATGTCTTCGACCAGAACCGTTTTCCCCTGGTCCTCTTTGTTGAATCGCAACAGCTTCAAATCGATCAAGTCGATGATACCTTGGAAGGGATCGTTGGTATGACTGGGCCCTTGTCCGACCGGAATCTGGATTGCCACCGGATCGGCGTTTAGGCGTGGCCCGATCTCCTCGAGCACACGATAAAAATCGGCACCCTCACGATCCAGTTTGTTAATAAAAACAATTCGCGGAACGCCATACTTGTTGGCTTGTCGCCAGACGGTTTCGCTTTGTGCCTCGACCCCTTCTCGAGCGCTGAAAACCACTACTGCACCGTCCAACACTCGCAAGCAACGTTCCACTTCGGCTGTGAAATCGACGTGTCCAGGGGTATCCAGCAGGTTGACCGTGCAATCCTTCCAATGAAAGGTCACGCAAGCGGCAAATATAGTGATTCCTCGCTGCTGTTCTTCGGGATCGTCATCGGTTTCGGTGGTTCCCGAATCAACCGCTCCAGCCCGATGCTTGGTTCCGCTCATGTAAAGCATTTGCTCAGTAACCGTTGTCTTGCCGGCGTCAATATGAGCAATGATGCCTATGTTTCTAATAGTCGAAAGTTCGCGAGCCATGATCTGGGATTTGAAGTGTGCGGGTAATTGCCGCCGGAATACGAAAAACTAGGTCGAAGGAATGTAACTTCCAAACCCAATCAAGCCTAGTGGTTATGGGCGTTTTGGTGGTTGCCTGCGTCAACTTCGGCTATAGAGATCGTCCGGTATAC
This sequence comes from Pirellula sp., assembly GCA_031374925.1. Taxonomy (GTDB): domain Bacteria; phylum Planctomycetota; class Planctomycetia; order Pirellulales; family Pirellulaceae; genus JBKCUI01. Next base: position 6,660 of record JANMHA010000194.1, on the reverse strand, counting down.
AAACCTGCAAATTCATTGATTGGGAGGGCGACGCTCCTGCGGGGCCGAGACGCAATAGCTCGGCAGGAACCTCGCCTTCCCAAAATTGCAAGCAATTACAAGACCTTAAACCGGACGATCTGTATAATGGAGATGCCATTGTAACTGTGCAGTCGATATAGGACTAAGCTATGCCTTCGCCGTTTCCCGGAATGAATCCGTATTTGGAGCAGCCATCCGTTTGGGAAGATTTCCATTTGGCATTTGCAGCGGAAATTCGTGAATCACTCGCCGCCCAAGTTCGTCCGAATTTTTTTGTGAAGCTTGAAGAACGCGTGTTCATTCATGAACCGTCGTCGGATGAGCGACGCAAACTGCTAGGAAAGCCGGACATTGCATTGTTCCAAGCCGAACCGATCCGAGACACACCCATCGCGGTTGTTGATCCGACAGCCATGAATCGAGTCAAGTCCATCATTGCAACCATTCCCGATGTGGAAATCGAAAGGCATGCCGTAATCGAAATCCGCGACCGACACGACCGCCAACTAGTTACCATGATCGAAGTGCTAAGTCCCAGTAACAAACGCTATGGACCCGATCGCGAGCAATACCTGATGAAGCGATCGACGATGATGTTCAGCACTGCCTCGATAGTGGAAATTGATTTATTGCGAGGTGGACCACGCCTTCCCATCAATGATCTGCCGGCGTGTGACTATTGCGTCACAGTTTTCAGGAAATCGAATGCGCCAAAAGTGGAGGCTTGGCCCATTGGATTGCGAGAGGGGTTGCCAGTGATTCCGATTCCATTGAAGGGGGACTTTTCAGATGCGACACTGGATCTCAAAGCACTGCTGAATCGAGTCTATGACGCAGCGGGCTATGAAGATTACTTATACGAATCCACACCTGAACCGCCACTGAACGAGCCGGACGCTATCTGGGCCAAGTCTTTCATCGCATCCTAAGGCGAGCGGCAACAGTGGTTATACCGGGAGGGAGAGGCTTCTGCCGAACCCCACGCCAAGCTCGGCAGGAGCCTCGCTCTCCCACTGAAACCCTTGGCAGGTAGTTTTCACTCTGCCGCTCGCCAAATATTTATCGTTCACAGACTTCCAGCCAAAAGAATTTTTCGTTTTTGCCCTTAACTGCAATTTGCAGAGTAAGAATTGACCCAATCGAACCGTCGAATGCTTTTGTTGCCCTAGCACTCCCAGGAATCATGGCCATTTTCAGGACTTTCAATGGTGGAGAGTAGAACTGAGGGAACCCAGGACTGGCCCAGTCGACTGCGAGACGATTCTGAACGCGTTCGCGATCGAGCCATTGAATCGCTACGAGAATACCTCGTCCGCGGCCTCAGCAGGTCTCTTACGCATCGCTATGGCGGACGAGTCGATGTGGAGGATGTGGCACAGGTTGCACTCTTGAAAATATTGGATTCCCTCGATTCGTTCGGAGGTCGGAGCAAGTTCGAGACCTGGGCCATGTCCGTCGCCGTTCGGATTGGGATTAGCGAACTGCGACGAAAGTACTATCGGACCGTATCGTTAGGGGCTTTGGCCAATGACAGACTGCAGTTTGACTTGACGGACAAGAAAACAGAAGGAGAGAAGAATCAGGAAGAGCAACGGTCGATCATCACACTTTTGCAAAGACTCATCGAGGACACCTTGAGTGATCGGCAGCGAATGGCAATTCGTGGCACGTTGGCTGGTTTGTCGGTCGAGGTGATTGCGGAGCGACTGGATAGCAATCGGAACGCGGTTTACAAACTCGTGCATGACGCCCGACTTCGATTAAAACACGGGTTTGAAGAAGCAGGCATCACGACAGAAGAAATCTCAACTCTATTATCGAACGGGGCCTAGCGATGCTTGTTTCCTATGGTCAAGTAATCCAGTTACTAGAATCCATCGCTATTGCGACTCCGGACTCGCTTGGCTGCGACGGGTGTTTTGAACTTGTTGCGGAGTTTGCGGAAGCAGAGAAGCGCGGTGAAGAACTTTCCGATGCGTTGAAGCTTGTACAAAACCACTTGCAGCAATGTGCGTGCTGTGCCTACGAATACGAAGCATTGCTGGAGGCGATTCTGGGTGCCGACGAAAAGTAAGCACCCCGGCAGAAATATTCGGATGTTATTTCGTTTAACCGCGTGGGCATCGCCCCGCGTTTTGCAGTGCTCGCGGCCCGATGGGAACGCGGTTAAACGAATAAACTTGCGTGTAGGTGCTTTGCAATGCTACACCCAACGAAATACTTGCATCCTAGGTAAGGATTGAGTTATGGTTGCGTCTACAACCACGAGTAAGTCCGACACATCCCTAACCGATAAAGGACATAACGCGTGGACGCTATCCCAAGAATTCCCGACCATGAGATAACTCCGCCAAGCGTGTACTTCAATCGCAGGAATTTTATGCGAGGGGGGCTTGCTGTTGGGAGTGTAGCTGCGTCCGCGTCGGTGTATCGATGGTTCAACCCAACAGCCGTGGTAAAGAAAAACGCAGGTCCAGTCGTTGAAGTCGAAAAAGTCCTCGACAGCCAAGAGGAGTTACTTGCTCGCGGTTGGTTGGTCGATGAAGTCAAAACTTCCGAACGCAATATTCTCAACTACAACAATTTCTACGAATTCTCGACTCAAAAAGAGGCTGTAGCTGCTGCGGCTGCGAACTTCAAAACAGATGGCTGGAAAATCGTCATCGACGGCCTGGTTCGTAAGCCCATGACCATTTCTATCGACGATCTCCACGCGATCAGCCCGCCGCAAGAGCGAGTTTACCGGATGCGTTGTGTCGAAGCTTGGTCGATGGTCATTCCTTGGGTCGGAGTGCCCCTTGCACACTTGCTCGAAGCAGTCGTACCTATGGCGAATGCAAAGTACGTTGCGTTCGAAACGTTGCTCGATCCCGTGCGAATGCCTGGTCAAAAGACGAGCGTCTTGGAATGGCCCTACGTCGAAGGGCTGCGAATCGACGAAGCGATGCATCCGTTGACGATGCTGGCGACGGGAATCTATGGCAAGGCAATGCCGCCGCAGGACGGTGCTCCAGTGCGATTGGTGACACCTTGGAAGTATGGTTTCAAGGGGATCAAGTCGATCGTCAGGATGACACTGGTGTCGGATCAACCAACCACAAGCTGGGGGCGATTTGCACCTAACGAGTATGGTTTTTACGCAAACGTGAATCCACTTGTGGACCATCCTCGCTGGAGTCAAGCTACGGAACAGCGAATTGGTGAGTCGGGCCGCAGAAAAACGCTTATGTTCAACGGCTATGAGCCACAAGTTGCTGAATTGTACGCGGGGATGGATCTGCGTAAGTACTACTAAGGCGTGCGGCAGACTGAAAACTACGTGTCAAGGGTTCCAATGGGAGAGCGAGGCTCCTGCCGAGCTTGGCTTTGGTTCGGCAGGAGCCTCTCCCTCCCGGTATAAACAAATTGCCGCTCGCCTAAGCATAGACAGTGGTCAGTCTAGAAGCCTGTCATTTCAGTTATTCAACAGGCCATTAGCCTGTCCTACGTGTGAGGCCTTTTGAAATGGGTTCTTTGAACTTCTATCGTTACTTAGTGATCGTCAACGGTGCAGTGCCATTGATGGTATTGCTTTGGGATGCGTACCAAGGTCAACTAGGTGCGAACTCGGTGAATTACGCTTTGCACGTTTCCGGAATATTATCACTGATATTTCTCCTATTGTCGTTGCTAATGTCGCCGATGCGTTGGCTGACTGGCTGGGGTGGTTGGATTGCCTTTCGAAGAACCCTTGGACTATTTGGTTTTTTCTACTCGCTCTTGCACCTTGGGATTTACGTTGGATTCGACCGCGGTTTGAATCTTGCAAGTACGTTGCAAGAAATATGGATGCGACGATTTCTTCAAGTTGGAACGGCAGCGGTCTTTCTCATGATTCCGTTGGCGGCCACTTCGACCAATTCGATGATCCGGTGGGTCGGACCCAAAAACTGGAAACGGCTTCACCGCAGCTCTTACCTGGTCGCAATTCTCGGTGTCGTCCACTACTACCTATTGGTCAAGTCGGATATTCGTCAACCGGTCGCGTTTGCGGTTGTCGTAACCGGCCTGCTTGGCGCTCGTGCCGTGCGACACTATTACGAACTTCGCCAAGCAGCCAATAGCAGTCGACAAACGGCTTCGACATCTAAAACGGGCCTGCCGTTAAGGAATCGCGGGTTTTGGAAAGGAGAATTGAAGGTGATCGGTTTGTTTCAAGAAACGCCGGACGTGCGAACGTTTCGCTTGGCCGCAATCGACGGAGGCATACTGCCTTTCGATTATCTGCCAGGCCAATACATGAATTTGCAATGGAACATCGAAGGAAAAAAGGTCAACCGATCGTATACCATCGCTTCGTCGCCGACTCGCCGCGATGCCTGTGAATTGTCGATAAAACGTGAACCGAAAGGACAGGTGTCACGATTCATGCATGACACTCTACGTGTTGGTGATACGATCAAGGTGAGTGCACCTGCCGGTAAGTTTGTCTTCACCGGTTCCGACTCGAACGAAGTTTTGCTCATTGCGGGCGGAGTTGGTATCACACCGCTGATGTCGATGGTCCGTTATTTGACCGATCGATCGTGGACTGGCGATATCTATTTTCTGGTTGTGGCAAAAACAGAGCAAGACCTTATTTTCCGTGACGAACTGACGTTGCTTCAAAAGCGTTTTCCAAGGCTTCACGTATGTACGACTTTGACAAAAGCCGAGCCAGGCGGAGACTGGCAAGGCGAACATGGGCGCGCGAATGAAACAATGCTTAGAAAGTTTGTGCCCAATTGCGTGAACACACAATGTTACCTATGTGGTCCAGAGGAAATGATGGAGGCAACTCGGACGTTGCTGCTTCGAGTTGGCATGGCAACCTCGTCAGTCCATACGGAAGCATTCGTGTCGCCTGGAGTAGGAAACGAATCAACGGGAATCCGTGAATTCGAAACGTTCAACACTCCAAGTCCCCTTGATCTTGATTCGAACATCAGTGAAGGCGAAACCAGGCAGGTGCAATTCAAGAGATCGAAAAATAATTGCGATATCGCCAGCGACAAGTCGATTTTGGAGGCTGCGGAGCAACTCGCCGTTGAACTGCCCTTTGAATGTCGGTCCGGTGTCTGCGGGCAATGCAAAGTTCGTTTGCTATCGGGTTCCGTGAACATGGACACAGCAGATGCGCTGAGCCCCGTCGAACGCAAGCAAGGCTTCATCCTCGCATGCCAATCGCATCCAACTTCCGATGTGGTTATCGACGCATGACGCATCCTCGCTCCGCGGTGAATTCATTATCGTCGCCTTTCGCTCCGCGAAAGTGCGCCACGCATACACTCTTTTGCGGAGCAAAAGGCGACAATGTTGGAGGCCTAACGAATTAATTCACGGCCTATCCGCGAATCACGTAGCACTGACTGCCTGCCCGTGTTCACTAAAATCCACCAGACTAGCAGCGTCTGGTACTGTTTGTTTGTTTCCCCTTGATGATGGATAAAAAAATGTTTAAAAAAATCGTTTGTCTGTTCATTGCGTTTTGTCTCGCGGCTCAATTTGCAACCATTATTCGAGCTGAGAATCCAACGCAGTTTACGGTAAAGTCCGCGATGGACGACACGAAATTTAGCCTCGAAGAACATCGAGGCAAGACGGTTGTCTTGCACTTTTTGCTGAAGACGGAATGCCCTTATTGTTTGCGATATACCCGTGAATACGCACAGTTGGCGGCAAAGACCCCGGATGTCATCCACGTCTTTCTGAAACCGGATAGCGAAGCGGAAATTAATACTTGGGTTAGCCATTTGGACGCTAAAGGCCTAAAGGCTCTGCCGAGTGTGTATCGAGACCCAGACGCAAAGCTAGCAATGCAGTTTGGTATTGCTGATGGTTACAAATTTCATGGGCAGTCCGTTCATTTCCCCGCTCTCATAGCGATCGACGGCAGCGGCAAAGAAGCGTTTCGTTATGTCGGCAAGAGCAATAGCGACCGCATGTCCGTAAGCGATTTTACGAAGAAACTGGATTCATTCATGGCAAATGCAATCAAGAAAACGCCTGCAAAATAGAGTAGGCAGTGAATCCACTTGAGGAGTTGTTACTTCGTTTAACCGCGTGGGCATCGCCCCGCGTTTTCTACCGCTCGCGGCCCGTTGGACACGCGGTTAAACGAAAGGGGAATTGTCGACACTTGAAAAACTCGGTACCGTAAAGCTTGGTTGCGTTTTCGAGTGAGCGTTTTCGATAAACAGGAGGTTTTCGTGATATCTTATTTTTCGATTTTCCCTGAAAAGTACGCTACTGAGATTAGGACGGTGGCGTTTCCGAACCATAGAGATATGCCAGCAGGGACAATTCTGTTCAACGAGTTCTTTTGTCCCGATCACAATTGCAACTGTGAGCGAATCCTTATTCGGTGCGACCAAGTGCTGGACCAGAATTCAGCTCCCAATCCCTATGCGATGATTAGTTATTCTTGGAACAGCAAGCCCGACGCGCCTTGGCGCAAGATCATAAGCGATGGAAATCCAATTTTGGATCCGTTCCATACCAACAAAAAATTCGCCTACGAATTAATGGAGTTTTGGTATGACATGTATCAAAGGGACGGTGACTATCGCGAACGTATCTTTCGACACTACCGAGAACTGCGCAATGCCGTTGGCATGCAGT
>JANMHA010000188.1:0-8354 GCA_031374925.1 Pirellula sp. | reverse complement strand
TACCATGGGGATGACCTTCCACTTCCTGGTGCCTTCGGGAAAAACACCAGTTTCGAGGCATCCCCTTTTTTTACGACCCCAACTTCATGGACTATAGCCAACTTGCCTCCGACGGACGCCGTTTTGGCGTACTAAAAGTGCAGCTCAGACCTTAAAGTACCGGTCTCCGCGCCCGCCTCGACCGCCTACGGCGGTCGTGGCGGGAGCGGAGGGCGCGGTTAGCGGGCATTACTTAGTACACCAAAACAAGGTTGAGGGGAGGCAAGCTCCCACTCAACCTAAGCGAATTGCTGGGGTATTCGCACTCTGCTGCGAGCCGACGCTAGCAGCGTCGGCCACGAACACGGCTACTTCTACTGACCTACCAGTCGAACAATCGGAGTGTCTCGAAATTTGCCGACACTCATGTTGGCGCCTCCGATGATTGCAAAGGCCTTGTCTGAGATAGGCACGATCCGGTGGAAAAAACGACCTGTTGGAATTTGTCCGATGATTTCCCAGCCCTTTCGTTCGTCGTTGAAGCGTTGAATCGATCCGTCCGCCGTACTAACGATGAGTTGACTGCCAATTTCGGCGGCAGACAATGGTTCGGATCTTATGCATTTCAAACACTCACTTTCCAATAAACCAAAGGGGACAATTCCACTGCACAAGTGTACCGTATTCAACAGCAACCGTAGTCAAGTCGCTCCGCCGACTTGAGTCCTCGATCCACGAACTCCTTCGCGCGATCAAGCACCCCAACTAGCTCGAATTGTTTTTGTGAAACGGGTATACGACGATAGGGTCATAGTGAAGTTAAAGATACTTGGGTCTGAAAACCTACTGACCGTCCGTCGCGGAGCGACTGACCTACGAAAAAACCCGCTGATTTTGGCAGCGGGTTTTTTGATTTGGAGGCGAAGGGACCAGATTAACGCTTGGAGAATTGAACTCCGCGTCTCGCACCACGTAATCCGTATTTCTTTCGTTCTTTCATTCGCGAATCCCGGGTCAAGAATCCGTCAGCACGTAAGGCTGGAAAATTCTCTTCGTTCAGGCTAACCAAAGCTCGAGCCAAGCCCATTCGGACCGCACCAGCTTGACTGATTGTTCCGCCACCACTGACTCGGATGAAAATATCGACTTTGTCTCGGTGCCCGACATGATCGAGCGTTTCCAAGACGAGCCGTCGTTCCGATTCATTGACGAAGTACTCTTGGAATTCGCGGTCGTTCACCGTGATTTTTCCAGCGCCGTTCTTGACGCGAACTCGAGCTACCGACGATTTTCGACGGCCCGTACCAAGGCTGTCACCGCTAACTTTGTCTTTCTTAACTACTGCAACCATGGACTCGTGCTTTATGCTGAATGATGTTGAAGGACTGGTTATCTAGCTTGATCACCTTAGCTAGCTTGATGGCCAAAAGCGGCGGGCTGAGGTTGTTGCGCCTGATGAGGATGCTCATTACCAGCGTAAACCTTGAGTTTGAAAAGCATGTGCCGTCCGAGTGCGTTTTTGGGAAGCATTCGTTTCACAGCCATAGTCACCAAGTCGGTCGGTTTGCGTTCCAACCGTTCCGCGTAGCTTTCCATTTTTTGGCGGTTGTAACCATTGTACCATGCGTAATGGCGCACTTTGAGCTTGTTGCCGGTCATGACTACCTTTTCGGCGTTGATGACGACAATGAACTCACCGGTATCGACGTGAGCGGTGTACTCTGGACGATGCTTTCCCATAAGAATCATAGCAATATCGGTTGCCAATCTTCCTAAAATGCAATCTGTCGCGTCGACGAGGTACCAGTTTTGCTCAACTGAGCCGGGTTTTGCTACGTATGTTTTGGGTTGTGCTACCATGAGTCATTCCTTGGATTCTCGCAGGGAAAAAAGAGCCTTGAGCCTAGCACCCAATGGTCGGGCGCTGCTTTTTCTGCGAAAAACCGGGTATTTCGAAATTTGTGAGGGGCAGAGTATATCGGTCTATTTTCGCGCTCACAAGGGCTTTTCGGCCCCAACTTACTCGGAATTCCAAGGTTCCAGGGAAACCGATTGGAAGTTTGGGCGAACTAGGAAGGAAATAGGGTGTACCGAGATTGGTAAATCGCAGGTATAAACAAAGTCCGATAACGTAGGAACAAAGCGTCTAATTTACCGTTGCGTTTGTCGCAGCGACTTTTTCGTGCACGAGGGTGCTGGAAGCAAGCTAGCAAATGAGCCAGCGCCTTTGATTGCTGATAGTCGACTCCCAAAGGGAATAATCTAGTGTTGGATCTGACCCGCTTTCATGCTCCATTCATGCCGCCCAAAACCACACTGGTAGATGTACTCCGTTATTGGGCAAACGTTCAGCCAAACAAAGTCGCTTTCTATTACACCGATGGAGAGACCGACGACGATTCGTCGATGACGTTTGCCGAATTGGACCACGCCGCGAGAGCGATTGCCGTCAAAATCCTGGAAACCAATCGACCAGGTTCTCGCGGACTGCTTTTGTATCCGCCAGGCATAGAATTTGTCGTTGGTTTTTTTGGATGCCTCTATGCTGGTTGCATTAGCGTTCCCGCGTATCCACCGCGTCGCAGCCGGAAGGGAGCTCGTATTCAAGGCATAGCCATGGATTGCCAAGCTCAGTTTGCGCTCACGACATCGGACACGGTAGCTCAGATACTCAAGGACGAAGCGACGCACGCTGAAACGGCCTCTATGCGACTTCTTGCAACCGATAGTGTCGATCGCTCTTTGGCAATTCAGTTTTCGGAAATGCCTATTCCGCCATCGGATTTGGCTGTTCTCCAATACACGTCGGGTTCGACCGGACAACCCAAAGGTGTGATGTTGACTCATGCAAATCTCATCCGCAATTGCGAAATGGTATCGGTACTATTTGACCAGACAAACAAAGCGATCGGTGCGAGTTGGCTCCCAATGTATCACGATATGGGGCTGGTTGGCGGCGTACTTTCGCCTGTGTCGATGGGGTTAAGTATGGCGCTCATGAGCCCAATGTCCTTCATGCAACGGCCGGTCCGATGGTTAAAAACGATAACAAAATACCAGGCTACCACCAGCGGCGGCCCCAACTTTGCGTATCAGCTTTGCGTAGATAAAGTCACCGAAGAAGAAATGCAGGGATTGAACCTTAGCTCTTGGGACGTGGCCTTCAATGGTGCCGAGCCTGTCCGTGCGAGCACGCTGGAACAATTCAGTCGTAAATTTGAACGGGTTGGGTTTTCCAACACGTCTCACTTTCCGTGTTACGGAATGGCGGAAACGACGCTTATCGTCTCGGGTGGTCCACGACAGACGCCACCGGTCGTCAAGTACTTTGACGGTCGTCGACTGGACGCACGCATGGTGACTCAAGTGAGCGAGGATGCTCGCGACGCACGCAGTTTAGTAGGCTGTGGGCACGCAACGAAAAACGAGTCGATTTTGATTGTGGATACCGAAACGCTTAGACCGCTGCCCGAACACTCGATCGGCGAGATCTGGATTCAGAGCCCTAGTGTGGGCTTAGGCTATTGGGAAAAGGAGGAGGTCACCCAAGACATTTTCCAGGCTAGAACGGCGGATAACGAAGGTCCGTACCTGCGAACAGGCGATTTAGGCTTTTGGAGCGAAGGGCAAATATACGTGGCCGGTCGCGTTAAAGACTTGATCATTGTGCGCGGCGTCAATCGCTATCCACAAGATATCGAACAAACCGTCGAGGAATGCCACGAATCGATTTCATCTTCGGCAGCGGCTGCTTTCGCAGACGATTCGGGACCTAGAGAACGATTGATTATTACCGTCGAGGTTCAGCGTTCGCTTGAGGACGATTGGAATCCAGTCGTTCATGCCATTCGACGCAGCGTCACCCAAGTGCATGAATTGCCACCGGATGCGGTGGTTCTGGTGCGACACGGTTCTCTACCGAGAACTTCTTCGGGCAAGATCCAACGGCATGCTTGCCTTCGAGACTTTCGCGAGGGGAATCTGCGAGTCATTCATCAATGGCTATCTTGGGACGATGATTTGCCTGATCAAGCTCCGATGATCGCGGCGTCGACGGTCGATCATTCGCGTTCAGGGTTTGGCCGACGGGGGAACTTCGGTTCCTCTCTGCCGCACAAGAAGACGCGTGATCCGGATATCGATATTGTTGAACTGGTTAAAAGAGCTGTAAAAACAGTTGCGCAGGAGCGAGCAAAACTGCTCGACCTCGATACCAACATTGTGGTCGACCTAGGGCTCGATAGCCTCGAACGGCTACAAATTGCTCACGTCCTGGAAAGCTCAGTTGGTGGACGCTTCCCGGAAGAAGTTCTGCAGGAGATCGAAACGGTTCGAGAAATTGCGGAGGCGATCGAAAAGCACTTTGGAAAAGATCGCATTCGGCAAGACATTCCTTCGGAAAGCCAGGACAAATTTACGGGCCCTGTCGAACGAGAAATTGCGCCGGAAGATTATCGCTTTGATTTGATGCCAGAATATCGTCGACTCAAACAGACGATGAACCAGTTTGAAATGACAGGGCTCCCGAACCCGTATTTCTCTGTACACCAAGGACTCACCCGAGATACGACTACAGTGGGCGGTAAGCAGTTGATCAGCTTCGCGAGCTACAACTACCTGGGAATGAGTGGCGATCCGTACGTGACTCAAGCGGTGGTTGATGCCGTCAGAAAATACGGCACAAGCGTTTCGGCATCTCGCTTGGTTAGTGGTGAAAAAGACATCCATCAACAATTAGAACGATTGATCGCCGATTGGATCGGAGTCGAGGATTCCGTCGTAATGGTTGGCGGGCATTCGACTAACGAAACGGTCATTGGGCACATCGTTGGACAACAGGATTTGATCCTGCATGATGCCCTTTCGCACAACAGCATTGTTCAAGGCGCCATTTTGTCCGGCAGCCGACGCCGCGCATTCTCTCACAACGACTTCGTCGCGTTGGACGAAGCGCTCACCGAATTGCGCACTCGCTACAGGCGAGTTTTGGTCATCGTCGAGGGAGTCTATAGTATGGACGGTGACTTCCCCAACCTTCCAAAGTTCATTGAGGTTTGCAAGAAGCATAAATGCTGGCTAATGGTGGACGAAGCTCACTCGATTGGAACCATGGGCGCTCACGGACGCGGTATCGCTGAGCACTTCGGTGTCAATCCAACCGATGTGGATATTTGGATGGGAACTTTGAGCAAGTCGTTTGGTTCGTGTGGCGGTTACATTGCCGGTCGAAAAGAGTTGGTGGAATACCTAAAATACACGGCCCCCGGTTTCGTCTTCAGCGTTGGACTTTCGCCCAGCAACACAGCCGCCGCCATTGCATCGCTTCAATTGCTGAAACGAGAGCCGATGCGAGTTGCTCGACTCAAAGATGCGTCCCGCCTCTTTTTAACGGAGGCCAAGAAGCGAGGCCTAAACACCGGCAACAGTGACGAAACGGCTGTCATCCCCATTATCACAGGTAACTCCTTGCACGCGCTGCAGCTGTCAAGGCGCATGATCGATTCGGGCGTAAATGTGCAGCCAATACTTTATCCGGCAGTCGAGGAATCGGCCGCTCGCTTAAGGTTCTTCATCAACTCCACGCATACCAACCAACAGATCCTCTACGCAGTCGACAAATGCGCCGAGCATTTGCAGTCCATCGCCCCAGAATATTTTCGGGCTGCCAATAGCGAGCCCGTATTGGCCCGATAATGGCACTTGAACTGCCTCCTGGCAAAGACGATCGACAGAACTTGGGCCGGAAAAATGTGGACGCTCCCGCACCGCCCACTGTTTCCGCTGCTACCGTAACTCGCATGGCATTGTATTTAAGGGAGTTACAGCAGCTACACCGTTCTGGCCAGAACCGCATTCAGAGCAGTGCAATTGCCAAACGATTGGGCTTAAATGACTCACAGGTTCGACGAGATCTATCGTGCTTTGGGCAGTTCGGACAGAGGGGAGTTGGCTACAATATCTCCAGCCTCACCCAAGCCATTCAAGCCATCTTAGGTACCGATCGGTCTTGGAACGTGGTGATGATTGGGGCCGGAAACTTGGGTAGAGCCTTAGCGGGATATCGTGGGTTTAACCAACAAAACTTCCGTCTGGCTGGCATATTTGACAGCGACCCCGAAAAGGTTGGCACTGTGCTTGGGGCCCTCACGATACGTTCGCTTCAAGATCTTGAGTCGGTTGTGGAAGCAGAGAAAGTGGATCTCGCGATTCTTGCTGTGCCTGCGAGTTCGGCTGCATTGGTGGCACAAAGGCTTGAGGTGGCTGGCGTAACCGGGATTCTGAATTTCGCGCCCGTTACCGTACGCACTCCCGGTAGCGGCCTAACCGTAGTGGACGTGGATTTGGCCGTCGAACTGCAGCGGCTTGCATTCGCGGTCATCAATCAAAAAAACAGTTAGTCCATCAAGCTGTGTGGCAGCTCTGTGCTTTCGTGCCTCCAACGCTCCACGGCTGTGGTTTTATTATTGTCGCCTTTCGCTCCGCGAAAGTGCGCCTTGTTAACGCACTTTTGCGGAGCAAAAGGCGACAAAGATTCGCATCTTGCGAATAAAATCACAACCTATTCGTAGCGGAGTAAATGCAGCGTCACGGAGAGCCGTTGCCACATTATATTAATGTGGTCCAGCTCCACCATTTGAGGGTTGACCGACCGCATGAAACCATTGCATGAAACAGGTATTCCAATCGAACGGTTTCCGATCCCTTGGTCCTATGCTCTACCTGCTCTACTCGGATCGTTTGCTTTTCAAATTGAATCGCATCGCAGTAGCCCTACGCCACGCGAATGGCTCGGAGTCATTTCTTCGCATAGCAGTCGACACGGATACGGAAGCCAGGATTGGCAAGAATCGCTCCAGTCCGCTTTGCATTTGGCACAAAGGCAGGGATGGGGAATTCTCTGCGCCGACGCGACTCCCTATTCGGACATCCTCATTCACGCGTGCAAGCGCTTTCAAATTCCATTTCGAGTGATTCAGGTCCGCGATGGATTGGAAAGGGATCAGCCAACCGAAGGGAAGTCGCACGGCTTAGCTCACGCATGCGATTGCGGAATTCTATGGCTGCTAAGCGCGGAAACCAAGACCAAGGGGGATCCGCCGCAGCACGACCTTGCATCTGTTTTTTTGTCCGATCACCTGTTTGTACTCGAGCTCCGCGAAGGCGGGAAGATCGCAAGTCTGTTGGAAAGGCGACTCGGCTGTTTGGATATTCCAATAGGATCGACCTATTTGTCGCTCCCTACGAACCACGCAAGCTCATCCCGCACAAAGTCATCAGGACCAAAACGAATGGACTGGTTAGCCCGCGGCGCAATCGGTTGGTTGAATACCAGAACACCTGCGTTGGTCGATCGATCAGTGGATGCAGTATCAACTAGCCGCGAGGGTAGAAGGTCGTTGCAAACATTCCAACGACAAACCCATCAGCCTATATTTCCGATTCGATTGTTGCGGAACACCAAGCAACAATTTTTGGTTCATTGCACGCGATCCAGACGAGGGCCGTGGCCAGACCAATCTGTTGCGCAGTTTCACGATGAGTTGCTTCATAGTCCTTGGAAAGAACAACCGTCGGTGCTTGGAACTCTGCAACGAATCCTAGAGCAACAACGATTGATCGCAACCAATAACTTTCGCCGAGGAAGAACGGAGACCGTCTGTTTTTCGAGCAACGAGATTACCGAGCTGCTATCGATGCGACGATTCCAGCCTCATTTAGCGCGTTGGGATTGGGAGCCTTATGGAATCATGATCAATCGTGAATGGCTTGAAAGCAATGGTGCCAAGCAAGTCGCCTACATGGATCGCGCCGCTGCCAAACAGGCTAGTTGCGAAGTATTGGATTTTTGCCAAGTTGTTTCCAATGAGCCTGGTTCCCAGGATTGGCGGGACGAACAAGAGTGGCGGATAGCCGGCGACGTTCGCTTGAACCAAGTCCCCTTTTCAAAAGCCATTGTGTTTGTACCTACGCTGGCGGACGCGATGGCAGTACAAACGTTGTCACGTTGGCCAATTGCAATTGCAAATTCAAACGTTTAATCACTTGGACTTGGCCGCTTCCAAATACGAGCAGCGATTACCCAACTGTTTCTCATGCTTTTGCAAGTCTGCTATTTTAGGGGGGGTACAAATTTCAAGCACAACGCATCGAGAGGGACTGGGCAACGCTGTGAAGCATTTTCACCAACAATTCGCTTCGGTTGAGCAGGAGCTTGCCTCCCCTCAACCTTGTTTTGGCGTCCTATGTAACAGCCCGCGAACCACCGCCCTGCGCTGGCGGGTGGGACCGCGACGGGGGGGGGGGGGCGAGGGGGGGGGGGGGGTTTTATGTTTAATGTAAAGCTTTTTTGTGGAACAAGTGGGGACGGGGGGGGG
>JANMHA010000186.1:0-24438 GCA_031374925.1 Pirellula sp. | reverse complement strand
GGTCGAGGCGGGAGCGGAGTGCGGTACTTTAAGGTCTGAGCTGCACTTTTTAGTACGCCAAAACGGCGTCCGTCGGAGGCAAGCTCCGATCGGACGGGAGGCAAGCTCCGATCGGACGGGAGGCAAGCTCCGATCGGACGAAAATGCTTCACAGCGTTGCCTGAAAGGGTCAAGGATTCTGCGATCCTTTCAGGATCGGAACGCACGGCACGAATCTTTTTCCGGTGGTGTCGCTCCGCTCAACCACCGGCTACTGTCTGATATCCCTTCGGGTTGAAAAGTTGCGCAACTCTAAATGCTCCACAACCCGAGTTTTTTATCAGCCCAGGGATGGCTCCCGCCGAATCGATGCGGGACCTAGCTCCATTGGCGTGTTCACGCGATTCATCGACCGTTAACACCAAGCAGCGATTGACGAGGCTAGGTCGAGTCGTTCTGCGGTTTCCGCCATGGTTTGATCGCGGCTCTACAAGCGTGGTAAGTAGCAACTGAAGCTACGAAGTGCGGTCGCGAAGTCGCTTTTGCAGTTGCGTCACCATCGACTCCAATGCTTCTAGGGATCGATTGTTAAGGTCGTCGTCGGAAGTTACCGCGTCTCCAAGAAGACCTTCATAAATCTGGATACTTGCTTTAAGCTTACCACGCTGTTCGCCACGCTGCTCGCCTATTTCAATACCCTCTTGTCGACCCTCTTGCCGTCCCTCTTGCCGTCCCTCTTGTCGCGCATCAATTAAATTGGACTGTATGTCCAAACTGGCTTTCTCTCTTGCATCGTACATCTGTTTTTCCTCCGTTATCTCTCGAATCGCATTCAACTCACCCGTCGCCCTAAGAAACTCCAAGCCTGGAAGCAACTCGCGAAGTTCTTCGACAGTATGTTCACTCGAATTCTTAATCCAATAGGCCCACTGCTCCAGGACACTCGCACTGCGAACGTCACTTGGACCTCCATTGTACTTGGCAAGCTCGACCGTGTGAATCTCGATCGAATCCTCCAATACCCTTCCGCTCTCACGGTCAACCAACCGAAACTGGTGATGAAGCTGATCATCTTCCCACAAATTCCGCATCAGTAAACAGATCGAATACGTCGCTTTGAGATCGCTGTACCCTTGACCCACTCGAAGCTGATCCGTGTAGGCCTCACAAGCGTAAAAGACAGCCCGCTTGGCAAAACTCGATTGAACCACAATCTGGACTTCGATGACAAAAACCCTGCCACGCTGGTCGGTTGCCTTTACGTCCACGCAAACCAGCTTGTCGGTTTCGAAATCCTTCATTCCGAACGGATTGAGATACTCGACTGAAATAACAGGATAACGAAATTGCAGTACGGCATTGAGAAGACTGATGAGACAGATTTCATTTCCAGGTTTGCCAAAGATCTTGCGAAACGCAAAGTCAATCCAGGCTCGAATCCCAATCTTCATTGACATCGTTGATCCATCCTGCAAGCCTGCAATTCCAAGCCCCAACGCCGCGTGCGGCGGCATCTGTTTGGGCGCAACGACATACTATGTACTAGGTCGAAAGGCATAGCGGTTGAGCGAGCTAAACGGGGTTTAACAATCACCCTTTGTTAACCCCGGTGGGCGGCAGTTAGCCTGGGACATAGGACGCCAAAACAAGGTTGAGGGGAAGCGAGCTCCCGCTCAACCGTGCCAACTTGTGCCACATTTGCTAGGAACGGGACAAAGCACCACGCTTTTCTTGGATGGTTTGAATCAGTTGCTTCTGTGGGGCAACAAATTTGGCAACACCTTGTTCCATGAGAGTCTTTTCCATGTGTGGAACATCCACCGCCGCATCGAGCTCCTCCGCGATGGAGTTGCCGATCATCTCGTCCACTCTGCGGGTGAAGATTTGATTGCTCGTGGAAACTGCAGCGTTCGTATCGGGTGGATTGGTTTGGATGTCCGAACCGGCAAGGGCTGAAACATACTTCCAAGGTGCATCGGCTGCGTTCTTTGTCCCAGTGCTCGCGAAGATGATTTCTTGTTGCAAGGGTGTTGCGTGTTCCTGCCAAAACTTTTGGTTGGCCATCCAAATCCGTTTTGCATTAAGGATTCCGTATTGACCTTGAGCCTCGGCCGAAAGTTGCTTGCAATGATCGGATGTATATTGGTCGATTCGCGAAACGAAAATACTGTAGACGCTTTTGAAGGAGTCGAGCGATTTGCGGCGTTTTGCACCTCGCCAGACCGCATCCCGTGCAAGTTCGTACTGCCGCATCGAAAAGATCAACGTGACGTTCAGCGTAACTCCAGCCGCAGCCAGTTCCTCCAACGCATCCAGTCCTGCCGGCGTGGCTGGCACCTTGATCATCCGATTGTCATGGCCGGAGGCCCATTTCTTGCCAAGCGAAATGTAGTTGGCAACCCGTTCGGCATGCGGCATATTCACTGCCGGATCTTCTAGAAGCGGGTCGAGTTCGAAACTCACCCAACCGGCGTTCCCTTTTGTTCTTTCCCAAACTGGGTGAAACTCTTTTTGAGCTTCGCTTACTAGTTCATCGGTCAAACTCCAACAGATGGACAAGTCGTCTTGGCCGCGATCCACGTAGTTCACTATGGATTCGTCAAACCGTCCTGTGCGAATGAGAGCCGATATGATTATCGGGTTGCTGGTTGCTCCGACCGCTCCCCAGGCTAGGTTCTGGGCCACCAAGGTAGGATCAATGGAGTCCAAATATAGGTTTGTTCCGCTGTCAATCAAGGATTGGATCGAGGCATTCTTCATGTTTTAGTCCTAATGCGGTGATGTGGGTTTGAGAGGTCGTGCCCGCCGGGAAAGAGTATATTACGCTTCTGGACGTTCCACCAACAGCCCGTAGCACCCGATTCCTAGGGGGAATCCGACTTGGCCATCCTCCCTTCCAGGAGGGTCTCGCGAAGCGAGGGGAAGCGAGGGGAGGGTGACTTACTCGAGAAGACCTTGGCCGGAAAGCTGACTTCATTTACAGGACACCATGCAAATTATAGATCTTCGAAGCGATACTGTTACCAAACCAACACCGGGCATGCGGGAAGCCATGATGAACGCACCCGTCGGTGACGATGTCATCGATATCGACCCAACCGCCGTGGAATTGCAGGAACTTACCGCTCGATTGCTCGGCAAGGAAGCCGCCATCTTTATGCCTAGTGGTACCATGACCAATCAAATCGCTTTGCGAGTCCATTGCATTCCTGGGGACGAGTTCATTTGTGACGCGGGATGCCACATTTACAACTATGAACAGGGAGCTTTTGCACAGCTCAGCGGCTTAGTCGCCAAGACCATTCCGGGTCAGAACGGCTTGCTCGATCTGGATCAATTGATCGGCAGCGTGCGCCCAGATAATGAACACACCGTGCGCACGCGATTGCTCTGCCTGGAGAATACGCACAACCGAGGTGCTGGCAAAATCTACTCCCTAGCACGTATCCACTCTCTCTGCGATTGGGCCCACGCCGAAGGTCTTAAAACCCACTTGGATGGTGCGAGGCTCTTCAACGCATCGGTCGCAACAGGCGTCCCCCTTCAAGACTTTTCAGAACCATTTGAATCAGTCAGCGTCTGCTTCAGCAAGGGACTCGGCGCTCCTGTTGGCTCTTGCTTGGCCGGTTCCCGCGAGTTCATTGCAAAAGCCCGACGGGCAAGAAAACTCTTCGGCGGTGGTATGCGGCAAATCGGATTTCTCGCGGCTGGCGCTCTGTATGCGATCGAACACCAAATGGCGCGTTTGTCGCAGGACCATGAAAACGCAAAGTTGTTGTCCCGATCTATTGGCCAATGCAAAACACTTTGTCTCAGCGACGAAGCGCCGGACACTAACATCGTCATCTTCCATATTGCGAACGCGTGGGGGACGGCTGCACAATTCTCGCATTCGCTGAAGCAACATGGTATTCTCTCGCTACCTTTCGGTTCTCAAAGCGTCCGATTGGTCACACACCTAGACGTTTCTCGAGAGCAAATCGAGATGGCTTGCGAAGCGATCGCCAAGGTAGCGATCCAACGCTGAAGGCGTTCTTGACGGCAACGAATTTGCGGTCTGGTCAGAATGAGAAGCGCTGCTTAAGAATTTTCCAATGGTGAGCAACGTGCCCCACCAAGATCGTCGCCTGTTTCTCAACTGAGATATCATGACCAAACGCCTGGCCCACGTTCTGCCATGCGGACTTTGGCAGATTCTCGAACAAGGCAATAGTCGATTGTCGAATCGCGTTAAACTCAGTCGCCAGCCGTTCTAGGGAAAGCTCATTCGCGAAAGCGCGGTTCGAAAACTCATTCTCATCGAACGGGACCAGCGGCATCGTACCGCCACGAGCGATCCACAGCGCTCGAAACGAAAAGACCCGCTCGCAATCCGATAGATGGTTGATGACTTCTTTTAGTGTCCATGTGTACGGCGCATGGATTTTCATGGAATCCGGTTCGGAAAGCGTACCGAGCCAACCACGGATTTCGTTTCCTTGATTTCGCATGATACCCATCAAGTCGGTCCCGTTTTCTACTAGATCCGTGTATTTCTTGAATATAGGTTCGTTCATTTCGTTCGTGTTTCCAAATTGTTTCTGTTTCGGATTCTAAATAGCTAAGCATCTTAGCACGCTCAAGTAAGTTAGGTTCGTTTGAGCTTAATAGCGCGCGTCAAGATGCGGTCCAAGGTTGATGCAAAGGCAACCCGGTTTTTGGGGCCATATGGGGCAGGCCCCGAAAACTCCATTCCAGCTCCTCTTGCTGCATCGAAAAGATCGCGAGCCGCCAGCCGGCCGGCCATATTTCGATCGTCATACTGTTCGCCGCGTGGATCAATGACGAACACTTGTTTGTCCACGAGTTGTGCGGCTAACGGAATATCGGCAGTGATTGCCAGATCGCCCGCTTCGGCATTATCGACAATGTACTTATCCGCGATGTTGGCTCCATCAGGAACGGTCACGCTGGAAAAAAGTGAATTGCCTGGCGGAAGCCATATCGACTGATTTGCAACCAAAACGACGGGAAGCTTGAGTCGTGTTGCAGCCTTAAAAACGAGTTCCTTGACGTCGCGTGGAGCGGCGTCCGCATCAATCCAGATTCTCATCTAGTCAGGAACTTTCTGTGGTGTTGGTCGAAAGTAGAGATCTCGCTTTAAGGAGTGGTCTGATGCTCCCATAGTGGGTTCCCAAAGATAAGCCTCCGTCTCAACGATGATTCCAGCCATTTTTACGGAATCCAGAACGTGCATAAAACGACAACCCAGCAGGTTTTTTGCCAACTCAAGCGTAGGCTGCTCGAAGATTGATCGGTCCAGTTTCGGCATTCTTGGTGGGTGACCGGTGAAAAATGGAAAGCCTGAATTGGATCAGACTGATAGGGTGTACAATTGAACGAATGGAATCCGCCACACAGCCAACTCCCGTTTCCAAGGACCCGATTTTAGCCAAACCAGGGCTTGTCTACCATTGCGCCTGTGGTACGGAATTTCGCGTGGATCCAACCTTGGGTGGCGAATGCACGACCTGCAAACGTATTGTACAGTCCGAAGCCATTCAGCATGCGATGAGCGCGACGGTTTCCATCACCAATTTCCAAGAGGACGAGGAGGTACATCACTTCGAATTGGACGGGGGCGAAAACCTTATCAACCGTCTCTATGGTCACTTTCGAATCGATCGTAAGTTAGGATCCGGCGGGATGGGAGCCGTCTATCGCGCGTTGGACACATCCTTGCAACGCTACGTTGCGGTCAAGATCATGCGGAATGCAAATCACTGCGTCGACTCTCGCATTGCGATGATGCTACGGGAAGCGGTCGCCCAGGCCAGATTGAATCATCCTAACGTGGTCACGATTTATTACGTCGGTCGTCAAGACGAAGAGCCCTTCTTGGCCATGGAGTTGTTAACGGGCCCGACTCTCTCGGAAAAACTCAATTCCGATGGTGTCATTCCCTATGCCGACGCGATTCGTTACGCCATTCAAGTTGTATCGGCATTGCGACATGCTTCGCAGTTTGGAATTGTGCATGCCGACATCAAACCGGCCAATTTGCTGATGGCAGGCGGAGGGCGAATCAAACTTTCTGACTTTGGACTTTCCAGGATTCAGAATGAGCCCGGTCAACCAACCACCGTATCCGGAACGCCTGCTTATGTCGCTCCTGAGCTAATACAAGGCAGCCCCATCAGCATCCAGTCCGACATGTACGCATTGGGCATTACCCTATTTGAACTGGTATTTGGTCGCTTGCCGTTTGAGCTTGTAGGGACTACGGTTCGCGAGCGGATTGAAACCCACCTAACGGCCGAAGTTGTGTTTCCGCCGGTCTGGCCAAATTCCATTCCACGTGAGTTTGCTTGCCTAATCACACGCTTGGTTTCCAAAGACCCGAAAAACAGGTTTGCCACCTACGATGCGCTTTTGTCCGAATTGAAGTCGATCGAGCCAGTATCGACGACTACGGCCGGAGTCGCGTCTCGCGCAGTAGCGTATGTCATTGATCAAACGGTTTTACTATTCTTTATCGCGCCCTTTGCAATTTTGATTTTCCTATTGAATTCGAGCCTGGCTGACTTTGCGACCCTTCGAAACTATCAATGGACTACGCCAATTGTGGCCTTTGTTTCGTTGATTGTACCCGGCGTTTATCTAACGATGGTTTATCACGGTTGGCGATCGATCGGGAGATATTTGTTTCAGCTTCGAATCGTTGAGGCGAACGGTTTGCCGCCTCGAAGGGAGCAGTTGGTGGCTCGCGAAGTTCTCCGAAATGCCTTTGCTTGGTTCTGGCCCTTGGCTTTTTACGTGAATTCCAGCAATCCCTTTCTTAGCCGTGTCTTGGAGGTCATTCTGGTCTTGTTTCTTTGTGTTGACTCGGCCCTAATCCTGTTGCTACAAGGTCGCAAGTCATTGCATGACTACCTTTGCAACTCGCGAGTCGTGCTTGCGGTGGATCGTGAGAAGGAATCGAAATAGGTCATGCAACAAGTCGATGTAAAACTGGCCGAACGAAGTTATCCGATCTTCATTGGTACGCAAACGCTAGATCGAATGGCGGAGTCGCTCACCGAGTTGGTGACTGGCTGGTCGCATGCCATCATCATTTGCGATGATCGCATCGTTGAGACGATTGGAAAAACGGTCGCAGAGTGCTTGATTCGATCCAAGAAGCGGATCGCTATGCTTGTGGTTCCCAGTGGTGAAGAAAACAAGTCGATAACGAGTTTGTCGATGCTATGGGGTCGGATGCTTGAGGAAAAGGTTGATCGCAAAAGTGTGATCGTGGCCATCGGTGGCGGCGTGGTCGGCGACTTAGCCGGGTTTGCTGCCGCATCCTATATGCGTGGCCTCCGATTCATTCAGGTCCCGACTACTCTATTGGCAATGGTCGACAGCAGCGTTGGAGGCAAGACCGGAATCAATTTGCCAGAGGCCAAGAACATGATCGGAGCGTTCTGGCAGCCGCATGCGGTGTGGATCGATACGGCGACGCTCGATACCTTGCCCGACCGCGAATTCAGGAGCGGGTTGGCAGAAGTCGTGAAGTATGGCGTTATCCTCGATGAGAAGTTCTTTGACTTTTTGGAGGAAAATGCCGACGCTATTCTGGCGAGAAGTCATGAGCATATCCAGCATATTGTGCGCAGGTCCTGTGAGTTGAAAGCCCAAGTGGTTTCGCAAGACGAACGCGAGACAACGGGTCTACGTGCCATTCTCAACTATGGCCACACGTTTGGGCACGCGATCGAAGCCAAGACTTTGTACGGTCGCTTCCTGCATGGTGAGGCCATTTCCATCGGCATGACCATGGCGGGGCAATTGGCTTTGCGTCTTGAACTCTGGCCAAGTGCATTACAGAAAAGACAGACGTTTTTGCTTCGCAAATTCGGACTCCCAACCGCCTTTTTGGAAGTCCCTGCCAAAGAACTGGTGGAGGCCATGCAAATGGACAAAAAGACGGAGCACGGCAAACTGAACTTCATACTGCCGACCCGGATGGGGCACGTGCGGACGGTTTCCAACTGCGAATACGCCGACATTCTCGGAGCAATTTTGGGAAACGCAACTTAATGCAACAAGAAACGGATGGATCCAAATTGTCAAAGAAAACTCAGAGCAAAAACCAGTTTCTCGATGAAGTCCGATGGATCGATCGACTCAGCCAGACATGGTTTCTTGCGTTGTTGGGCGCTTTTTTTTATTGGATTGCGTTGCCGCCGATGAAGTTCCCATGGGCCGGTTATCTGGCTTCGGCTTGTTGGGTGGCCATCATTGCAAAAGAGCGTCCGCCGACACGCCCAGAATATTGGAGAATTTGGTTGGCTGGCTCCCTCATGTGGCTTGCACTTTTGCAAGGGATTCGGTTGGCGTTTTGGCCGCTCTACGCCGGTTGGATCGCCTTGTCCTTGTATCTTGCGGTCTACTTGCCGATGTTCGTTGCGATGGCTCGGGCGTTGAATCGTTCCTGGAGTTTTCCAATGCCAATGGCCGCAGCCACGGCCTGGGTTGGCTGCGAGTTGATACGCGCGTACTTCGTGACCGGGTTCGCCGCATGCATGCTAGCCCATAGCCAAACTCCCTGGCCATGGATTCTGCCGGGTGCCTCGTACTTTGGAGGCTATGGCATTAGCTTTGTCGTCATGTTTGCGGGAGCCGTGCTCTATCAATGGCTGAGTTGGGCGGTTTGGAATCGGGTCGTTTGGGACGTTGTGAAATCCAGGCGACTTGTTATTGCGAATACCATTTACACGATGTTCGTGCTGGCTGTTGTTTTCGGTTCGATTTGGTCAATGCGGTCCCATGACCAGTGGATCGCCAGCCAAGAACCGATCAAGCCACTAGGGATGGTGTTGTTAATCCAAGAGGATATGCCTACACAATTCGACGGTAACGCGGATGATATGGTGCTCGGATGGCAACGGTACGAGCAACAGACAGCGATAGCTGCACAGGCAAACGCTTCGAAAGAAGTGCATTTGGTGGTTTGGCCCGAGAGCACCTATAGTGGTGGAGTACCATGGTTGGATTCCGATAACGCCCCGATCCCACCATCTGTGTTAAACTTATCGGATGGAGATTTTGCTCAGTGGAGTTCTCAACAGGAAATCAAGCTGAAAAGGATCCTCTCGATATTTGGCACGCGAAAGCCAAAACTCATACTTGGTACCGATGCTGTAAAGCTGCGATCTGGCCAATTGAGCAAGTACAATGCAGCCTTATGGGTCGATCCACAAGCCGGCCTGTCTGGTGAGTATTATGCCAAACAACACCTGGTCTTGTTTGGGGAATACATTCCGATAGTGTCAAGTTTTCCGGGACTTCTCAGCCTGATTGGTATGGGGAGAATTGAAGCCGGCGAAGAGCCAATGGCATGGCAATTGGAGACTGGCGCAACAGTGTCAACAAGCATCTGCTTCGAGGATGTACTACCGCATTTGATTCACTCGCATGTCAGGAAATTGACTGCGAAGGGCAAATCGCCGGACATGTTGATCAATATTACGAATGATGGATGGTTTCGCGGTTCCAGCATTCTCGATCATCACCTCAACAACGCGATTTTAGCGGCGGTTGAGAACAGAAGGCCAATGTTGGTTGCCGCTAACTTGGG
Source organism: Pirellula sp. (assembly GCA_031374925.1). Lineage (GTDB taxonomy): Bacteria > Planctomycetota > Planctomycetia > Pirellulales > Pirellulaceae > JBKCUI01. Next base: position 14,858 of record JANMHA010000186.1, on the reverse strand, counting down.
TATCTCGGCCTGGATCGACGGCGACGGGCGAGTGGTGAGATCGCTTCCACGAATGGAGGCCGGATCGATTTTAGCGGAGCCGATCCCAGATGGCCGATGGGGCTGGTGGCAATCGGTTGGGGATTGGCCGGCGAGATTCTTGGCAATGGTAAGCTGTCTGCCATTCTGTGTCGGCATAGCCAGAAGGATTCTTACGAGACGCCCGTCGCCGAATGGATCGACGGCGAATGTCGCCTTTCGCTCGTAGTGTGTGAACTTATTAGCAAGCAGCCCACCATCGTGTGGCACGTCCCTGAGTTTACGAAGGGCGTGGTGGGTCGCTGGCTAGTGTCATTTGCCACAGTTCTCACGCCCACGCTTCGCTTTGGGCGTGCCACACGCAGGGCGTGCCACACGCAATTGTCGCCTTTCGCTCGGAGAAAGTGCATCGCGTTAACGCACTTTTGCGGAGCAAAAGGCGACTATCCACGATAGAATTGCCATTATGCAAAAAATAGCAAAACCAAACGAGTCTAGATACAAGTTACTGATGCAAGCTTGCTTATGGCTTGCGATGACCGTGATATCACCAGATGTCTTAGGTGATGAGTACGTATGCCATTGGGCGCATGGGCCTATCGTGATCGATGGAAACGCCGATGACGAGGCTTGGACCAAGGCAACCGTCCTCGATGGATTTCGCATCCCAGCCAGCCCAGCGCCGGTGCCAAAATCGGCAACCCGAGCCCGATTGCTATGGGACCGACAATATCTTTACTTCTTCGCTGAGTTGGAAGACCATGACCTTTTCGCGGACATAACTGAACACGATGGCAAAACGTGGAATAATGATGTCTTCGAGATTTTTCTAAAACCAAGCCTGCAAGCCAATGGCTACTACGAATTTCAAGTCAACGCGGCCGGAACGGAAATGGACATGTTCCTCCCCGACCAAAAAAGTGGCGGCTTTGAAGCCCTCAAGTCGACGAACGACTTTCATTGGAAGACAGCCGTCCGCCGAAACGGAACTCTGAACCAACGCGATGATCGCGATCAATCTTGGTCGGTCGAGGGCAAGATCCCGTGGATCGATTTTATGCCCACAGGTGGCCGACCAGAACTCGATGAAGTCTGGCATTTGGCCCTTTGCCGCTACGACTACACCTTGGGCAAAAACCCGGAACTAAGCAGTTGCGCGCCGCTGACCAAACTCGATTTTCATCGCTGCCAAGATTATGCGTCCCTTCGGTTCGCGTCCAGCAGCGAAACGAATGCCACCATGCGCTCGCTTCGCGATCGGCCACACTTCGCCGATTCCAAAGTGGTTGGGTCGCCGGAACCGCCGCTCCCCTACCATGCTGTTCGCGCTTACCCGGATGTGAAATTAGAATGGCCGGTGGACGTCAAGGTGGAACCGGGCAGCCGTCGCTTCATCATCATCGAAGAACAAGGATCCTATGGCCCCACCAAGATCATGCGTACGACCGATGCATCCAATCCTACGGAATTGGAACTCCTTTCAGAAACAAAAGGGGTTGCCTACAGCATCGCCTTCCACCCGAACTTCCTCGAAAACGGATTCATGTACATTGGAAGCAACGGCAAGAAAGAGGGGCAAGGCAATCGGAGTCGAATCGTGCGACATATATTGTCGAGGTCGGCTCCGTTCGGATTGACAGGTGACGACGTTACGGTCATCGATTGGGATTCGAATGGTCACAACGGGGCCGCCGTTACCTTCGGCAACGATGGGATGATGTACGTCACCTCGGGTGATGGGACCTCCGATTCGGACGCGAAAGTCACGGGCCAGGACATGACCAAAATGTTGGCCAAGGTGTTGCGAATCGATGTCAACCATCCGTTACCGGGCAAAAACTATTCCGTTCCAATTGACAATCCCTTCGTCGGCGTAGCTGACGCGGTGCCGGAGACTTGGGCATACGGCCTGCGTAATCCATGGCGAATCACGACCGACCCAAAAACCGGACACATCTGGGTTGGCAACAACGGTCAAGATATGTGGGAGCAGGTCTATCTCATTGAGCGTGGAGCAAACTATGGTTGGTCGGTATTTGAAGGGGGCCATCCGTTCTACTCGAAACGAAAGCTCGGGCCTACTCCGCACGTGTTGCCGACGGTCGATCATCCGCACAGCGAATCGCGATCGCTGACCGGCGGAGTTGTCTATTACGGCAACAAGTTACCGGCCTTGCAAGGCTCGTATATCTACGGCGATTATTCAACGGGAAAAATTTGGGCTATTAAGCACGACGGCAAGTCGATCGTTTGGCATCGTGAGATCGCCGATACGCCATTTCAAATCTCGGCGATCTCGCTGGACCCAGATGGCGAGTTGATCGTGGTCGATCATCGAGGGGACAAGCAGGGTGGGCTTTATCATTTGGAACCATCGCCAGCCGATACGGGGGCAAGCCGTTTTCCCCGACTACTTAGCGAAACGGGGCTCTTGCACGAGATCGACGATCACAAGGTGGCAGAGGGACTTGTTCCGTACAGCGTCAACGCTCCGTTCTGGTCGGATGGGGCGATGAAATCGCGGTTTATTGCGTTGCCAAAGGGTGGTCAAATTGAAATCCCGGACCAATGGGCTTGGCAGTTTCCAGAAAAGACCGTCATTGTCAAGTCGTTTGCGCTGGAAAGGGTGGCTGGAAACCCTTCTTCGAAACAATGGATCGAGACTCGCTTGCTCGTCAAAGAGCAAGGGGAATGGGTCGGGTACTCGTACGCATGGAATAAAGACGGGACCGACGCGGATCTGGTCGACGCTAGTGGACGTGATCAGGATTTTCCGATACGCGAGGCGACAGGGCTTCGATCGCAGAGTTGGCGTTATCCAAGCCGAACTGAGTGCATGGTATGTCATACACGAGCGGCAGGCTATTTGCTTGGCCTGACCACCGTACAAATGAACAAGGAGCATGACTATGGCGCCGGTGTCAAAGCAAATCAATTGGATGCACTGGAAATCATGGGCGTGCTAAAAACCAACTGGGTACCCCAAGCGCAGGATGAACTTCGACGTCAATTGGAACTCGATGGGAGCGCAAAAGAGGAGATTGAATCGCACATCTCGAAGCTCAAAGTGGGTGACGGCCAGAGGAGTGTTCAAGTGAATGGCATGATGGGTAAGTCGGGAGCGGAGAATCTGTATTTGGTCGACCCTCACGATTCCTCGGCCAATCTTGAGCTGCGAGCACGATCCTTTTTGCATTCCAATTGTGCGTACTGTCACATTGAAGCAGGGGGTGGCAATGCGAAGATGAATCTGGCTTACAACGCTGGGCTTCGGGGAATGAACATCGTCGATGTCGAGCCAATTCATCATCATTTTGAGAAATCGGATGCGAAGCTCATTGCACCAGGGGACGTCGAACGGTCTGTACTATTGCACCGAGTTGGCATTCGTGGACTTGGCCAGATGCCGCAACTATCCACAAACCGGGTTGATGACAAAGCCTTGCAAATGCTCAAAGACTGGGTAGGTGGAATGAAATAGACGAGGCTCACTAGAAAAATGAGAAGGAGGATCCTATCTCAATTTTGAGGCAAATAAAATGTAGCGGCCGTCATGAATTTTCCCATTGACGGACGAAAGTCTTGGTCTTCGAAATGCGGATTGGAGTACAATGCGTGTCATGAGTGATTGTCCTGGCGTACCCCGATCCAATGAAACTCATTCACCAGCACTGAATGGCGGAACTGAACGATGAAAAGTCGACAATTTTCCAGCTTATTCCTCTCCGTCGCGGTCGTTGCGATCGTTTCGATCACGCAGATCACTTCTCAATTGACATTGGGTCAAGAGAAATCGGAAGATCGAACCGTTGGGCCAAAACGAATCCCCAAACCGAAAGTGGAACGCGATGTTTTGGAAAAGAAAATTGCCAAACTTTCTGCCGATTTGGATTCGCCGAAACAAGCCACACGAGATCAAGCGGAGGCGGATCTGGTTGCATTAGGTCCTTTTGTTATCGAGTTTTTGCCGCCAATTGGAGCCGACGCATCGGCTGAATGGAAAATGCGAATCGATCGCCTTCGCGATACGCTTGAGAAGCTGGAAATGCAAGAATTCACAATGCCTTCCACCGTGACGCTGAGTGGGAGTATGACTGGGCGGCAAGCGCTGACCAAAATGGCAGAAGAGACAGGCAACACCATCAACCTAGGAGATGCTCCCAATTTGGACCGAGAGGTCGTTACGGACTTTGATTCGACGCCGTTTTGGGAGGCGTTTGATGAAGTGGTCGACCAGTTGGAACTAACTGTGTATGGCGGCGATGGCGAGAACATTCAGCTTGTTCCTCGTGCAGCCAATGCACCGCTTCGAATTGCGGCAGCAGGATACTCAGGCGTTTTTCGGATGGAGCCGTTGACCGTACAAAAGACCTACCAACTTCAAGATCCGGCCCAGAGCACATTGCAAGTGCAGGTGTTGCTTTCTTGGGAGCCGAGACTTGCACCCGTCTTTGTTAAATTCCCAATGGAAACCATGGAACTGGTTTGCGACGATGGGCAAGTGTTGCAATCCAAAATGAACGCACAGGAAACGGAGTTTGTGCCGGCTGGTGGTTCACAATTGCAGGTCGCATTGAATTTTGTTCTACCAGAACGGAAGGCCAAAAAGATCATTCGGTGGAACGGTAAAGTTTTCGTGTCAATACCGGGTAAGCCAGCCACGCTTGAATTTGACGAATTGATGAAAGAAGGGAAGAAGACGGCTACGGTTGGGAACCTTAAAGTGGTCTTAGAGAAAGCTCGCAAGAATCGAGACATTTACGAGGTTTTGGTGGGCATTTCTCTCAATTCACCGGGGCAAACGGCCGAAGCGTTTCGCGGTTGGACGAATACGCATGAAGCCTTTTTGATTGACAAAGACAATAAGCGACTCGAACATGTGGGTTGGTCGACCACCCGCATGAACGACAAAGAAATTGGATTGTCCTATCTGTTCGACGTCGAAAAGGGTTTGGAAGGGTGCAAGTTCATGTATCGGGCGCCAGGGAGTGTTGTTGATCAAACGGCTGAATTCGCATTAGAAGATGTGCCGCTGCCGTGATGCAATTGGAGTGGGATCCCGAGGTAGAAGCCCCAGCTACGATCGCCATTATTGGTGCCGGTCCGGTCGGGATTGAAGCAGCGATCTACGCGAGGTTTCTTGGCTACTTCGTATCGATCTTTGAACAGCGACGCGTAGCGCATCGTATGCTGGATTGGCATGATCGACCGCTGCACGTAACGGTCAAGGAATGCACCACCTCGATGGGCCATGCGGCAATCGCTGCGCAGAATCCAGAGTATGTTCCGAGAAGGCCAGACGAAGTGTTTACAGGTCGTACATACGCAGAAGAGTACTTGCTGCCACTTGCGAAGACCGACTTGCTGTTTGACGACATACATTTTCTAAGCCCGGTGGTGGACGTTTCACGCTATCGTACGTTTATTACCGATGAAATCGATCGGCAGGAAAGATGCAACGACGAGTTTCGAATTTTGGTCGATGGTCGTCACCGAGGGGCGTGGGTCTCTCGAGCAGACGTTGTGATCGATTGTCGCGGGGCGACTCAAAGGCTGTGTGGCATAGGTCCAGGCGGCGGCCTTGCGATCGGCGAAAGTGTACTTCGAGATTCATTTTTGTTTCATACACCTCTGGATCGCAAGTTTGAGGCAAAATCGGTTGTTGGAAAACATGTTTGCCTTCTGGGTCAGTCCGTTCGAGCCGGACAATTTGCAATCGAGTATTTGAAGCGATTCGGCAACGAAGCCAACAGTCGCTTGACATGGGTCCTTCGCCCGGACAGACGCCATGACGGCAGTGTCGTTGAAGATGCTTTGATTGCAATGGGCCAGGACCCGTCTTGCAGCATGGTCACAATCGAATCGCTCGGTGTGGAACAAATCCAACGCAACGACGCGGGCACCTATCTGTTGAAGTTCTTGAAAGACGATGATTCGACGGTGGAGATGCAATGCGACGCTGTAGTGGCATTGACGCAAGGCCGAGAGGGAACGCTTTCTAGTGAGTTGTTGGAGGGCAGGCCAACGCCATCGTTGGGATGTCCAGGTTTTGTCACGAGAGAGCCTGGTTTTTATAGGTTGCGGGGCGGGGGTATCGAAGAGGGTGCTGGGGTCGGATTGTCCGATACGTTTCGAAGCATTCAGCAATTGTTTGCGATGTTGGCTGGAAGACAAGACCTGGATCTCTACGATATCATCTCGAGACAGCAAACTGCGACCGACATTCCATAGTTGGTCGCGCCTGCAACGCGAACGAACCATGGGATGAAAAAAGATGAAATTTGAGGCGGTGATTTTCGACCTGGACGGCACTTTACTGGATTCGCTGGAAGACATTGCCGCAGCGGCCAATCGCGTTCTTTCGGAATTGGACAAACCGACGTATCCGGTTTCGGCCTACAAGGAACTCGTCGGGGATGGTTTGGCGATGCTTTTTCAACGCGCGCTTCCGGAATGCGAGAGTCAGCCGGAGCTGAAATCGGAATGCATGCGACGCTTTGAGTTAGCCTACTCTGGGTGTTGGAATAATCAGTCAAAGCCCTACGACGGGATCGAGGACCTGCTGAAAATACTGAACAAGCGCTCGGTGAGTTTGTCGGTTCTTTCGAATAAAGCGGATGCATTCACCAAGCGTTGTGTTAAGCACTTCTTTGGAAATGTTCGGTTCGAGCAGGTATTGGGGCAAACCGAGCGATTTCCTCGCAAACCAGATCCGTCGAGTGCAAAGTGGTTGGCGGAGCAACTGGCGGTAGATGTCGATCGTATCGCTTACGTCGGTGATACGAACACCGACATGAAAACTGCATTGGGGAGTGGGGTTTACGCGATTGGAGTCACATGGGGATTTCGTCCCGAGAGCGAACTGCTAGCCGCAGGTGCAATGCAGGTCTGCAGAGACGTTGGTCAATTGGCTGACTTTTTGCTTGGCTCCGGATGAGAGACTTAGTTTTTTTCGATCTCGTGATGGACCGAGTCCAGATGCGCAGGAAGCCATGAAACCAGCCAATCCAAGTCTCCGAACCTCCGATCAAACCAAACAAGATGAAATTGAAATCATCAAGCGCCGGATGCACCAGCGACTGGTCGACAAAATCGACTTGTCCAGGGTGGGGGACCTAAAGGGAGAATCCTTTCGACGCGAGATCCGTTTGGTTGTCGAGCATTTGTGTGACAGCGAAAACACGTTTTTGAATCGATCTGAGCGGGACAAAATCGTCGATGAAGTGCTCGACGAAACATTGGGCCTTGGTCCACTAGAGTTCTTGCTGAAGGACCCGTCGATTAGCGATATTCTAATCAATGGTCCCAAAAACATCTTCGTTGAGCGTCGTGGACAGCTAGAGAAGACCGATGTTGAGTTTCGGGACAATGCGCACCTGATGCAGATCATTGATCGGATTGTATCCAAGGTAGGTCGACGGGTCGATGAAACATGTCCGATGGTTGACGCCCGGTTGGAGGATGGCTCGCGAGTCAATGCGATCATTCCGCCTCTTGCATTGGATGGAGCGTGCGTTTCAATTCGCCGATTTGGTTCCAATCCGGTCAAGTTGGAGGGGTTGCTCAACTTCAAAGCATTTACGCCCGAAATGGTGATGTTGCTCGAGGGTTGTATCAAAGCTCGACTTAATATTATTATCAGTGGGGGAACGGGCTCTGGGAAAACTACGCTTCTCAATACGCTGAGCAGTTTCATTCAGAATGATCAGCGGGTTGTTACCATCGAGGATGCGGCCGAGCTTCAACTCCAACAAGAACACGTTGTCCGACTTGAGACTCGGCCGGCGAACATCGAAGGCACTGGCGCGATAACAGCCACCGACCTAGTACGCAACGCACTACGAATGCGTCCAGAACGGATCATTATCGGCGAGTGTCGAGGGGGAGAGACGCTGGACATGTTGCAAGCCATGAATACGGGCCACGATGGTTCGATGACGACCGTACACTCCAATTCACCCCGAGACGCTATCGCGAGACTCGAGACTCTAGTCATGATGGCTGGTTACGACTTGCCAATCAAAGCCATTCGTCAGCAAGTTGCGGGGGCGGTCGATGTGATTATACAGGCCAATCGTTTGCAGGGTGGACCACGCCGCGTGATGAATATCACGGAGGTTCAGGGGATGGAGCAAGACACAGTCGTATTGCAAGACATCTACCGCTTTGTTCAAGAGGGGGTAGATGAAAACGGGAAGGCACACGGTTACTTCGAGGCAACTGGTGTTCGTCCTTCGTTCATGCCTCGTTTAGAGTCCGCTGGCATTCGATTGCCAGCAAGTGCTTTCCGCCAACGCATCATGATGAGGGCTTAGCTGAATGATTGTATTGATAATTGCCGCTTCTGTCGGAATTTGTGTTGCTGCAATCATTGGTGCTGTTGCAGTAATGGTTCGAGGCGATGAAGCTTCCATTGCCGAGGATCGCTTGTCATCGTTAACTGCCCGTACACGAAAGGACCGTCAAGGTGGCGAAGACGACTCGCTCTTGTTGCGAAGTCCAATGGAAGGCACGACGACTTTTATTGAACAATGGATGACACGGCAGTTCAATATGAAGGTCATGTTAGAGCAAGCCGGTATGAAAATACCGCTAGCCAAATTCGCATTGCTGTGCATGGGGATGGCGGGCGTTGGGACCATCGGCTGTCTGTTTGCTCCCATCCCGTGGTTCATAGCTCCGATCGCCGGGCTGATTCTATTCTTCCTCCCGTTTTTCTGGGTTAAGATGATGAAGAAGCGGCGAATCAATAAATTCAATATGCAACTTCCTGAAGCGCTGGAGATGTTGAGCCGATCCCTGCGTGCCGGGCATTCCTTAGGAGCCGGTTTTGGTTTGATTGCAGAAGAGATGCCAGATCCATTGGCGCGAGAATTTGGACGATGCTTTGAGGAACAAAACTTTGGCGTTTCCCTCGAGCAGTCGCTGGAATCGATGACCCAAAGGATCCCAAACTTGGATCTTCGGTTTTTTGCGACAGCGGTCATCCTGCAACGTCAAACAGGCGGCGACTTGGCGGAAATTTTGGACAAAATTGGGAATCTCGTTCGTGCTCGTTACAGATTAGCAGGCCAGATTCAAGCGTTGACAGGTGAAGGCCGGCTTTCCGGAATTGTTCTCTTGGCTTTACCGCCCGGATTATTCACAGCGATGCTTTTCCTAAACAAGGAATACGTCATGAAGTTATTTACAGATCCGATGGGGCAGTGGCTCTTGGGTGGTGCGATTGCGATGCAGTTCTTGGGCGCATTGGTGATCCGAAAAATCATCGACATCAAAGTGTGATAAGAGGTGGCCGTCGTCAGTCGTCAGTTGCAAGCGGTAAGCAGTAAGAGACTGATGAACACTTCTTCACCGCTTTTGCATACTCCAATACTCCAATACCCGAGTTCTCCAGTTCTCCTTACTCCTTACTCCTTACTCCTTACTCCTTACTCCTTAACTCTCCCGCAGGAACGAAAATCGTGTTGATCTTGGCTGCCGTCGACCTCAGACTCATCGTTGCAGTGACCGTGTTTTTGGCGGTGGTATCGTTTGTTTGGTTTGCGATGGATGTTGTCAATCGCAACGACAAGGCCGCTGCTGAAAATCGCCTGGACATGATGAATGTTTCCATGCGGAAAGGAACGGAGTCCAAAGAGTCTAAGAAAGACATGCTAGCCAGGGTTTTTGAACAGGCCTCGCCTTCTGTAGCGAAACACCTGCAGCCCAAGACGGAAGCAGAAGTTGGCAAGTTGAAATCACGGCTTGCGGAGGCCGGATTTAGAACGGAAGGGGCTAGCGGTGTATTTCTTTCGATCAAAGTCTTTGCCGCACTGGGTGGGGTTTTTCTTGCCGGAGGGATTACGACATTTACGCACGGACTGGGTTCGGCGGTATTGTTAAGAGCGGTCCTCGGTGGGGGGATTGCATTCTTCCTTCCCGAGTTGGTTCTGGATTTTATGCGTTCGAGCCGGAAGAAACAGATCACGCTCGGGCTGCCTGATGCATTGGACCTGCTCGTCGTAAGCGTTGAGGCAGGCTTGGGCTTGGATCAAGGCATCAAGAAAGTTTCGGATGAAATGCGTGCTTCCTACCGAGTTCTCTCGGATGAACTGCAATTGAGTACTCTGCATCTCCAAATGGGGCGTGCGCGTGCATCGGTGCTGCAGGATCTCGGCTACCGGACTGGGGTAGAAGATCTCAGAACGCTCGCTTCGTTGTTGATACAAGCCGATAAGTTTGGGTCTGGAGTCGCGCAAGCGTTGCGAGTTCAAAGCGAGTCAATGCGGATCAAACGTCAGCAGATCGCAGAAGAAAAGGCAGCGAAGACGGCGGTGAAATTGATCTTCCCCTTGGTCCTTTTCATCTTCCCGGGCGTGTTCGTGGTGCTTGTCGGGCCGGCTGCAATTCAAATGGCCCGCGAGATGTTTCCCGCCATGCAGGGCAAGTAGAGTGGGAACGACTTCTCTCGGTGATTGACCCGGAAGCATAGACCGTTTAGTATCGTGTCTCACCTAGACTCGCTTCTCGGTTTCCATTTCCATTTCCATTTTCCATTGTTGGGGAATTCTCTCATGCCATTTGCTAAATCGCGCAGCCTTTTTGGGTTGCTCATCGCAATAGGTAGTTTTGGTTCAGTTCCATTATCGGCCCATGCGGAAACACAAGCCAACACGTTGACCCGGCCCGAAACACTGAGCGGCTGGCAACTCCTTTTCGACGGCAAATCGACGGACGGCTGGCGCAATTACAAAAAGGAAGGGCTTTCCGATGGCTGGAAAGTCTCCGACGGCGTTTTGACCAGAGAAGGCAAGGGCGCCGGCGACATCGTTACGAAGAACAAGTACAAATACTTTGAACTGATGTTGGAGTATAAAATCTCGGAAGGTGGGAACAGCGGATTGATGTTTCACGTTACCGAAGAAAACCCAAATCCTTGGCAAAGCGGACCTGAAATTCAGATCCAAGATAACGTCGCTGGTCATGATCCTGAGAAGTCAGGTTGGCTCTATCAATTATACAAACCTTCGGCACCGAGTTGGGTCAAAGAGACGGGGATAATCGATTCCACCCGTCCTGCAGGAGAGTGGAATCAGCTATTTCTCCGCATTGATCCAAATCAGTGCGAGGTTTCTATGAACGGTGCGCTCTACTACCGGTTCAAGCTCGGGGACCAAAAATGGAAAGAGCTTGTTTCAAAAAGCAAGTTCGCTAACTTCCCCGGCTTCGGTGCGGCGGGCGAAGGTCATATCTGTTTGCAAGACCATGGAAATCTGGTCTCGTTTAGAAACATCAAAGTGCGAGAACTGCCACAAGATCGCCCGGTCGCGCAGCCCGTGGATGGTGCGTTGGCTACCAAGAGCACACTCGCATTTCCTAAGTTGAAGTGGCAGGGCTGGGATGTGATGGATGAGGATGGCAATGCGAATAAGCCGCTTCGAGTCTTGGAACTTACCTATGCCAAGGGGGACTCCAACCGCTTGTTTGCAATCGACCAAAGAGGCTGGATATTTACCTTTGAAAATAAGCCTGACGTCCAACAGTCCAATTTGATTCTTGATATTTCGAAAAAAGTAAATCGCTGGTGGGATCCAGGCGCAAATGAACAAGGTCTGTTGGGCTTGGCATTGCATCCGAAGTTTAAAGACAACGGCGAATTGTTCGTTTGCTACACCAAACGCGAAAACAATCACTCGATCGTTTCTCGCTTTCGAATGGCCAAAAACAATTCGAACAAGGCGGATCCGGAATCCGAAGAAATCTTGTTGGATGTCGACCAGCCGTATCAAAACCACAATGGCGGATCCATTGAGTTTGGTCCCGACGGCTTTTTGTATATAGGCTTCGGAGACGGTGGTCTTCGGAACGATCCGAATGCAACCGGTCAAAATCGTGGCCAATTGCTGGGCTCCATCCTCCGCATCGATGTCGATTCCAAGTCAAACAGTTTGCCTTACGGAATCCCAGCCGACAACCCTTGGGTTGACGTAAAAGGAACACGTCCAGAGATCTACGCTCATGGCTTACGAAATCCTTGGCGAATTAGCTTTGATAAGAAGACTGGACGCTTGTGGTGCGGTGACGTCGGGCAAGAATTGTTTGAGGAGGTCAATGTCATCTCCAAGGGTGGAAACTACGGTTGGAGCAATCGCGAAGGGACGCACCCGTTTGGAAATCGTCCGGCGGTGGATGGTGTTTCGGCACCGATCGATCCGGTTTGGGAATACGACCATACCGCGGGCAAATCGATTACCGGCGGTCGCGTCTATAACTTGGACCGCATCCCCCAACTCAAAGGCAAATACATTTACGCAGACTATGTTACCGGCAGCATATGGGCGTTAACGTACGACCCATCCTCAGGAAAAGCCACTCGCAATGAGCAAGTCATTGAGAAGGGGGTTCCAGTGGTGGCGTTTGGTGAAGACCAAAACGGGGAAATATATTACATGCGAGACAGTTCGCGTGGTGAATTCATTTATCGTTTTGAAAAGAGTGAGTAGTTCGACTCAATTAGACAATACTTGGTTCGGGAGGGTGAGGCTCCTGCCGAACCTCTGAGGCGTCAAACTCGATACGAGCCTCGAACCTTTATGGATTTTTGGGTAGCCGAATCGCCAAACTCTTGATCCGATTAACCAACCTCGCAATGCCAAGCTGGAGACTTCTTGTCCTCTTGGTTTGGGCTACTTGGTGGGGGGGCATTTTCTTTTATGCGTCGGTGGTAGTTCCGATTGGAGCCGAAGCGATTGGCAGCATTGAACAAGGCTTTATCACTCAAAGAGTTAGCCGAATCCACAACGGCTTGTCCGTTGCGTTTCTTGTCTGTTTGGGGATTGAGTCCATTCGATTGCAGAGTATTTCTTTGGGCATTTTATCTGCAACTCTTGCCTCCAATATTCTGCTCTTAACGCTTTGGCATGCTCATTTGACAAGCAATATGAACTTCGCGGAGCATAGTGTTCCATCCACCTTCTACCAACAACACGCAGTCTACCTTTGGTTGTTTGCCATCGAATGGATCCAGGGAATCGTGATATCGGCGATGCTTTTCCGGTCTGTCCTGCCAAGTGCACCACTTTCGCAAGCAGAAGGAATTTAAGTAAGAACTGCGGTGATGGACGCGTCTCAATCGGCTTTGAGGGAGACGGGGCGAAGGGTGGATGCGAAATCGTACAGTGACGTGGAAACCCGCAACGCAAACTGCAACACGGAACGGAAACAAACTGTTTTTTGTCGCGTTTTCCAATCGCAATGGCTTGGAACACTATTTGCACGCCTCCCAATCGCTCCAAGCACTTTCGCAAAAAGCAAGACAGGCAAAAAGCAAGACAGTAAGAAGATTGGTGTTACATGATCCAGAGACTCGATACGTTGAAGTACTTTGTGTGGCTTTTTGCAGTCGCAATTGCGATTTGCCCTTTTTCAAGTTCTATGGCGGTGGACTCAAGTTCCTTGCAGGCAATTTCCGCGGATCTTACGGTGGTGCCGCAGAATCTACTGAAGCTAGTGCACACGCCAGAAGTTCAGAAGGAACTGCAACTTGAAGGGGAAACGCTTACCGCCTTTTTGGATGAACTAGCGAAGATTGATGGGCCTTGGTGGCGATCTCGCATTAAACCAGAAGCCGAGCAACGCAAGATCATCGCCAATCAAGAGCTTTTGCTCATTCCATTATTGGCTAAGTACGTTTCGTCAGAAAAACTAGAGAGGCTTAAGCAAATTGAGCTTCAGTCGCAAGGAACACGCATTTTTGCAAGACCCGATGTCAGCAAGGCAGTGGGGCTTACCAAGACGCAAACGACGCGACTCAATGAATTGTATTCTGCGACGGATCGGGTAGCGAAAAAACTTCAAGGACCAAAAGCCCAGGACAAGAAGCTCCTGGAAGAGGCGCAGGCAGCCAAGGAGGCAGAAGCCAAAGGCATAGCCGAGACTTTGACACAGCCTCAGAAAGTTGCTTTCAGCAAATTGATGGGCACTCCGTTTGATACCATGAAACTGACGCGGATTTATCCACTCGCTCCAGAGCTGATAGAAAGCGGCCATTGGGCTGGCGGTTCGGCGACCAAACTCGCCGAGAATCGAGGCAAGGTGGTCTTGCTCCATTTTTACGCGTTCCAATGTTCCAACTGCATTGCCAATTTTGGACACTACAATCGTTGGCACGAGCAGTTGACTAATCGCGGAGTGAGAGTCATCGGTATTCAGACGCCGGAGACATCCGCGGAACGGGATGTTAAGCAGGTTCAAAACGCGGCCAAGGACAGGGGCTTCCAATTTCCAGTGCTTATCGATGTCAAGAGCAGCAACTGGGACGCTTGGTCCAACACCATGTGGCCCACGGTTTACGTCATCGACAAGAAAGGCTACATACGATTTTGGTGGCAGGGGGAACTCAACTGGGAGGGCGCCACCGTGGATAAAACGATCGAAAAACTAGTCGATGAATTGCTCAGTGAAGATTAAGCCAATCGCGATTGCTGCTGACTCTGTTTTTCGCCACGTTCATCGCTGGTCAATGGTACGCAAGGCACGCTTTCCGATGTATTGAGTGTCGGCAAGCAAGGGTTCGAGAATGGGCAAACCCAATTCGGGTTGGTCTTTGAGCATAGGAATATGCGAACACCACACTCCACAGGGGCGAGTGATTTCGGACGCGTACCGGCGAAGCCGTTCACTGCGACTGCCGGTCCAGGGCATTACGGGTTCAGGGATTTCAATCATCCGCCGAGCAGGTTTTCGATTTCGAGCAGCGTCAAGATCCACTCGTACTCCTAATCCTACTCTTAATCGTGCCCGTGATTCTATTGTCGCCTTTCGCTCCGCGAAAGTGTGTTAACGAGGCGCACTTTCGC